>NZ_PEBQ01000146.1 GCF_002738225.1 Acetobacter pomorum | reverse complement strand
ACAAACGCCAAGAGAGTTGGCCACATACACCTTCGTATCGCTCGGATCCGTCCAGTTGTGACCAATCAACTGACTTCCTACCGCAACATTCGAATTGGTACCTGTCGAAGGATTTCGACCATTGATTTCCCCGGTTGAGTCCAGACGGTTCCCTGTCATGTCTATATTCGTATGCATCGTGTTCCCCTCGTGAACACCGATGTCATTTCGATACAGAAAATCGGCCAGACCTCCGTTGATCGTAAACTGGCCCGAAGCGGCAATATGTCCAGGCTGAGGCGTGCCGTAATCCCCGCCAAGATTATCTACCGGATA
>NZ_PEBQ01000145.1 GCF_002738225.1 Acetobacter pomorum | reverse complement strand
TAATTCCACTTATCGCATGTAGATGGGCTCCCGGAAAAAGGGAGGTTTGTTGTCGAAATTCCTTAATTAGGTGAATCCCGGCTTCCACGCCGCCAAACCACACCAAAAGTAACCTTAATTAGGTGAAAAAATTCCTTAATTAAGTTACAAGCCAAACGGTGCAGTGACGATCTGTCGGCCCCATGATCTTACTTTCGGATGCAGCCACATCACATAGCTCTCCGGCGTAAGTAGTTCGCAGGCAATCTGACATCCTGAAGGATCCCAGAAAATGCGTTCTTCAAGAAACTGGTGGTCGGACAATATTACCGAAGCAAGCACGATAATGCTGGCTGCCAGAGAAACTGGCAGCATGGCCGGTGTATAACGGAACGAGGCTTTCCAGTCCGGCTGCTCCAGCATCCAGCAAAGCGGCGGTTGAGGTTTTGGAAGATGATTGATCGTGATCAGTATCATCAGCGTAAGTTCTTCAACAATTGTCGTCAGACAGCGTTCTCTGCTGACACCACGCCATTGTGCGCGAAGTGTCTGCCCAACAAGGCTGCGACTGAGATCCATGCTCAGAGCTTTCACGCACCGTAACATTGTTCTGTCTGCTGTCAGACCCCAAGGAAGCTGATCATCTGGTGCTCTTCCCCACAAACTAATTTTGTCACCTTTGACAGCGCACAGCGGCTGCATCCGTCCTTTGTCACTGAGAAAAAGACACCCCTTATCTATCTTGTTGCATCGTGGACAGACCTCTTCCAGAAGTCGTCGATGATGCTCGCAGAACACAGTCGCCCCTGTTCGCCACACCCGCCGCTCCCAGGGCTCATCTCCCTTTAGCAGATCTTCCCGTACACACTGCCGACACCATACGGGATGATCTCGAACCCATAGACGTGCTTGTGGCCTAGCACATCGCATCGTCTTGATTGAGCGATGAGATAGACCTGTCATGTCTACAAGGGCACGATCCGCCTGGTTCAGCAGATAACAGTCCAGTTCCCTTGCCCCTCGGAGAGGATATCCGGCATGAACAGCAAGGTGATCGGCACGGAGATCGTAGCGGGCAGCCAGTCTGGCTAGCCACGAGGAAAACACTTCTGCTCTGTGTGGAAACGGAATGATTGGGAGGGATGACGGTGTTCCCTCTTTAGCCAAGGCGAGATTTCCTTCGATGTCCCGCCATCAACACAGGTGCTTCAATACCGTCCCAAACTTCTGCGTGCTCGAAAGCCTGATAATCCAGACGTTCTGCTCCAGAACGAATAGCCATGATGGCGGCACGTTCAATCGCCTTGCATGTGCCGAGAGTAATACCTCCTGTGCGCCCGATCAGCATCTTCATTAACCGTCGGGAGTCGACAGGCGACGGTTCTCGTAACGGCAGGCTCCATACCAACCTTGTCACGAAATGACTGAAGTCCTCACCATTTTCCCATGCAGGAAGTTCCAAATTCATAAAACGGTTTCGTAATTGATCATCAGAAAGCAAAGCGTGCCGGGTTTCCGGTACACCAATCCCCACCAGAGCAACCCGTAACTCGTTCGACAGCCAGCGCAGCAATTGCAGAAACAATCGTTGCTGACGGGCCGTACCCGCTAAAACAGAATTCATCTCGTCAATAACAATGACTTTAGCCTGCACTTCGGCCAACACACGCAGAACCGTTGACTCGCGTGGGGCTGTTCTCTCGAAGCTGTCGATTGTGGGAACGCCGATTGCTTTGAGCAACTGTGCAAAAAAGCGAGGTCCTGTTGGGTCATGTGGCATTAGCATGACGACTATGGGATGTAGGCGGCATGTCCCGCTATTCCCAACTCTGACAGTGTGGGTACGTTCGAACTTCCGGACAAGCGTCGTTTTCCCCATGCCACTATGGCCGATCAGAAGCATATTTTCCATACGCTCTGATCGTGGTTGGGCGTAAATCTCATTGAGGCGCCTCATTACGCGGTCAGCATGGGGGTAATCCACCCAACGCTTGGCGCGGATATGGCGGATCCTCTCTTCGCTCCCCAATGCAGCAAGTGGTCTTACGTCTTCTGGAAGATGCAACCATTCTGCAGGGCACATGATTACCAGATCTCCACACCGCTATGAGCGCCTGGTGGCGGCATCGGGATACGGTCTGCATCCTCTTCTGTTGCCCCAGCAGGAAATGGTTCTGGTGCACTGCCAGCATGTCTGTGGGCCACTTCACGACGAACGACACTCCTGCGTGCCTCACGGCTCTGACCGCGCGCTTCCTCAAGAATAGCGCGTTGTTCCCGAATGGCGGTAAAAATTGAGGTTTCATCTACACTGCGACGCCCCTCATCTTTCAGACGGCGAACCGCCGTACGATGTTCCCACAGAGTAATAGGTTCGCGACGTAAATCTGCGTATGGAACTCTGACATGGTCGCCATCAGGCAGTTCGACATAAACAGAGGAAAGATTACGGGGATCGTATTTCACTCGCAAACGCGTATCGGGACGCCCAAGCAGATGTGCAAGGCCTCCATCTTGGTATTGGATATTGAATAACCGAACACCATCGCGTCGTATCACCCGTGTTTCATAGGGAAGAAAATCAAGAAGAAAGGCCTGGGCATCCAAAGGATATCGGGAAGCAGCTGTTTCGATGCTCGACGTCCATTTTGCTATAGGAGGCTGGCCAAGACCACGATGAATTTCATTATGATACGGACCAAGCACTTCCAGCGCCAATATGCGTTCAAACTCTCGAAATGACAGGCATGCACGTTCTTCGGAGCGATAATCCCCTCTCTCCACAACATTCGAAAATGTGGTGCCTGGTAATGCCTGAATGCGGTGCATCAGCGTGCCCATCAAACGTTCTATGTGTCCACCATAACGTGGAGTGGCGGGCGGTCTATAAGCAATCTGAATGCCGTGTTGCTCACAACCACGCTCGAACGCACGGCTATGGAACTCCGCTCCATTATCGACATGAACACAGCGAGGGAGCCCACACGTTGGCCAGCTGTTTTCGATTAGGCGCTCCGCACGCCAGGAATCTTTGGGGAGAACCGCCTGTGTAAGGGCAAGCGCGACTGAAGTGGTGCTGGGAGCTTCAAGAGACAGAAGGAACCCGAGAACCATACGCGTGTGAATATCCATCACCAACGTCAACCAAGGCCTACCGATGCTCGCACGAGTAACATCGTCAACCAGCATCAGGTCAACTTTGGTGTGGTCAATCTGCACGATCTCCAGCGGCCTATCTGCTTCGAGACTTCCCTGAATCTGGTGGAACGCAGCTTCAGTCGCCGCTTTTCCTTCGCGTTTCCTGATAAGTGTTTTTGAATTGCAAGCCGCAACGCGTGATCGA
>NZ_PEBQ01000144.1 GCF_002738225.1 Acetobacter pomorum | reverse complement strand
CCAGACAATATTGATACGCCTAAAAATGTGGCTGCCGCAGAACCTGCCCCCGTGCCGCAATCTGCGCCTTCCACATCTGTGGCAACACAGGCTGCTACGCCGGCACGCCGGGCAGAAAAACCTGTGGGGCGGATTGTCGCATCTCCACTTGCGCGGCGTATTGCTCACCAAAACAATATCGATCTGGCTACCCTAAAAGGAACAGGGCCCAATGGTCGTATTGTAAAGCGGGATGTAGAAGCAGCCCTTAGCAAAGCTCCAAGCTCTGAACAGGTGGCTTTTGCTGCTCCAGCATCTGGTGGCAGCCGTACTGTGCCACATACCACTATGCGCAAGGTTATCGCGCGCCGCTTGAGTGAATCCAAAGCCACCATTCCGCACTTCTATGTTTCCATTGATGTGGAACTGGATGCGCTGTTGGCGCTGCGCGCGCAGCTTAATGCCATGTCTCCGGCGGAAGGAGCTGATGCTTTCAAGCTGTCAGTGAATGACATGCTGATCAAGGCATCTGCCGTGGCCTTGAAACAGGTGCCGGAAGTGAACGCGTCTTACACAGAAGATGCCATGATCATGCATGAAGATGCAGATATCTCGGTTGCGGTCTCTCTTGATGATGGGTTGATCACACCTATTGTCAAACAGGCAGACCGCAAGAGCCTGAAAGAGATCAGTCAGCAAGCTAAGGATCTGATTGCCCGCGCTCGTGCTGGCAAACTGAAACCAGAAGAATTTCAGGGCGGTACATTTTCTATTTCCAATATGGGCATGTATGGCGTGAAAGACTTTGCCGCCATTGTTAACCCACCACAGGCTGCCATTCTGGCTATTGCTGCGGGTAAAAAACAGGCTGTGGTTAAGGGGAATGAACTGGCTATTGCCACTGTCATGACCGTCACCCTCTCGGTTGATCATCGTGTGGTGGATGGTGCTGCTGCGGCGCGCTGGCTTTCTGCTTTCCGGGCAGCGGTGGAATCTCCGCTCTCACTCGTTCTGTAACCGCGTGGCTTTCTGGAGATCACATATATTATGAGCCAGACTGATTTTGATATCATTGTTATTGGCGGTGGGCCGGGCGGTTATGTGGCAGCACTTCGGGCAGCACAGCTTAAGTTGTCCGTTGCTGTGGTGGAAGCCAACCACCTTGGGGGTATCTGTCTAAACTGGGGCTGTATTCCCACCAAGGCATTGCTCCGTGCTTCCGAGATCAACCACCTGTTGCATGACCTTGGCACATATGGGTTTAAGGCCGATGGCGTAAGCTTTGATTTTAAAGCAATTGTTGCACGCTCTCGTGCTGTTTCCAAACAGCTTGCCTCTGGTGTTCAACACTTGCTGAAAAAGGCCAAAGTTCCTGTTTTTAAAGGATTTGGCAAGCTGGACGGCACTGCTTCTGGTGGCAAGCGCAAAGTACTGGTGCAGCCGGAAAGTGGGGCATCACAAACGCTTACTGCCAAGCACGTTATTCTGGCCACAGGCGCACGTGCGCGTGCATTGCCGGGGCTGGAAGCAGATGGCAAACTTGTCTGGTCTTACCGAGAAGCCTTGGTGCCAGATGAGCTGCCCAAGCGGCTTCTGGTAATTGGATCGGGCGCTATTGGCACGGAATTTGCCTCATTCTATCGCAACATGGGGTCTGAAGTTACGCTGGTGGAAGTTGCGCCGCGTATTCTACCCGTGGAAGACGAAGAAATCAGCACCTTGGCCCGCAAGGAATTTGAAAAACAGGGCATGCGTGTTCTTACCAGTGCCAAGGTTGGGGCGCTGAAAAAGGGCAAGAATGATGTGACTGTGCCAGTGGAAGTAGGCGGCAAAACGGAAACCATTACCGTAGACCGCGTAATTTCTGCCGTGGGCATTGTCGGCAACGTTGAAAACATCGGGCTGGAAGGCACCAAGATCAAAGTGGATCGCACCCACGTGGTTACGGATGATCTGTGCCGTACGGGTGAACCCGGCGTTTACGCCATTGGTGACTTGGCCGGGGCCCCGTGGCTTGCCCACAAAGCCAGCCATGAAGCTGTCATGTGCGTTGAGGCCATTGCCGGAAAAACCGTGCATCCCATTGATATTACAAAAATCCCTGGTTGCACATACTGTCGCCCCCAAGTGGCTTCCGTGGGTTATACAGAAGCCCGCGCCAAGGAAGCCGGTTACAAGGTGCGTGTTGGCAAGTTCCCTCTTATGGCCAACGGTAAAGCACTTGCCATGGGTGAGCCTGAAGGCATGGTGAAAACCGTATTTGATGCCCAGACAGGTGAGCTTTTGGGTGCGCATATGATTGGCGCGGAAGTTACGGAAATGATTCAGGGCTTTGTAATTGCCCGCACAGCAGAGCTGACTGAAGCCGATTTGATGGAAACCATTTTCCCTCATCCCACCATTTCTGAATCCATGCACGAAGCCGTTCTGGCCGCTTATGGCGGAGCACTTCACTTCTAGTTTTGGTGTATCATCTCAAGGGTTTGATGTGACCAGAGCGCCATATGGAGCGTTCCTGCCTTGACTGTACGGCAGGAGCGTTCCAGTTCTGTGGTAACCCTTGGCAAAAGCGGGCAAAGATATGTCTATTCGCGTTGTGATTGATCATCGAACAGGAAGCAGCAGCTCCAGCAAGCTGCGTCATCCAGAAAAAGCACACCGGCCAGACAACCCCATAGCCCGTAAACCGGAATGGATACGCGTTAAGGCACCCAATCACCCCGTTTATCACGAAACGCGTGCATTGATGCGCAGCAACAAGCTGGTAACTGTGTGTGAGGAAGCCGCATGCCCGAACATTGGGGAATGCTGGTCTCAGCGCCATGCCACCATGATGATCATGGGGGAAATCTGTACACGCGCCTGCGCTTTCTGCAATGTTACTACCGGGCTGCCGCATGCATTGGATGCGGATGAACCTGCCCGTGTGGCAGAAGCCGTGGCCCGCCTTGGCCTGCGCCATGTGGTGATTACATCTGTAGATCGGGATGATCTGGAAGATGGAGGCGCACAGCATTTTGCACGGGTTATTCATGCCATCCGTGCGGCGGCCCCGGAAACAACCATTGAAATTCTGACACCAGATTTTTTACGTAAAAAGAACGCGTTAGAAGTGGTTGTTGAAGCACGGCCTGATGTGTTCAACCATAATCTGGAAACTGTTCCGCGCCTGTATCCCACCATTCGTCCGGGGGCACGTTATTATCAGTCTTTGCGCTTGCTGGATCGGGTAAAACAGCTTGATGCATCCATCTTTACCAAATCCGGGCTAATGCTTGGGCTAGGGGAAGAAAAGATGGAACTCGCTCAGGTCATGGATGATCTGCGCGTGGCAGATGTAGATTTTATTACAATGGGCCAGTATCTCCAGCCTACAGTCAAACATGCCCCAGTTGCACGTTTTGTTACCCCGGCAGAGTTTGAGGACTACGGCACAATGGCACGTGTAAAAGGGTTTTTGCAGGTCAGTTCCAGCCCACTTACGCGCTCCTCCTACCATGCCGATGCCGACTTTGCCGCACTGCGTGATGCACGCAATGCCCGCCTGAAGGAGGATATATAATGCCACAGCACGCAGAAAAGCGTGTTTTACCTTATCGCCCGGACCAGATTTTTGATCTTGTTGCCGATGTTGGCCAGTATCCCAAGTTTCTGCCCTGGTGCGTTGCAGCCAAGGTGCGCTCTCGCACCACTACGGAACTGGTTGCGGATCTGACCATTGGTTTTGGCCCGTTCCGGGAAAGCTTTACATCACGCGTAACGCTGGCGCGTCCGTCATCCATCACTGTGCGGTATGAACGTGGACCATTCCGGTATTTACGCAATATCTGGAAATTCACTGCAACGCCTGAAGGGTGCCTTGTAGAGTTTTTTGTAGATTTTGAGTTCCGCTCACGCATTCTGCAAGCTGCTATTGGTGTAGTGTTTACAGAAGCCACACGGCTTATGGTATCTGCCTTTATCAAGCGCGCGCGTGAAGTATATGGGCCACCACAAAACCAGATACCCGGCACAGCCCAAACCTGCACCAGTGAACACCCAGCAACCTAACTGCACAAGCGGGTGATTTTCTGTGGTTAATTTCCTTTGTTTCGGTTGAAAGCCTGCTTATGATACAAACAGGCAATTTTCTGTAACCTATTGTGGAATATGGGAATTGCCTGTGAAAAGGCGATTCAACCTTCATTAAGGAAATATATCCATATGAAAAAAATCCTTGCTGCCGCTCTGCTGGCATCCTCCGCAACGCTGGCTGTTGTGCCTGCCTTGGCTGCCGGAACAGCAACGCATGATGGTGCGCATACACATCACCACCATCACCATGAACATTGCCTTAACGGTAAATGCGCCGAAGGTGAAAAATCTGCCCAGAACAATGGGGATGCTGAAACAGCTGACCTGAACGCGAAAAGCTTGGCTGCTGCGCAGAACAATCAGGTGCCTACCGTTGCCGGGGCAACATCTGGCGTGGGTGCGCCCACTGTTCCAGCCGCACCAACTCTTACAGCGCCAAGCGTATCTGCCCCGGGTATTCCAGCTCCGGTCGCTGCGGGCACAGGTGTAAAAGCGCCTGCTTTTCCCAAAGCACCTACAGTTCCAGCCAATGGGCAGCTGCCGGCACCAGTGCCCGTACAATAATTTGGGGTTTTATGTACTGCTGTCAGTCTTTTCTGGCAGCAGTATTTCTGTCTGTTTTCAGCTCAAACGCTGCAAAATCAATTCAAAAGCATGGAATACGGCTTTTGCACGTACTTCCTCTCGGTTTCCGGAAAAAATCTGCTTATCCGTTACAACCGCATCATTTTTCATGGCTGTTGCAAACCATACAAGCCCCACTGGTTTTTCTGCAGACCCACCATCTGGCCCAGCTATGCCTGAAATCGCCACGGAAATGGAGGCCTGAGGAGAGGCTTTTAAGGCACCTTCAGCCATTTTTTCTACAGTTTGGACGCTTACAGCACCATAATCTTCCAATATCTGGGCGGGCACACCAAGCACAGCCTGCTTCATGGTGTTGGAATAGGTTACAAACCCACCTTCCGTTACATCAGAAGAACCGGGAAAATGGGTAAGCATGGCCGCAACCAACCCGCCTGTGCAACTTTCTGCCGTAACCACGCGCACGCTCATGTGCCGCAAACGCAAAAGCGTGCGCTCAGCCGCTGCCAAAACAGACTGATCTGAAAAAGAAAAACCTGCCACAGCCATAAAAACAAACCTTCCGGTTAGTGCGCTATGCGCGCCATACACTCACGCACGCCCTTTACACATAACGCTGCCATGGAACCGGCAACCACATCATCTCCCATCACACCTATGGCATCATGCCGCTTATCCAGCACGCCAACCGGGCCGGGCTTTGTAATATCGAACAACCGGAAAAAGGCAAAAGCCAGTAGGGGATACATCCAGAACCATTTTTCACGGGCTTGTTCTTCTGTTTTAGGTAGGCAGGCCAGCAGGGCTATCCACATTCCCGCCACTTCATCAATTACAATCCAACCATGATCTTCGCCTTGGCCGCTGCGTTTTGTGGCCCACCACCCCACCACAGTTACGGCTGCAATACCCGCCACCAAAAGGCGTGGGCGCTTTAGCAATGGCAGCCCCGTTATCAATGCCGCCAAAGAACCAACGGTGCCCGGCGCGCGTGGGGCAAGCCCGCAACCGCCGAATGTTGCAATCACTCTTGCCATATCCATTTTACTGGTTCCCCAATGCCACATAGATGGTCATGTTTTCCCACACACGCTGCACGTAATTTCGTGTTTCGGAATAAGGAATACTCTCAATCCAGTCGATCATCTCTTCGGCAGAAGCACCATTTTGGGCCGGATTACCGGCTGTGTTCAGCCAACGCGCCAAACGGGTAGGCCCACCATTATAGGCCGCAGCCATATACGGCACCACCACCCCAAAGCGAGACTGAATATGCTCCAGATAGGCTGTACCCAATTTCATGTTATTTTCCGGGTCATGCAGCCCGGCAGCTGTTGCAGCAGACGCCGGCAGACCCGTTACGCGCAGCATATCTCCTGCGGTAGAAGGCTTGAGCTGCATAAGCCCGATAGCGTTGGAAGGGCTGACAGCATCTGGATTGAAATTACTTTCCTGCCGCATCAGGCCCAGTGCAACACCTGCCGGTAGCGTGCTGGATGGCGGCGTATAAGGCAGCGGCCAGCCAGAGCGCAGCAGAAATACGCCATCTCGCCCCGCATGGCGGGAGACTGTTACAGCTATATCCGGCAAACCCAACTGCGCAGACAAGGAAGAAAGCGCCAGACGCTGCGGCGTACTTGTAACCTGCTGTTCAAGCATGTTCATAAAATCTCGCGCATGGGGGCGATCTCCCCATGAAACAAGGATCTGCGCTGCCTGCGCCAGCTCACTGCCAGAAACATAAACATCTTCCGATGTCGTTGTTTGCGGGTCACGCTCTGCTTTTAAGCGCGTGCGTGTTTCTTCTGGCACATTAGATGGGTCCAACAGCACATTATTGCGGCCTTCCAACGCGGCAGCGGCCATCTGCCCGTAAAACGTGCCGGGCAAAGCGGCGGCCTGTTGCCAATTTGCGTGGGCCGAAGCGGAATCTCCTGCAGCAGCACGTGCCCGCCCAAGCCAGTAAAAGCCGCGGCTACGCGTAATAAGGGCAGAAGACTGCGCAAGCGGGCGAAAAAAGCTTTCCGCTGTTGCTGGGTCATGCTGCAAACGCAGAGCAATCCAACCAGATAAAAACTGTGCATCCAACCGGTTGGTCGGCGTTGTGACTGTATCATTTGCCACGGCAAAAGCATCCGCCGCATGGCCTGCCTGAATAAGCTCGCGCGCCAACGTATCCCGTTCCCGCCAGAAGGAAGCACCATGTGTGCTGCGTTCGGCCTCTACGCCAGATCCTTTCCAGAGCGCCACGGCTTCATCATAACGCTGCTGTTTGCGGAGCCAGCGCGCATGATTGAGAATAAGGTAAGGGTCAGACCGCTGATTGGCAGGTAGGCCGGCGGCCAGCGTTTCTGCCGCTGGATCATCCGCACGAAAAGCCAAGCGGGCCTGCGCCAGCGGCTGCTTTTGGGCAGAAACAGTAGGCAGGGTTTGTTTGGCGGCCGCGACCAGCCCATTTTTTTCTTCACGATCAAACCGCAACCATGAGCGTTCTGGCGTAATGGCAGACGCAAAGTTGCTTTGCAGCGCTGCGGCGGCGGAACTGGCATCATTACCATTTACCCAAGCCTGTGCGGCTTCTGTATTCAAACGCTTACTTAAATCCGCCGAGGCCGGAACCTGTGTGGCACACTGCGCAAGAGCAGGGCCGTATGTCAGATTTTGCGAAGCACACAGCCGGGCCAGCACTGCCGGATCTGTTTCCTTGGCCAATGCCAGCTGCATGCGGGATGTCAGCAACTGCCAACGGGGCCATACCGGGCGTGTTTGCAGAAAATCGGCATAAGCCTGTGCACTGTTTTGCGAGGATTTCACCAACCCCAGCCAGACCGTTAACCGGCTGGCAACATCACTTGTTGGAGGTGTGCCTTGGGCTGCCTGCTGCTCGGTTGGCCATGCAAAGCGGTTTTCAGAAGTTCCCTGCTGCTCTGACGAGGTGGAGGAGCAGGCGCTCAACCCCACACACGCCAGAGAAACAGCTGCCACAAGGCGGTATCGGTACGAAATCGCAAAACGTCTCATACCATAGAATCAGCGCGTTTCCCGCGCGTTGGCAAGTGCTTTCCGCATGACCCCAAAATCAGTGCGGCAAATGTCCCCAAACTTCACCACCCCCTTTAACAATCAGTTCAATGGCAACAGCCAGCACAATCAGCAAACCAACCCACGAAATCCATTTGTACTTATCAAGCAAGCGGGCAATAACAGAAGCAGCCAGCCCCATCAGCAACACAGAAAGTGCCAGCCCTGCCACCAGAATACCCGGATGTTCCCGCGCAGCACCGGCTACTGCCAGCACGTTATCCAAACTCATTGACAAATCAGCAATCAGGATACGGATAACCGCTTTTCCCAAACTTCCGGGGGGAGGTGGCCCAGCATCTGCGTTTTCATGCTGATCACGCATTTCGCGGTACATGCGCCAGCAAACCCAAAGCAACAAAAACCCGCCCGCAAGCGTAAGCCCCACAATGGCCAGCAGACGCACAGCCACAAGTGCCAGCAAAATACGGATAATGGCTGCCAGCCCCACACCGGCAAAAATGGCTTTCCGTCGCTCTGCGCCAGAAAGAGACCGTACCGCCATACCAATAACAACGGCGTTATCTCCCGCCAGTGTCACATCAATCAGCACAACCTGCAAAAAGGCGACAAATGCTGTCAGGCTGAAGGAATTCAGAAAGCCGTCCACGCTTACTCCGATTCGAAAAACAGGACGCCAAGACGCCCGAAAAGGCGGCAGTTTCGGGAAGGCGCACAAAAAGTCAAAGTTTTCTGCTTTGCGGGCAGACGAAAGGCGCGAAATCCGCTAGAGAGACGGCCACCTGTTGGCTTTACTCTGTTGGTTAAGGAATTTTGCGTTATGGTGCCGCGTTATACTCGCCCCGTCATGGCCGCCATCTGGTCTCCCACAAACCGCTATCGCATCTGGTTTGAAATTGAAGCGCTGGCGTGTGAAGCCATGGCTGAATATGGCACCGTGCCAAAGGAAGCCGCCAAGGTTGTGCGCGAAAAGGGCGATGCCGCCATGGCCGCTTTTTCTGACGCCGATCTGGCCCGCATTGATGAAATTGAAGCCGAAACCCGGCACGACGTCATTGCCTTTCTGACATGGCTGGCAGAAAAGGTTGGCCCGGAAAGCCGCTTTGTGCATTTGGGCATGACATCATCCGATGTGCTGGACACCTGTTTGGCCGTACAGCTTGTGCAGGCCACAGACCTGCTGCTGAAAGATCTGGATGGTGTGCTGGATGCGCTGAAAACGCGCGCTTTCGAACACAAACACACCCTTACTATTGGCCGCAGCCACGGTATTCATGCCGAACCCACATCCTTTGGGCTGAAGCTGGCGGGCCATTACGCAGAATTCGCTCGCAACAAAAAACGGCTTGAAACTGCACGCGCTGAAATTGCTACCTGTGCCATTTCTGGCGCTGTAGGCACCTATGCGCATCTGGACCCACGTGTTGAATCCTATGTAGCAGAACGTTTGGGGCTGAAACCGGAAACCGTTTCCACACAGGTGATCCCGCGTGATCGGCATGCCGCTTATTTCTGCGCTCTGGCCGTTATTGCTAGTGGCATTGAACGTCTGGCCATTGAAGTGCGCCATCTCCAGCGCTCCGAAGTGCGAGAAGCGGAAGAATTTTTCCATAAGGGCCAAAAGGGCTCTTCCGCCATGCCGCACAAGCGCAACCCGGTGCTGACAGAAAACCTGACGGGCCTGGCCCGCCTGGTACGTTCCGCCGTTATTCCGGCGCTGGAAGATGTGGCTCTGTGGCACGAACGCGATATCAGCCATTCCTCTGTAGAACGGAACATCTGCCCAGATGCCACAATCGGGCTGGATTTTGCCCTTGTGCGTCTGTCTGGCATGATCTCTAAAATGCTGGTGTATCCAGACCGTATGGCTGCCAATATTGAAAGCCTTGGCGGTGTTGTACATTCCGGAGAAGTGCTGCTGGCACTGGCCAAAGCTGGTCTGTCGCGTGAAGATGCCTACCGGATCGTGCAGCGTAATGCCATGGAAACATGGACCAAGCTGGGCACGCCAGAATGCAAAACCTTCCGTGAAAATCTGGACGCAGATCCGGAAATTTCTGGCCGTATCTCTCCTGACGTTCTGGATGCGGCAATGGATAGCCGCCAGCACCTGAAGGCGCTGGATACCCAGTACGAAAAAATCTTTGGTGAAACAGGGCCCCGCCAGTAAGCAGGCTCCCTTGTCATAGCAGGATATATCTTCCTACCCGGAAGCCTGCTATGAACCATATTAGCATGTAAGGGGCCATACTGCCTGGCCCCTTGAACAACAGCCAGTTCTGCCCGAACTGGCTTTACCCCTTTTTCGACAGGTAAGGATCATCATGGCCCGTCGGCGTCAGCTTTATGAAGGTAAAGCCAAAATCCTTTTTGAAGGCCCCGAACCTGGCACCCTTGTGCAGTATTTCAAGGACGATGCCACAGCAGGGAACGGCGCAAAAAGCGGCGTAATTACCGGTAAAGGCGTGTTAAACAACCGTATCAGTGAATTTCTGATGCTGCGGTTGCAGGAAATCGGCATTCCCACGCATTTTATCCGCCGCATCAACATGCGTGAGCAGTTGGTAAAGGAAGTGGAAATTATTCCGCTCGAAGTGGTTGTGCGGAACATTGCCGCTGGCAGCATTTCCAAACGCTTTGATATTCCCGAAGGTGAGCGCCTGCCGCGCCCGATTGTGGAATTCTATTACAAGAACGATGCGCTGGGTGATCCTCTGGTTTCAGAAGACCACATCATCGCCTTCGGCTGGGCCTGCCCGCACGATATGGAAGAAATTACCGGCATGGCCATGCGGGTAAATGATTTTCTATGCGGGCTGTTCAGCGGTATCGGCATCCAGTTGGTTGATTTCAAACTGGAGTTCGGCCGTATCTGGGAAGGCGAGGAGATGCAGATTGTGCTGGCAGATGAAATCTCGCCAGATAACTGCCGCCTGTGGGATATGCATACGCACGAAAAACTGGATAAAGACCGGTTCCGCCGCGATATGGGCAACGTAAAAGAAGCCTATCAGGAAGTGGCGCGCCGCATGGGCATCCTGCCAGAAAACGGGGCAGGTGGAGATATGAAGGGGCCGGAAACGGTTCAGTAACCACGCTGGTGGCAACGGGAGCTTGAAAATGAAGGTACGTGTAACCGTCATGCTGAAGGACGGTGTTCTGGATCCGCAGGGCAAGGCCATTAGCCACGCATTGCAGACACTTGGTTTTGAAGGCGTGCACGATGTGCGCGTGGGCAAGGTGATTGAGCTGGATCTGCCGGGTGCCAAAGCCGAGGAAGCCCAGAAAAAGGCCGATGCCATGGCGCGTGATCTGCTGGCCAACCTGGTGATTGAAGATTACTCTGTAGAGGTGGTGGAATGAAGCGCACCCTTCTTATAGCGCTGACATTGGCATGCGCGGCACCGGGCTTGGCCCATGCCCAGCGCATTGCCCCCATGAAGGCAGGCAACTTTGCCCGCCTTTGCACGCGCGCCACCAGTGCTGGCATTTGCGATGCCTATATTGGCGGCCTGACGGATGGGGTCTCTCTTTCCAAAATCAATGATCGGAACGAGGGCGATCCTTCTGCGCCTGCTGGTTTTTGTGTTCCCGCTACAGAAACCATGCCCGTTATGCGCTCCAAGGTACTTACCTGGCTGAAAGCGCATTCTGAAACACTGGACAAGCCGGTTGGTGAAAGTGTTTTTGCCGCCCTGCATGCCTCTTATCCGTGCAGTGTGAAAAAATGAAAGCAGCAATTATCGTATTCCCCGGCACAAACCGGGAGCGCGATATGGCCATTGCCCTCAAGCGCGTTACAGGGCAGGCCCCGCGCATGATCTGGCACCATGAAACAGATCTGGGAGATACCGATCTGGTCGTGCTGCCAGGTGGTTTCAGCTATGGCGATTATCTGCGCTGTGGTGCCATGGCCGCGCATTCTCCCATCATGGGGGCTATCAAAGCCTTTGCCCAAAAAGGTGGCCATATTTTGGGTGTGTGCAACGGTTTCCAGATTTTAACGGAAACGGGGCTTCTGCCCGGTGCACTGTTGCGCAACGCCAACCTACGCTTTCTCTCTCAGGATTGCTACCTGAAGGTGGAAGCAGAGAACACGCCTTTCACGCACAAGTGGAAAAAAGGTGATGTTTTCCGCACTCCGCTGGCGCATGGTGATGGCAATTACACAGCAGATATTGCCACGCTGGAACGGCTTGAAGGTGAAGGTCTTGTGGCTTTCCGCTATGCCGATGCCAAAGGCAATGTGCAGGCTGATGATGCCATCAGCAACCCCAATGGCAGCATCAACAGCATTGCGGGTATTCTGAGCGAAAACAAACGCATTTGCGGCATGATGCCTCATCCGGAAGATCTGGTTGATCCTCTCATGGGTGGGGAAGATGGTCTGCCATTGTTCCAAGGTCTGGTGGAGGCTGTAGTCCGGTGAATAAGCCTGTAACCGTTGATGAATCTCTCGCCCGTGAATTCGGGCTGACATCCGAGGAATACGGGCGTGTGCTGTCCATTATGGGCCGCACCCCCAGCCTGACAGAACTGGGCGTGTTCTCTGTGATGTGGTCGGAACACTGCTCCTACAAATCTTCCCGCAAGTGGCTGCGCACGCTGCCCACCAAAGCGCCATGGGTTATTCATGGTCCCGGTGAAAATGCTGGCGTGGTGGATATTGGGCAGGGCTATGCCGCCATCTTCAAGATGGAAAGCCATAACCACCCATCCTTTATCGAGCCCTATCAGGGGGCTGCCACGGGTGTTGGCGGTATTCTGCGCGATGTGTTCACCATGGGTGCGCGCCCCATTGCCAACCTGAACGCACTGCGTTTTGGCAGCCCGGAAAACCCCGTAACCCGCCGCGTGATTGATGGCGTGGTGCGTGGTATTGGCGGCTATGGCAACTGTGTTGGCGTGCCCACCGTAGGCGGGGAAATCAACTTCCACCCGGCCTATGATGGCAACCCGCTGGTCAACGCCATGACGGTTGGTTTGGCCCGTAAGGACCGTATCTTCCTTTCGGCCGCAGCTGGTGTTGGCAACCCGGTTGTTTACGTGGGCTCCCGCACAGGGCGTGATGGCATTCATGGTGCCACCATGTCTTCCGCCGAGTTTGATGAAGATGCACTTTCAAAGCGCCCCACGGTACAGGTGGGTGACCCCTTTATTGAAAAGCTGCTGATTGAAGCCTGTCTGGAACTGATGGCAACAGATGCCATTATCGCCATTCAGGACATGGGCGCTGCGGGTCTGACATCTTCTTCCGTGGAAATGGCAGGCAAGGGCGGCGTAGGTATCGAGCTTGATCTGGATGCCGTGCCTCAGCGTGAGCCGAATATGACGGCTTATGAAATGATGCTGTCTGAAAGCCAGGAACGCATGCTGATGGTGCTGCGCCCTGACCGGACAGACGTGGCCCGCAAGATCTTTGAAAAATGGGAACTGGATTTTGCCATTATCGGGCATCTGACAGATACCGGCCACATCGTCGTCAAGCACAAAGGGCAGTTGGAAGCCGATATTCCGCTGGACCCATTGGCAGAGCAGGCCCCCATTTACGATCGCCCAGCAACACCACCCAAAGCGCCGGCTCCGCTGGAAGGTGTGCATGCACCGCTTTCTTTGGATGCCACGTTGCTTAAGCTTGTGGGTTCGCCAGATCTGGCCTCTCGCGCATGGGTGTGGAACCAGTATGATAGCACCGTAGGTGGGCAGACAGTTCGTCGCCCGGGTGCTGCTGATGCGGCTATTGTGAAGGTGGAAGATACAGACATCGGTCTGGCCATCACCACAGATTGCACTCCGCGCTACTGTCAGGCAGACCCCAAAACGGGTGGCGCTCAGGCTGTTGCCGAGGCATGGCGTAACCTTACAGCCACCGGTGCACGCCCACTGGCCGTAACGGATAACCTGAACTTCGCCAACCCGGAAAAACCCGAGATCATGGGCCAGTTTGTGGCTGCGGTTGAAGGGATGGGGAAAGCCTGTTCAGCGCTGGATTTCCCGGTCGTGAGCGGTAACGTGTCTCTTTATAACGAAACACGAAACCCAGATGGTTCCACCACCGCCATTCTGCCCACACCCGCCATTGGCGCTTTGGGCGTTCTGGATGATGTGAACAAGGCTGTTGGCCTTGGCATGCAACCAGAATCTGACGTGGTGCTGATTGGTGAAACCAAGGGTGAACTCGGCCAGACCATCTGGCTGCGTGAAATCCTTGGTCAGGAAGCAGGTGCGCCGCCGCCGGTCGATCTGGCGGCTGAAAAATGCAATGGTGACTTTGTGCGCAGCGCCATTCTGGATGGCACCATTACAGCCTGCCATGACATTGCTGACGGTGGCATTATGGTTGCTGTTGCAGAAATGGTTATGGCCAGCGGCATTGGATGTGAACTGGAAAGCCCCACTTCCGGCATTCGGCCAGAAGCCTTCTGGTTTGGGGAAGATCAGGCCCGTTATCTGGCCTGCGTGGCAGATGGCAAAGCCCTGTGTGCCCGTGCGCAGGCTGCCGGTGTGCCCGCACGTATTATTGCCCGCTCAGGCGGAAATGATTTGATTCTGCCAAGCGGCGTCACCATATCGGCAGCACGCCTGAAAACAGCCCATGAAGCATTTTTCCCGATGCTGATGGGCAACTAACAAAACAAGCGGGAAGGAAGCAGACCGATGGCAATGTCCGCCACAGAACTCGAAACCTATATTCGGGAGGCTTTTCCGGATGCCCAGATCAAGATTGATGATCTGGCAGGGGATGGTGACCATTATGCCTGTTCCGTGGTGAGCGAAGCCTTCCGGGGCCTTTCACGCGTGCGGCAGCATCAGCTTGTCTATCAGGCCCTGCAGGGCCATATGGGTGGCAAGCTGCATGCGCTGGCGCTTACAACTTCTGCTCCCTAATCACTTAGCTTTTAAGGATATCAGACCATGACAGACACAGCACAGCAGCGCATCAAGCAGGATATTGAAGCTAACCCCGTCATGCTGTTCATGAAAGGGGATGCCGATTTCCCTCAGTGTGGTTTTTCTGCCCGCGTTGTGCAGATTCTCCAGCACCTTGGCGTACCTTTCAAAACCGAAAACGTGCTGGCTGATCCGGCCATCCGTCAGGGCATTAAGGATTTCTCAAACTGGCCGACAATTCCTCAGCTTTACGTAAAAGGGGAATTTATTGGCGGGTGCGATATTGTCACCGAAATGTATCAGTCTGGTGAGCTGCAAAACCTGTTCAAGGAAAAAAACATTCCCTGTAACGCACCGGCCTGATTTTTAGGTTGTCAAGTGGGGAGGGGGCTGTATAGTTCCTGAAGAAAAGAGAAACAGGTTGGGATCAGATTGATGAAACGAGTTGCGGTTGTACGTGGCGCTCTTGCTCTTACAGCACTTGGCGTAGGGTTGGTCACCACATCTTCCTCTGCTCGGGCAGAACGCATTATCTCTGATCTGGAAGCCAGTAAGCTGACTTTTGCAGCACTTACCGCGGCACCTGCGCCGGTTGTGCACCATGCACGACACGTGGCTATGGCCAAGTCTTCACACCACGTTGTGCTGGCTGCGGCTTCCCGCGGTAAGGCGCATAGCATGGTTCGGCTTGTCAGCTATCATCCAGCACATGCGGTTTCGGCGCATAGTGTCAAAGGCCGTCACCGTACCTGATTTTTCTTTTTATACCCATTTACGTTTTAAGGGCGCTTCTGTTGCAGGAGCGCCCTTTTACGTTTGGCGGATAATGTCTTCCAGCCTTTCCATTCTGCCTACATCATCAAAAACAAACAGATCAAAACGTATTTCTTCATAGTGCCAATAAGGATGCTTTTGCAGCAAACATTCTGCTGCCCGAAACAGCCGCCGCTGTTGCGCTGGCTGTAAACTTATCAAGGCTTCCTCTATGGAGCGCCGTTTTTTTACTTCCACAAAACACAGAACTGCTGCTTTACTGGCAACAATATCAATTTCGCCCCGGCGCGTGCGGGCTCTGCGCAAAAGCACTGTCCATCCTTCCTGCTCCAGCCAGTGGCAGGTCTGCTCTTCCGCTGCTATTCCTTGCGTATAAGCAACACGACCGCTTTGTTGTTTTTGCAAAAATGTCGGCTTCTGTTTTGCAACCACTTTGTTCGGTATCTTATGCCCCAGCCCATTTTGTGTGAGCATTTTGTCTATCATGTTGCCTGATTTTTCCATTTCGCCTTTTACACTTGTTCTTACACTTATCAGGTTTGTGCTGGTTGTTTCTGTCGGGTTGCACATTCTGCTTACAAAACGCAACACGGCATCTGCTATCGGGTGGATAGGCGCATGTGTTTTTATGCCGCTTTTGGGCACAACCCTTTATTTAATGTTCGGCATCAACCGTGTAACCCGTTTGGCCAAAAAGCTGGTGGGAGATCGTTCCCCCCGACGGTTGGAAACAGAACAACCTTCCTCATGGAATAGGGAACTTGAAGGGCAGTTTGCCCCATTGGCTCTTATGGTGGGCAAGCTCAGTAGCCGTCCCTTGGTCGGGGGCAATTCCATTATTCCGCTGCATGATGGTGATGGTGCTTACCCGCACATGCTGGAAGCGATTGATGGCGCCAGCAAAAGCATTCTGCTCTGTTCCTATATTTTTAGAGATGACAAAGTTGGTGGCCTGTTTGCAGATAAACTGGTTGCCGCACACAAACGCGGCGTACAGGTACGTGTGCTGGTTGATGGTATAGGAAGTGGCTATTTCCTTTCTCCCCTTTATCATCGCTTGCGGCGGGCAGGGGTGCCGTGTGCGCGTTTTATGCATTCTCTGCTGCCGTGGCGGATGCCTTTCATCAATTTGCGAGATCACCGCAAAATTCTGGTCGTGGATGGGCGCATCGGCTTTCTTGGCGGGCTGAATATTGCGGATGAGAACATGGTTTCCCGCAAACCCAAACATCCGGTCTCAGATACACATTTTAAAGTGGAAGGTCCGGTTGTACGCCAACTGGCTGAAGCCGCTGCGTGGGATTGGTATTTTACCACGCAGGAACGCCTGCAGGGTGATCTGTATTTTCAGGAACATAAAAGCACGGGTGAATCACTGGCACGTATTGTAACAGCTGGCCCGGATACAGATCTGGAAAAAATAGAATACACCATGTTGCAGGCCATTACTCTGGCCCGGAAAAACGTTAGGTTGATGACACCTTATTTTCTGCCGGGCCAACGCCTGATGTCAGAACTCGGGCTGGCGGCACTCCGCGGGGTGCAGGTTGACCTCATCATTCCGCACCAAAGTAACCATTTGCCATTGGATTGGGCCTGCGCTGCCAACATCTCCCCCCTGCTGAACGCAGGGGTGCGTGTGTGGCTGGCCAACCCGCCTTTTAATCATTCCAAACTCATGGTGGTGGATCGGGCGTGGTCTTTTGTAGGCAGCTCCAACCTCGATATCCGCAGTTTACGGCTGAACTTTGAGGTCAATATGGAAATTTACGATACCGTATTGGCTGAAATCCTGGATGATTTCATCACCCGGCATCGCAATAAACGGCTTACTCACTATGATCTGGATAACCGCAATAAGGTTATTCAGCTTCGCGATGCATTTGCCAGATTGTTCATGCCGTATCTGTAAGATCTACAGCCCCATAAGCGGCCGCAAGGTGACTGCAATGGGCCGATGATCCGAGGCAAAAACAGGCAGTACACGTGCGCTTAAACACTGCATCCCTTCTACCAGGCACCGATCAATCCTGATCGGCAGCAAATCGACCATCCGATGGGTAGGGGCTTTTGGGCCAACATCCTTAAAGCCAGGCACCAATGTTGGCCCCAGCAAATTAAAATCGCCCAAAATAGCGCAAGGAGGAGAAAGCAGAGTCGCCAAGCGCCGCAACTGTTTACGGTTTAACATCTGCCCATGAGACAGATGCACGTTGGCCAAGGAAAATTTCTCATACTCAATAATCTGCGCATGGCGTTTAAATAACGGGCCAGAAGGAATGGTGCAGGCTCTGGGTGCGCGTGCAAACGGAATGCGGCTCCAACATGCCACGCCATGAATACGCCCCGGCTGCGGATTACGCGCATAGTGGCCACCAATAACATCTGGCAGCACATCAATTTCCACCGTGGCTTCCTGCATAAGCAGCACATCGGGCTTTTCTGCCTCAATAAGGGCCGCAATATCATGCACGGTTGCCCCGGTGCGGCGCAGCAGGTTCCAACTGATAACCCGCACCCCTTCCATGTCGCATGCCACAAAAGAATGGGCTGACTTGCGACGTGCAAACTCAACCAACCGAGAGAGTGGGCGCCTCATTGTGTCACAGTCCTTTTTTCATCCTGCGTAATGGGCTGCGCGGCTTCATCCGCGGCAAATTCCGTTGTCAGGGTAAAACCTATTGCCAGCAGGATCGGCCCCAGAAAAATACCTACGCCACCAAAAGCCAGCAGGCCGCCAATAACGCCCAGCACTGTTAGGAGATAGGGAAGCTTGCTGCCACGTGCAATAAACAGCGGGCGGATGAGATGATCTGCCCCGGAAATAATCAGAACACCGTAAAGCAAAAGCAAAAGGCCTTTTCCCGGATGGTGCATGCCAAACAACCATAGGGCAGCAGGTATCCATACCAACGGCGCACCTATGGGAAAAACTGCTAAAAATGCAGCCAGCACACCCAGAATAACAGCCTCACCAACCCCCAGCAGCCACAGGCCCAAACCTGTAAGTATGCCCTGTATGATGGCCGTGCCTAAAATGCCATACACTGTTCCGCGTACTGTGCTGCCAACAATGTGCAGATGCCGCCCCGCCTGATGCCCGGCAATACGCACCATTACAGCCTGCACTGTATCCCACAACATGGGACCGCTGAGCCAGAAAAAGAAGGCAATAAACAGCGCCATAACCAGATGCAAGGCCCCGTTAGCCATGCGCATCAGCACTTCAAGCAAAGATTGAATAATCTCACCCGCATAGGGGCGCAGTTCATCCCCCACAGAGCTGATATTGCGGCTCCAGCGCTCCCAATGATGGCTGATATCCGGCCCAAAGGCGGGCATGGAGGCAATCCAGTGGGGCAGGGGTGGCAGTTCGTGGATTGTACCTACAAATGCCATAACCTGCCGGGCCCATCGCGGCCCGGATGAAACACAGGCAGAGGCCAAAAACGCCAAGGGCAAAACCACACCCACAGCGCAAAGCAACGTCATGGTTAGGCTGGCGGCATTTGGCCCCATGCGCCTACGCAAGTGCTGGAACAACGGCCACGTTGTATAAGCCAGAACGCCCGCCCACAGCAGGGCGGAAGAAAAGGGTGCAAGCACCAGCACGCACCCATACGTAATGCCGCCCAAAAGCAGAAGCCGCATGATGCGTTCGGTAGAAGCGGGCTGACCAGTTGCCATCCTGCCATTAAATCATGAAATCCATTTTTTGTCTGGTAGGAAAACAAAAGTTCTGCATGCACAGCCAACATGGCGCATCATGATGTTTTGTTTGCCAGCCAGGCAGGGCTGTGTGATCCTGATGAGAGAATTTTCAAAAACCATGATGTTTCAGGCAGCCGATATGTCTCCTCTTATTTCCACACAACAACTGGCCGAAATGCACGGCACGCACGGTGTACACCTTCTGGACGCAACAGCCCTGCTACCCGGAGAAACCTTTAACCCACAGCAGAACTTTGCCAGTGCACATATTCCGGGCAGCCAGTATTTTAATATTGAACTTTTTTCTGACCCCGAAAGCGCTTTGCCACATACGGCGCCCTCTGCCGCGCATTTCAGCCATCTGTTTGGCAGAATGGGAATAACCGCGCAGGACACCGTGGTTTTTTATGATCAGGGAAATGTAGCATCTGCTTGCCGCGGATGGTGGTTAACGCGCCTGTTCGGGCATGAACGCAGTTTTATCCTTGATGGCGGATTACCTGCATGGATACGGGATGGACACCCAACAGAAGCAGGCATACCTGCAGCAACTTTGCCAGCCCCCTATCAGCCACGCACCTGCTATACACGCATTGTAGGCTTGGGAGACATGCTGGACATTGTAACACATACCCTACGCCCCGTTTTGGATGCACGCAGTGCGGCCCGTTTTTATGGGGAAACACCAGAACCACGGCCCAACGTTGCTTCTGGCCATATGCCAGGTGCACGCAATATGCCTTATAAAAGCCTGCTGGACGCACACGGGAAGTTCTTACTGCCAGAACAGTTGCGTCCCATGTTTTTTAAGGCTGGCATTACGGAATCTGATAGCCCCATAACCACCTGTGGCTCTGGCATGACAGCAGCCGTATTGACGGCTGGCTTGGCAATTGCCGAGCTTGATATGGGAGCATTGTATGATGGATCCTGGGCTGAATGGGGCAGTTTCCCCAATGCGCCTGTAACAGTGGAACGCACAGCATGACGGACGAAAACAAAGTTTCTGCCGGATGGTTGAAACTGGCATCTTCTCTCAGCCATGTTGCCCGTCCACCGGCAACAGAGACAGGAACCTACGTCAACTTGCCTCTGGAACGTGGCTCTACCGTGGTGTTTCCCTCGTTGGAGGCCATGCAGCAAACCGGCCGCAAACGGTATGAGCATGTCAGCATTTATGGGGCCATGGGCTCTCCCACCCAGCATGAGCTGGAAAAGGCCATTGCAACCATAGAAGGTGGAACAGACACACAAATTGTGTGCTCTGGTCTGGCAGCCTGTACCACACCGCTTTTGGCGTTTTTAAAAGCCGGAGATCATTGTCTGCTGGCAGATAATGTATATGGCCCAACCCGACGCTTTGCAGAAAATATGCTCAAGCGCTTTGGCGTGGAAATCTCCTATTTTCCACCTTGTGCAGATGCCGCAGCCATAACAGCCCTTATGCGCCCCAATACACGTGTGGTGTTTACAGAAAGCCCCGGCAGCCACACGTTTGAGGTGCAGGATGTTGCCATGCTGGCAGATATTGCCCATACGCACGGGGCCTTGCTTTTTTTAGACAACACGTGGGGGTTTGGTATTTTTGCGCCGTTTAAGCACGGGGTAGATGTCTCCATTCAGGCGCTTACAAAATACCCTGCAGGCCATTCCGATGTCATTGCCGGGGCCATTACCGTTGCTGATACGCATCTATGGCATACTTTGCGTGATGCCTCTGTTCAGATGGGGCAAGTGGCAGGCCCGGATGAATGTTGGCTTACACTGCGTGGCCTCCGCACCATGGGTGTAAGGCTGGCACAGCAGGCAAAATCTGCCTTGCAGATTGCCAAATGGCTACAAACCCAGCCAGAAGTTGCACGCGTGCTGCACCCGGCATTGCCGGAATGCCCAGGCCATACATATTGGAAACGTGACTTTACCGGGGCAGGCAGCCTGTTTGGTGTTGTTCTGAAAGCCGATTACACGGTGCAGGACATGCAGCGCATGATTGATGCCCTGAAGATGTATGGCATTGGGGCATCTTGGGGAGGGTATGAAAGCCTGATTCTTCCTACCACTGGTGGTATTACACGCAGCGGTGAATCTCCCATACAAGCTGGTCCAGCTTTTCGGCTCCAGATTGGGCTGGAAAATCCGGATGATCTGATTGCTGATTTGCAACAGGGTTTACGAGTTCTTACAAATATCTAACCACTTGATTTACCAGCCGGGGTTAGTTGGCAGAACCCCGGCTGCGATAGGTAGCTGCTTCCGCCACGTGCTGGGGTTGAATATCTGCTTCAACAGCCAGATCAGCAATACTGCGGGCCACGCGTAACATACGCGTATAACCACGCGCGGAAAAACGAAATCTGGCGGCGATGGCCTGCGCCATATTCTGTGCTTCTGTTGAGATACACAAATCTTCCAATGCGGCTTCTGCGTTCTTACGTGCACCTTGCCGCTCTGCCTGCATCTGGCGCGCATGGTGCACGCGTTGCGCCACCGTTGCGCTGTTTTCTCCCGGTGGGCCTGCCATATATCCCAACGGCTCATAGGGCTGCATGGCCAGATGCATGTCTATTCTGTCCAGCAATGGGCCAGAAAGACGGTTCATATAATCCTCGCCACAACGCGGCGCTTTCCGACATTCCCGGCTGGCATCTCCCAGATAACCGCAGCGGCACGGGTTCATGGCTGCAATAAGCTGAAAACGGGCAGGGTAGGTTACATGCACGGCAGCGCGTGCAATGCTGATCTGACCTGTTTCCAACGGTTGCCGGAGTGCCTCCAAAGCAGAACGGGAAAATTCCGGCAATTCATCCAGAAATAGCACGCCCCGATGCGCCAGACTGATTTCACCGGGCCGCGCACGTGCACCTCCGCCCACCAAAGCGGGCAGACTGGCGGAATGGTGCGGATCACGAAAAGGCGGGCGTCTTATGGGCCGACCACCAACCAGCAAACCCGCCGCACTATAAATGCGCGAAACGTCCAGACTCTCTGCCACAGAAAGATCTGGCAGCAGGCTCGGTAAACGCGCAGCCAGCATGGATTTACCAGCCCCCGGCGGCCCACTGAGCAGAAGGGAGTGCCCGCCTGCGGCTGCAATTTCCAGCGCACGGCGGCCTGTTTCCATCCCACGTATATCTGCCAGATCGGGTTCAGAAACCGGTTCATCTTCCTGCGCAGAAAATGCTGGAGGAGATAAAACCTGCAATCCATTAAAATGATTGATAAGTGCCAGCAGGTCTGGTGCTGCCAGAATGGAAATATTACCACCACACAGAGCTTCCTGCCCTTGAGCGGCCGGACATACCAAACCCAGATTCATGGAAGCCGCTTCCAGGGAAGCAGAAAGCACACCCGCAACCGGATTCAACCGTCCATCCAAGGAAAGTTCGCCCAAAGCGGCATAACGCGCCACTTCTTCGCCCGGTATCACGCCCATGGCTGTCAGCAACGCCAAGGCTATGGGAAGATCGAAATGCGATCCTTCCTTGGGAATATCCGCGGGGACAAGATTAACCAGAATACGCTTGGCGGGCAGGGCAAGCCCGATTGAAGTGAGCGCCGCACGCACACGCTCACGCGCTTCCGCCACGGCTTTATCTGGCAGCCCAACCATTAAAAAGGCTGGTAAACCGCTGGAAATCTGCACTTCCACCCAAACGGGGCGAGCTTCTATGCCACAAAAGGCAAAGCTACGGATGCGGGAATTGAGTATTCCCGCCCCGATAGACACGCTTATTTACCTTTGTAAATCAGGCGTGCACGGATTGTGCCTTCCAGACCGCGCAGGGCCTGAAGAAGACGATCATCCAGTTCCGTGTTGCCGCCGGTGTCGGCTTCAATCACCACGTAACCGATTTCCCCATCCGTCTGCAAAAACTGCGCCGTAACGTTGCAATCTGCATTCATGAAGATTTCGTTCAGGCGCATCATCATGCCCGGCACATTGCGGTGCGCGTGCATAAAGCGCGTGCCACGTGGGCTTTGCGGCAACTGAACGCCAGGGAAGTTCACGGAACCGAATGTGGACCCCACATCGGAGTATTCCACCAGTTTACGCGCCACTTCCACGCCAATGCGTTCCTGCGCTTCCACCGTAGAGCCACCAACATGTGGGGAGAGGATAACATTATCCAGCCCCTGCAAAGGTGTTTCCAGCTTGTCGTTCGGACCTTTGGGTTCCTTGGGGTACACATCAATGGCTGCACCCAGCAGATGGCCACTTTTCAACGCTTCTGCCAGCGCATCCAGATCAACCACGTTGCCACGTGCATTGTTGATGAGGAAAGAGCCTTTCTTCATCGCCTTGATCTGGGCTTCACCCATCAGGTTCTTGGTTGTGGGCAGCTGCGGCACATGCAGGCTTACAACATCACTCTGTGCCAGCAGGTCTTCCAACGTTTCTACCGGCAGCGCATTCCCGTGGCCCAGCTTGTCCACCACATCATAATACACCACACGCATGCCAAAGGCTTCTGCCAGCACGGAAAGCTGGGAACCAATGGAGCCATACCCCACAATACCCAGCGTTTTACCACGTACTTCCCAGCTATTATGGGCGGATTTTGACCACTTACCTTCATGGCATTCCACAGAGCGTGGGAAAATACGGCGCATGAGCATGACAATTTCGCCCATCACCAGTTCCGCCACGGAACGTGTGTTGCTGTAAGGCGCGTTAAAAACGGGAATACCGTTCATACGCGCGGCTTCAAGATCAACCTGATTGGTGCCGATGCAAAAGCAGCCAATGGCCATAAGCCGGTCTGCGCCATCCAGCACTTCCTTGGTCAGCTGCGTGCGGGAGCGGATGCCAACAATATGCACACCTTCCAGCGCCTCTTTGAGGGCATCGCCCTCCAGCGCGCCTTTGTGGCGCACCACATTTTCATACCCGCTGGCCTTGAGAAGGGCGACGGCACTATCGTGGATACCCTCCAGCAGCAGAATGCGGATCTTGTCCTTGGGGAGAGACAGGTGCGTGCTTGTGCTCATGTAGAACCGACCAAATAGCTGTTGTGCCGAGCCGCAGACCTATCTCAAAAACCACAAAATTGATAGGGCTGCCGCATTGGAGATAAAGAAAAGACGCTGAAATCTAGCGATCAGCCTGCAAGGTTGCCACGGCTTGCTGATGCAAAGAGGCCGAACCAGCCGCCAGTACCGTGCGGTCTCCCTCCATTTGCAGGGGAGAACCATCCCACGCGGTTATCACGCCGCCAGCACCTTCAATAATCGGCACAAGGGCAGCCCAGTCCCACGGATTCATGTCACATTCGGCAATCAAATCAATCTGCCCCAATGCCAAAAGGCCATAGGCGTAGCAATCTCCACCCCATGTCATGCGTTTGGCGCAGGCTTTCAGTGTTTTCCAGCCTGTATGCGGGGCCAGTTCCAACATTTCAGGGGATGTGCAGGACATTTCTGCCGCTTCCAGCGCCACATTCTTTCGCGTGGCGGGCTGCCCCCCAATGGGTGAAGAAAACTGCGTTGGCTGGCCTTTTATGCCCAACCAACGCTCATTCAGAACAGGCTGATCCAGCAACCCCAGAACGGGCACACCTTGATGGCACAGGGCAATAAGTGTTCCAAACAGGGGGCGGCCCGTTACAAAGGCGCGCGTGCCATCCACCGGATCCAGCAACCATTGCCACGGCGCTTGTGCGTTTTCATGGCCAAATTCCTCACCAAATACACCGTGGTCTGGCAGACGTTCAGCCAGAATGGCGCGCATCACCCGTTCTGCGCTGCGGTCTGCAATGGTTACGGGGCTTTCATCCTTTTTGTCATCCACGGCCACATCTCGTCGAAACCACGGGCGCACAACCGTGCGGGCAGCATCTGCCATCATAGTGGCAACATCAGTAAAAAGGCTGAGTTCATCCGAGTGTGTCATGGTGTGCATCCTGCCTGAACGGGCGCAGCCTGCCCGCCGAGTGTGTGAAGAAATGCAATAATATCTGCCCGCTGGCCGGGGTCTGGTATTCCGGTAAGAGACATACGCGTACCCGGCGCAAAACGGGCAGGGGCTATAAGCCAGTCTGCCAGCATCTGGTCTGTCCAGTGTTGGCCTGCATGCTGGCGCAGGGCGGCAGAATAGGTGTAACCTGCACATGTTGCCACACCACGCCCTGCAACACTGGCCAGCGGTGGCCCGGCATTTTCCGCAGCGCCCCCAGCCAAGGCATGGCACTGTGCACACACCTGCCTAACAGTTGCCCCCCCGCGCTGCACATTGGCCTGCGCCATAAAGGGACCGATAGGGACAGGTTCCAACCCTGGCAGAGAAAAGGCAGGGCGGGCGGGGGCCGTATCTGGCACAGTACTGCGTGCGGCAAATACACATGTTGCCAACACTGCCGCACTTAATACGGTAGAAACTGCTATTCTGTTCAGAAACCTGCCATCCATGCCGGGGAGGCACCTCGTTTTCTGCCGGTTGCGTTTACCGTGCAGCTTTCATAAACTGCGCGCCGCTTTCAACCGGCTATAGGACGAGCCGCTTTTCGGAGCAAGCTGATGGTTTCTTCTCTTGTTGTCATACCTGCCCGGCTTGCTTCCACACGCCTGCCCGGAAAGCCGCTGGCAGACATTGCGGGCCGCCCAATGGTCTTACGTGTGTGGGATGCCGCCATGGCCGCCAATATTGGCCCGGTTGTAGTGGCTGCGGCTGATCAGGACATTCATGATGCCGTAACTGCGGCTGGTGGCACCGCGATTCTGACAGACCCGAACCTTCCTTCAGGGTCAGACAGAGTATGGCAGGCCTCCCAGATCTTTGACCCCGATGGCAAATATGATGTGCTGCTGAACCTTCAGGGGGATCTGCCAACGTTTGAACCCCAGGCCCTGCGTGCTGTTATGGACGTTATGGCCAACCCGGCATATGATATTGGAACATTAGTTGCGCCTGTTACATCCGATGCAGAAAAAATGGCATCTTCTGTGGTAAAAGTTGCCTGTGATTTCTCAGAAGATGCGTTAACAGCACCTGCGCTTTATTTTTCCCGCCAGCCTATTCCGTGGGGAGATGGGCCATTTTGGCACCATATTGGTGTCTATGGATGGCGCCGTGCAGCTTTGCAGAAATTTGTAGCCCTGCCGCCCTCTGGCTTGGAAAAGCGTGAAAGTCTGGAGCAGCTTCGGGCGCTGGAAGCAGGCATGCGTATTGGGTGCACACGCCTTGCATCTGCACCTTTTGGGGTGGATACACCAGAAGATCTGGAACGCGCACGCCGTGCATTTGGAGCATAATGAAGGCATGACACAACAGGTTATCGCCTTTCAGGGCACCCCCGGCGCGTATTCTGATCTGGCCTGCCGCAATGCCAAACCGGGGTGGAAAACCCTGCCATGCCGCACTTTTGCCGATGCCATTGATGCCGTGCATCAGGGTCGGGCTGAACTGGCTATGCTGGCGTGCGAAAACAGCCTGGCCGGGCGCGTGCCAGATATTCATTCCTTACTGCCGGCTTCTGGCCTGAAAATTGTGGGGGAACATTTTCAACGCGTCGAGCATTGCCTGCTGGTTGTGCCCGGCACCCGTATGGAACAGGTAAAGCGCGTACACACACATCCGGTTGCATTGGGCCAGATCCGAAACCTGATTCGTGATTACAATCTGGAACCCGTAGCCGAGTTTGATACAGCCGGCGCCGCAGAATTGGTGGCCCTATGGAAAAAGCCTGAAGAGGCCGCCGTGGCATCTGCGCTGGCAGCCAAACTATATGGGCTGGAAATTCTTAAACGGAATGTAGAAGACGCAACCCATAACACCACCCGGTTTTATATTGCCTCCCGCACATCTGTTATGCCGCCGGTTGATACCCCCAATGTTATGACCACCCTGATATTCAGCGTCAAAAACATTCCTGGGGCGTTGTACAAAGTACTGGGTGGTTTTGCCACCAACGGCGTAAACATGACACGGCTGGAAAGCTATATGTCTGGTGAGACCTTTGCCTCCACCCGTTTTTTGCTGGATGTTGACGGCCACCCCGATGATACACGGCTAAGCAAAGCACTGGCAGAGCTTGATTTTTTTGCACAGGACACCACAATTCTAGGTGTCTACCCTCAATCGCCCTTCCGCCAGCACACCTCTGCCGAAGGGCAGGACACACCGCGCACCATGCCGGTAAATGCCATTTCAGGATAAGTGACTGCCCATGTCTGATACCTTTTTCTCCGGGTCCATTACCGCGCTGATTACCCCCATGAACCGGGACGGCAGTCTGGATTTTGCCTCGTTCGAAAAACTGGTGGACTGGCAGATACGTGAAGGCACATCTGCGCTCTGCGCCGTGGGCACAACGGGGGAAAGTCCAACCCTTTCCTATACCGAGCACCATGCTGTTGTGGAACGGACCATCAAGGTTTCTGCCGGGCGTGTTCCCGTTATTGCGGGCGCAGGTTCAAACAGCACATCCGAAGCCATAGATCTTGCACAGCACGCACAAAAAGCCGGGGCAAGCGCCGTACTGGTTGTGGCGCCCTATTACAACAAGCCCACGCAGGAAGGGCTTTACCGGCATTACATGGCCATAGCGGATGCTATTTCCATTCCGGTTATTCTTTACAACATTCCCGGTCGTTCCATTGTTGATATCAGCGTGGAAACAATGGCGCGTCTGGCACGGCACCCCAACATTATTGGTGTAAAAGACGCCACAGCCAACCTGTTGCGCCCATTGCAGGTGCGCCGGGCTGTAGAAAAACGCTTCAATCAGCTTTCTGGGGAAGATGGTACTGCTGTAGCTTTTCTGGCCGCAGGGGGCGATGGCTGCATTAGTGTTACCGCCAATGTGGCCCCGGCATTGTGCGCCAACGTGCAAAAAGCATGGCAGGAAGGCCGCACGCAGGATGCCATTGCGCTACAGGATAAACTTCTGCCTTTGCACGATACGCTTTTTTGCGAGAGCAATCCGGCCCCAGCCAAATACGCGGCCAGCCTACTTGGGCTAGCCGGTGAGACCTGCCGCCTGCCACTTGCTCCGCTCACCGAACCTTCGCGCGAGAAGGTGCGCGCCGCCCTTGTTGATGTTGGGCTTTTGAACTGATGAGCTCCAAATCTGGAAAATCCGCCAAAAGTGCCATGATTTCTCATGGCATGGTGGCGCAAAACCGTAAGGCGCGCTTCAATTACAATATTCTGGAAACCATTGAAGCCGGACTTGTGCTGAAAGGGCCGGAAGTTAAAAGCCTGCGCCTTGGCCGTGCCACGATTAACGAAGCCTTTGCCGGGGAGCGGGATGGAGAGCTTTGGCTGTTCAACAGTTACATCCCAGAATATCAGGGTGGGGTGCTCTCGCGCTTTGATACGCGTGCTCCGCGCAAATTGCTGATGCACCGCAAGGAAATGCGTAAGTTTATAGGTGCCATTGCCAAACAGGGCGCAACTTTGGTGCCTTTAAATGTGCATTTTAATGATAGAGGGATGGCCAAAGTTACACTCGGCTTAGGCGTGGGCAAGAAAAGCCACGATAAGCGGCAGAGCATTGCAGACAGAGACTGGCAGCGCGACAAGGCACGCTTAATTCGGAATAAGGGGAAGGGAGACTACTAAACAGTTTCCCAATTTTTCATACCCGTGCAAATCCCATAAAAAAACCCCGGCAAAACCGGGGTTTTTTCTTGAAACCTAATTCTAAAATCAGGATCAGGCCGGAGAAACTTCAGCAGCTTCCGGGCCTTTCTGGCCCTGAACCACCTTTACGTTTACACCCTGACCTTCGTTCAGAGCGCTCAGGCCAGACCGTTCAAGAGCAGAAGCGTGAACAAAAATGTCCTTGCCACCGCTTTCCGGGGTGATGAAGCCAAAGCCTTTGACAGAGTTGTACCACTTTACGGTACCACGTGTGTCTTCCGCCATGGACAGATCCGGGGCAGGGCGGCCAGCCGGGCGGCTGCCAAAACCGGGGCGCGGTGCACGGGGGCGTTCTGGCTGAGCGGTGCTTTCGTCAACGGAAATAACTTCCGCAACCTGGCGACCTTTGGGGCCCTGGCCAATCCGTACCACCAGTGTCGCACCGGGGCTTACGCCCTGATGGCCTGCCTGGGAGAGTGCATTCGCGTGCAGGAATACATCGCCGGTGCCATCTGCCAGTTCAACAAAGCCGAAGCCTTTTTCGCTGTTGAACCATTTAACAGTTGCACCAACTTCCGGCCCGGAAGCTACAACCTGCGGTCCACCCGCACCGGCGCCACGGCGCGGCGCAAATCCACCACGGTCCCCCCCGCCAAAAGCGGGGCGTTCACCAAAGGAAGGCATGGACATGTAATCGTCATCAAATCCGCCGCGGCGAGGAAAGCGAGAGCTGCGGTCGGTCCTGTTACTTTTCAACGGTCTTGATCCTGGAGTACGGAGAAGGCTGAAGCTTCTCCCGATATTGAAAAACGGGCAGTTTGCCGGAATGGGTTGACAGGTTTACGTAATTTGAAGAAAACGCCACCGTTCCCGTTCCTGAAAGCTGCAAATACGCCCACTGTTTCCGTAGCACAGCCAACAGCGTGCGACTATAGAAAAGCATGAAATTGGCGGGAGTTTCACACACTTTTCTCAATCTCACAGTTATGTGATACCTCTTTACCCATCGTCATCTGATGCTGGCATGATAGCAACAGCCAGACAGGATAAGGGGAAACGGGCTTTCTTGTGTGGGTATTATCTATTAAGAACAGCCAAGAATCATGCCCGCACATGGCCAAATGGAAGAAAAAGCATGCCCGTAGTTTTAAAACGGCTTCGCGCACGGCGCCTTGCCCTTGCGTCTCTTATGCTGGCAGGGGCATCCGTATGTTCTCTTTCTTCCGCCAAAGCGACTCCCGCCTCCGATAACAAGGGCACATGGACCCTTCAGGGTGAAAATGATGCCATCACCACCCTGAAAGGCACGTCGGACCAATATTATACCAGCGGCCTGCGTTTTAACTGGACATCTGGCACCAATACGCTGCCCACCCCCATTGCGGCCATTAACAAGGCCATTTGGGGGGAAGGCGTGCAGCGTATCAGCATTGGCCTGCAACAGATGATTTTCACACCGCGTAATACGCAGGTTGCCAGCCCGTGGGCACCGGGGCAGGCGCAAACCGCCCGTATTAATGACAGACCTTACTCCAGCCTGCTTCTGGGCACCGTAAACCTTATTAATGATACGGACAGAACCCGCAGCGTATTTGGCATTCAGTTTGGTATTATGGGGCCAGGCGGCTTGGGCGAGCAGCTCCAGAACGGATTCCACGGCCTGATTGGTGATACCAAAAATCAGGGCTGGTCTCATCAGCTCAAAAACCAGCCCATTTTTCAGGTGCAGGGTGGGCGCATCTGGCGTTTGCCGTTGGCGCATGTGTTTGGTGTGGAATTTGACATGCTGCCATCTGCCGCCGCTGCCATTGGTGACTACCAGATATATGGCCGCATTGGAGATGTGTTCCGGATCGGGCAGGGACTGGATAGTGATTTCGGCACCCCCACCATTCAGGCTTCAGGCACGGATGGCACGGATGCCTATAAATCCCGGCGTCCTTTTTCATGGTACATCTTTGGCGGCGTAACAGGTGAGGCCGTGGGGTATGATGCCTCATTGCAAGGCAACACCATGCGCAGCAATTCCCTGCATGTGATTAAAAAGTGGGATGTGGGTGAAATTCATGCCGGGCTGGCCTTTATGTTCTGTGGCCTGCGCATTTCCTATAGCCAGGTCTGGCAGACACAGCAGTTCACTACAGCCAAGTCTGGCCTGTTCAACTATGGCTCATTAATGGTTTCGGCAAAGTTCTGATTCTTTTTTCTGCATCACAGAAAGTCATTTGCACACAAAATAGGCATAAAAATTGTGCAACTTCCGATATTTTGTGTTTTTTTCGCCACGAGACATCGAACCTGCCTGCTTTTGAGGCGTTAACATCGGTTTTCTCGTAGCGTAGCGCGCCGCTGCTCTTTTACACTCCAAACATCAAGACCGAACCGGGATTGTAAGGGGATAAAAGAAACCATGCCGCGCACAACATCTTCTCAGCCGCACACCTGCCAGATCATTCCGTTCCAGATGGAAATCACATCTCGCCAGCAGGCTTATCTGACCCGTTGGGTGCAGGCCGCCCAGCCCATGGGTATTTGCGATGCGGATGTTTTTGTATCTGAACAGAAACAGGCTGGTATTTCCGCCGCCTATGTTGTGGTGTGGGTGCGCGAAACCCCAGATCCGGCTTACCAGATTTACTGCCACGGCAACCGCTGGATTGTTATGGATGCTATCCGTGACAATAAACTGGGCAGCTTCAACACTTTTGCCGAAGCCCTGAACATGATCCGCCCCGTTATGCCGCGCGAACAGGGCATTGTTGCCGCCTAAAATACCCCCAAGTTAAGTTATGTATTCCGGTTGGCCGCCTTTTTCCCCATAAAGAAGAAGGCGGCTTTTTTTTGCCCGCAGCCTTGCCGCAAAATATTACGAAATCCTGTTATTTCCATTTCAGGGATTGCCTCATGGGTTTCTCCTGCTGCAAGGACTACGCAGACCATGACCCGTTCGAGCCGATCTAAAAGGATCCTGAGATGACAAGCCTGACCCTCGCATATCCCGAAACCACCGTGCATGAGGCTACGGCAGCAGCAATCATCCGCGTTCTGGAAGCCAATGATGTAGATCCGGATATTGTAACCGGCCCTAAAGATGTGCTGGCCAACATGCTTAAAAAGGGCGAGGTCAATTTTTATGTTTCTGCATGGTTGCCGGATGAAGATGCCGCCATGCTGGCCCCCGGCATTTTGCCACTTGGCAATTTGTTTCGCCCAGCAGCCCATTGCTGCATTTCCGCAGAAGATACACCCCTGACATCTTTGGATGATGTGGCGCAAGCTGGGTCTGAACTTTCCCGCACCATTATCACACCGGCATCCCTGCAAAAGCACATGGAAAACGTGCTGCAACAGTATGAGCTAGGTGCCGCAGGATTCAGCCTGAAAGTGCTGCCCGATGAAGAAGCACTGGCAGAACTGAACGCTGCTCTCAAGCGGGAAGAACTGGTGCTGATGCCACTCTTTCAGCCCTGCTTTCTTTTTCATATTGGCGGTTTCCGTATTCTGAATGACCCCAAAAATGCACTGGGGGGCGAACAGGATGCACGTATTCTGATCCGTGCAGAAACCAAGGATGAAATGGAGCAGGACCTTCTGGACGAGCTGGATGAACTGATGCTGAGTGCCAAAATTATCAGCGCCATGGATTACGCTATGCGTGTTGAAGGCATGACAGCCGATGAAGCGGCCGAAGCCTGGCAGCGTGGCAAACTGCTGCCCCGCTAAGAAAAGGCTGCGCCAGCATGACAGATCAATCTCCCGCCGATACGCGTGATTCCAGCCTTGCGGCCCAGTATGAGGCGTATCCATACCCGGAAAGAAATCCGCAGGATGAAGCCAAGCGCCTTTTAATAGGCAGCCCCAGCCATCTGCGGGAAATTGATTACTGGGTTTTTGGTGCCAAACGCCCGCAAAGCCAGCCCTTGCGGGCCTTGGTGGCCGGATGCGGCACGGGGGACGGCGCCATTATGCTGGCAACACACCTGCAACGTGCCGGGCGCCCCGGTGAGGTTGTATGTGTAGATCGCTCACAAAAAGCGCTTTCCATTGCGCAGGCACGGGCGCAAGCGCGGAAACTGACAAATATCCGCTTTATTCAGGGATCTCTGACAGAGCTGGATACGCTTGATCTGGGCCTTTTTGATTATATTGATTGCTGCGGTGTGCTGCATCATTTGCCTGATCCTGATGCTGCACTGGCCTTGCTAGAAAAACATCTTGCCCCCGGTGGTGGCATGGGGTTGATGGTTTATGCACCTTATGGACGCACTGGCGTGTACATGGTGCAGGATGCGCTAGAAAAAATTGCTCCGCATTCCGAAACACCCCAAGCGCGGCTGGATATGGCGCGGCGCGTTATGCGCACACTGCCAGCGACAGCGTGGCTCCGGCAAAATGGAAACTTTGGAGATCATCTTTCTGGCGGTGATGCAGGATTATACGATCTGCTACTCAACCCAAGGGATCGCGCATATACCGTTACGGCATTTTTGGATTTTCTGGACAAAGCCGGGCTGGAACCTTCCTGCCTGATGGAACCGGCGCGGTATGATCCAACCCTGTTTCTACCAGACCCACGCCTGCGCACACGCATCAGCCATCTACCCTGGCAGCAGCAAGCTGCCATAGCGGAAGATCTGGCAGGCAACATGGCCACACATGTCGCCTACGTTGTACGCAAGGGCGCACGCGTTACGCCGCCTGACCCTATGGATTTTTCTGCTGTGCCCATCATGCGTGAGATACCGGGCATTGAACTGGCCAAACAGATGCGGCCAGACCACACATTGCCATTTGCTTTTGGCACACTGGTTGTGCCCATTCCCTTACCACCACAAATGCGGGGCATTCTGCCCCTGATTGATGGTGAACGCACAGTTGGCGCTTTGGCAGAAGCCGTGGCCCCACGTGGTATTTCAGAAAACAAGTTCCGCAAAGTATGGGCAGAAGGCTTTACCACTCTGGAGCGGCTTAACCGCGTGCTGTTACGGCCCCCAGCCTGATTGCACCCATTACGGGGCGTAAGATCTGATATGTCCGCATTGCCCGTAATTATTTTTGGTGCTGCCCTCAACTCAGATGGCAGCCCATCTGCCGCATTGTTGAACCGGGTGCACTCAGCCCTTGTATTTGGCACCACGCATAATTCTGTTTTGTATATCCCCACAGGTGGTGTGCCACAAAACGGCAAAACAGAAGCCGATGTGATGGTTTCCTGCCTGTTAGAGGCAGGCATTGCGCCAGAGCACATTCTGGCAGAGCCAACGGCTGGAGATACGTTTGATTCCGCCGTTGCCTGCACACACCTATTACGCCAGGCCGGATATTCTACACCTTCTCCCATAGCAGTTGTTTCCAGCCCCTTGCATGTGCCGCGCTGCGTTTTGCTTATGCGCCTTATGGGCTGGAAAGTGCAGACGGTGCCATTTTTACGTGCACAACCGCATGCTCCCAACATGCGCAAAAAACTCCTGCGTATCGCGCATGAATGTCTTGCCCTGCCGTGGGATGCACTGCTTGTTCTGGGCTGGCGTATTGTGCGGCGTTAAACTGCGCCGTATTCTGCCGCCCGATTTCCTGCTGGTCTGCGTTTTGCATGGCTTCCTTCTTACAGGCCGCCATTTTGCGCAAAACATAATAAAGCAGTCCGTGCAGTTCATGATCTTGCCAAAACAGGTGGCCTCCATCCGTCTGGCAAGGAAAAATTTGGAACAGTGAGTATCATGGCCGTTTACGCATTTGTTTTTCCCGGACAGGGCAGCCAGTTTGTTGGTATGGGGCAGGAACTGGCAGAAGCTTTTCCTGCGGCACGTTCTGTTTTTGAAGAAGTTGATGACGCCCTGGGCGAAAAACTCTCCAAAATTATTTTTGAAGGCCCGATGGAAAGCCTGACCAGCACAGAAAACGCACAACCGGCGCTTATGGCGGTTTCCATGGCTGTTCTGCGCGTTCTGGAACAGGATGGTGGTCTGGATCTTGCAGGCAAGGTCACGTTGCTGGCCGGGCACTCTTTGGGTGAATATTCCGCACTGGCTGCAGGGCGCGCTTTTGGTGTGGCAGAAGCCGCACGCCTACTGCGGTTGCGCGGACAGGCTATGCAGAAAGCTGTTCCCGCAGGGGAAGGGGGAATGGCAGCCCTTATTGGCGTCACATTGGCACAGGCAGAAGAGATTTGCGCCAAAGCCTCTGCCAAAGGCGATGTAGAAATTGCCAACGATAACGGCGGCGGCCAGATTGTTATTTCCGGCAAAATTGCAGGCATTGATGAAGCCATTGCCATCGCCAAGGAAATGAAGATCAAGCGCGCACTTAAGCTCCCTGTTTCCGCACCATTCCATTCCTCCCTTATGAAACCAGCGGAAGACGTCATGGCCGCAGCACTGGCCAAGGCGGACATTGCAGCCCCGATTGTACCGGTCATTGCCAACGTAACCGCTGAACGCGAAACCGATGCCGATACGATTCGGGAAAATCTGGTGCGTCAGGTAACAGGCCGTGTGCGCTGGCGGGAAAGTGTAGCTGCCATGGTTGGCATGGGCGTGGATACGTTTGTGGAAATTGGAGCAGGCAAAGTACTTTCCGGCCTAGTGCGCCGTATTGATTCTGAAGTGACTGGCCTTTCTGTAGGAACGCCCGCCGATATCGAATCTTTCCTGAAAACTTTGTAAAAACAGCGGGTAAATAAACATCATGTTCAAACTGGACGGAAAAACCGCACTGGTGACAGGCGCAACCGGTGGCATTGGCAGCGCCATTGCACGCCTACTGCATGCGCAGGGTGCAAAAGTTGTGCTGTCTGGCACGCGAGAAGCCGTGCTGCAAAAGCAGGCGGAAGAATTGGGGGAAGGGCGTGCTTTTTACGTTACCGCCAATCTTTCTGATGCCAAGGAAGCAGATGGCCTGATTACCAAGGCAGAAGAAGCCGCCGGCGCACCCATTGATATTCTGGTGAACAATGCGGGCCTTACGCGTGATATGCTGGCCCTGCGCATGAAGGATGAAGACTGGGATCAGGTTCTGAATGTTGATCTGTCTTCTCCGTTCCGGCTGTGCCGCGCTGCACTTAAAGGCATGCTGCGGCGGCGTGCCGGGCGCATTATCAATATTTCCTCGGTTATCGGCGCTACAGGCAATGCTGGACAGGCCAATTATGCTGCGGCAAAAGCTGGCATTGTGGGCATGAGCAAATCGCTCGCGCAGGAAGCGGGGCCTCGTGGCGTAACAGTAAATGTTGTGGCGCCGGGCTTTATTGTAACCCCCATGACAGACGTGCTGCCCGATGCGCAAAAAGAAAAACTTCTGGGCGTGATTCCTTTGGGGCGTCTGGGTCAGCCGGAAGATGTGGCATCCGCCGTGCTGTATCTGGCATCCGATGAAGCCGCATGGATTACGGGCACCACGCTGCATGTAAATGGTGGTATGGCAATGGTTTAAGGGTATATTCCCTTCAGGCTGGCCTTCATATTTGCCTGTGCAGATGAGAGGGTGCAAAATACTTTCAGATGTGGCAGACAGACTATACAAACACGCATATGGCCAAGGGAACGGAATAAACTCTTTCCGGTTTACCTTGGCTTGTGATGGAAAAACGTGCTAAGCGCCCGCAACCCCTGTTGGTGGGGAGGAATAATGGAAACAGTGCTGTTTTCTATTCTTCTGCTGCTAGGGGTTGTGGTAGAGCAGGCACCAGAACAACCTGCCCGCATGTAAAACCGGGCCTATGGGATACAAAGACAGATGAGCGAAATCGCTGATAAGGTTAAGAAAATCGTGGTCGAGCATCTCGGCGTCGAGGAAAGCAAAGTCACACCGGATGCGTCTTTCATTGACGACCTGGGCGCTGACAGCCTTGATACCGTTGAGCTGGTGATGGCGTTTGAAGAAGCCTTCAATGTCGAAATCCCCGAAGATGCAGCGGAAAAAATCACCACCGTTAAAGATGCTATTGATTACATCGAAAAGCAGAAAGCTGCCTGATTTTCAGGCACTTTTGCGTTTAACGGAAACTGTGGGTCCCTCTATTGTTTGAGGGACCATATACGTGCAGAACAGGGAGCGGGCTGGTTTGTTGCAGTCGGCCGGAGTAAATTCTGGACGGAGACGGGTAGTCGTCACCGGAATGGGCATCGTCGGGCCTCTGGGTCTGGGCGTTGAAAACGTATGGTCACGTTTGATCGCGGGTGAGAGCGGGATTGGTAGAATCTCGCACTTCGACCCTAGCGATCTGCCGGCCCATGTGGCTGGGGAAGTGCCGGAAGGGCCGACCGCCGAAGGAAAGCTGACACTTTCCGAGTGGATCCCCACTAAAGACCAGCGCAAAATGGACCGCTTCATTCACATGGGGTTGGTGGCAGCAACGGAAGCGGTAGAGGATTCCGGCTGGAAGCCCGAAACCGAAGAAGATAAATGCCGCACCGGTGTAATGATCGGCTCTGGCATTGGTGGTCTTCAAACCATCTATGATGCTTCCATCACTGTGCATGAAGGCCGGGCGCGGCGTCTTTCGCCGTTCTTTATCCCGTCCGCTCTCATCAATCTGGTTTCTGGCCATGTTTCCATCAAATATGGTTTTCAGGGGCCAAACCATTCAGTTGTCACGGCCTGCGCCACCGGTGTGCATGCCATTGGTGATGCCGCACGCATTATCATGTTTGGTGATGCCGATGTGATGGTGGCTGGGGGTGCGGAAGCAACCGTGTGCCCATTGGGTATTGCAGGTTTCTGTTCAGCCCGTGCACTTTCCACCGGCTTTAACGCGACGCCTGAAAAAGCCTCCCGCCCGTGGGATAAAGACCGTGATGGTTTTGTAATGGGTGAAGGCTCTGGCGTTGTTGTGCTGGAAGAATATGAGCACGCCAAAGCCCGTGGTGCCAAGATTTACGGCGAAATTATCGGATATGGCATGTCGGGCGATGCATACCATATTACCGCACCCGCAGAGGGTCATTATGGGGCGTACCGCGCCATGCGTGCTGCACTAAAGAGTGCAGACCTGACTCCCGCAGACATCAACTATGTTAATGCCCACGGTACCTCCACCATGGCGGATGACCTTGAGCTGGAAGCTGTTGAACGTCTGTTTGGGGATGATGCGCGTAAACTGGCCATGTCCTCCACCAAATCTGCAACAGGCCATTTGCTTGGCGCAGCAGGTGCCGTGGAAGCCATTTTCTCCATTCTGGCTATTCGGGATAACGTGGCGCCACCAACATTGAACCTGGACAATCCATCACGTGAAAGTGTGATTGACCGTGTTGCCCATACGGCGCAGCAGCGGGAAATCAATGTGGCTCTTTCCAACAGCTTTGGATTTGGCGGCACAAATGCCAGCCTGATTGTGCGTGGCGTCTAAACCTAAAAAAAAGCCAGCAAAACAGCCTGCCAGAAAAGGCCGTGCTGCCCTGAAATGGCTAGGGAGCCTGTTTCTTCTTTCTGCCTTGGCAGGGGGAGGAACAGGTTTTTTTGCATGGTATACCTATATACAACCGGGGCCTTTGGTTGAGGCCACGGATGTTGTTGTGCCACATGGCAATTACGCCAGCACCTTAGCAGCACTACAGCAAGCGCAGGTTCTCCCATCTGGCTGGTTAACGGATAAGCTGTTTGTTACGGCTATCTCTCTGACACGTAAAGATGGGCAGCTCCATGCGGCAGAACTTCATTTTCCGCAGCATGTTTCCATGCAGAATGTATTGTTTATTCTGCGGCATGGCAAACCCGTTTTACATAAACTAACCATTCCTGAAGGGCTTTCTGCCCACCAGATTCAGGCACTTATTGCCACAGCGCCATTTTTGAATGGTGATACGCCTTTGCCCGCAGAAGGCAGTACGTTGCCGCAAACCTACAATTATCTGCGCAACAGTACGCGCGCCGAACTTGTAAAGCGTGCACAAAACGCCATGCAAGTGGCACTTGCTACTGTTTGGCAAAAGCGTGATTCGGCCATTGATGGCATTTTACCATCTCCTCAGATTCTGCTGGTTCTGGCATCTCTGATAGAAAAAGAAACCGCTTTGCCTGCGGAAAGACCTGTTGTGGCGCGTGTTTTTCTAAACCGTCTGCAAAAGGGGATGAAGCTGCAAACAGACCCCACGGTTATTTACGCCATCACACATGGGAACCCGCCGCTGGGCCGTGCACTGACACGCACAGATCTTGCTACGCCAGACCCTTACAACACTTATGTTGTTACAGGGCTACCGCCTGGGCCTATCTGTTCTCCCGGTCTTTCTTCATTGGAGGCTGCGGCACACCCTGCCAGTGGGGATGCTCTTTTCTTTGTGGCAAATGGCAATGGTGGGCATAATTTTTCCACCACGCTGGCCGAACATAATCGGAATGTTTCTGTTTTTCGGCAGCATAATACGCACTAAGCGCTTTCTTCTTCTGTAAGAAGGAAAGCGCTTAGTGCCGCAAGCTTATTTAGATGGGCCCAGGCTTTCCTGCTTAATGCCACCGCCGCCAGATGCCCCAACAGTGTCATCCGCAAGCGCATCGGCATCGCTCTGAGAAACTGCATTACTGGTAGATGCGCGTGAAGATGTGGCAGAGCTACCCGTGCTTTTTGCCATAGCAGCATAACGCATCAGAACACTACGCAATGGGTCAGCATCCGGATTGTTCACACGCATGCTAACAACAATATCTTCCGGGCCAACGCTCTGCTTGTAATATTCCCGGTTTTCATCGCTGTTCACAGTCAGCTTGCTGCCACCAAGAGAAGCACCTGCAAATACACCCTGAGATTTCTGGGCGATCAGAATATCCGTATTACGCGCGCCAGCGTTTCCCTTGGCAATTGCTGTGCTCATGCTGGCAAAAGAGGCACCTGCATTGGAAGAAAACTGGAACTGGCTATCCAGCAAAGCCTGCAACCCGCGATCTGTCATGACAAAAAAGACAATTTCGGAACTCTGCACCCCAAACTGCAAGCCAAAGGATGCCGTGCTGAGCGTATAGAATGCCGGATCAGACCATGATCCACGTGCATCTCGCGCCAGCAGCAAGCAACCACCATGCGCACCACCAAATGCAATAGACATACGGAACATATCCGGGCACACCATTACGGCGCGCGCTTTGGCCAGATTGATTACCATTGGGCTTTGGCTGGTGGCGCCTACAAAAACGTCCTGTACGCTCAGGGCAGCCTTATCAACCAGCGCCTGAGTCTTATCAGCCGCCTGTGCTGGTGCCACAACACACAGAGAAACCGCAGCAGCCAGAGCCAAAGAAGCAGAAGAAAGGTAAGTAACCAGACGCATGCCGGAATTCTCCACAATAAGCCGGTAAATATGATCTGCTAGAAAGCACGCTTTTGTGGCCGCAGAAAGGCCCAGCGTGCATGTTTTTCATTTATGCCAGCGGAATGGATACCGCCTTGGAAAGAACCTGCGCAATATGCGGGTTTGCTGCCATAATTGTGGCTGGCCCCGTGAGCCCACCTTCTTGCAAGAAAGGGGAAACGCGCGCCCCGGCTTCTGCCAACAGGGGCAGGGCGGCAGCCACATCCCACAAGTTGATCACAATTTCAATATAACCATCCAGACGCCCGCTGGCCACGTCTGCCAATGCCAGTGCGCCACAGCCACCAGAACGCGGCATGGTGCCCAATGCCATAATGGCATCCATTTTTTCCATAAATACGGGCTTGGGTACTCTGTTACTCCAGCCCATTTCAATCATCGAGCAGGCAGGGTCCTTCACGGGGGAAGCCTGAATACGCTTGCCGTTCAAAAACGCACCATAACCACGTAGGGCCGTATAAACTTCACCCAAAGCAGGGGCATCAATCACACCGGCAACGGGTTCATCTCCATCCAGCAGACCAAGTGAGATACACCAGCGGCAACGGCCTCGCGCATAGTTGGATGTACCATCAATAGGGTCCACCACCCAGCGCAGGCTGCCCGTGCGCGCTACACCACCTTCTTCCCCCTGAAAACCATCATCGGGGAAAAGAGCTTTCATACGGTTGGCAATAAAGGCTTCTACTGCGCCATCTGTTTCTGTCAGCCAATCCTGCGCAGATTTCTGCGAAGCCTGAGGCCCACCCGGCGGCGGCCGCATGGCCATGGCCATCTGTGCGGCATCATGCACGACAGCCCGCGCGGCTTCCAAACGTGTGGCAAGAGCAGGGCTGGGTGAAGACATGTTGCTGTAACTCCTGATAAAACAAGACATTAAGGATTACATGCACCATACGCCGTTCCATGCAGCAAGACGAGCAGCCAGGCCTGCATTCGGCCCATGCTTTACATGCACACACCCAAAAACTAGGCTTTGCGCTTATAAAGTTCCTTGGGCCAACGCCTATGCAACCACAGCCAGCTTTCTGGCTTGCGCCTTATCCATGTTTCAAGACGATCATTGATCATCTGCGCCAATGCGTGCAGATCCTGCTTGCGGTCTCCCGTATCCGGCAGATCCAGCGGCGGTTCCACCACAATACGCAAACGGGCTGGGCCAAGGCGCTCCACATATCCGGGAATAACTGGGCAGCGATAACGCAGCGCCATGGCGGCAAGGGCAGGGGCTGTCATGGCAGGACGCCCAAAAAATAAGACCTCAATGCCATCATTCATTTTCTGATCCACCAGCATACCCAGCCGACCACCTTTGGAGACATAGGAAAGTGCTTCCCGCGCACCTTTGGCACCTTTGGCAAATAATGGCACAGGCGTATTGCCCATGGCTTTATCGCGCAAACGGCGGATCATACCATCTATCAATGGATTACCTGCGGCGCGGTAAAAAGACGCAAAAGGTGTGCCATGCCGCGCAACACCTGGGGGCAACATTTCCCAGTTTCCGATATGGCCGGATACAAACAGAACAGAGCCACCTTTACGGGCCTGTTCCTCCAGATATTCAGCGCCCTGAACCTCAAACCCTGGGCCTCTGGGCGTATTTTCCTGCAAGGCTGCAATATGGGGCAGTTCCCCAACCGTGCGGCCCAGATTTTCCCACACACCTTGTACAATCTGGCGACGCTGCTGTGGGTTCAGCTCCGGCATGGCGAGTTCCAGATTCCGATAGGCCACGCGGGAAACCGGCAGTTTGGGGCCAATAAAGCGGCATATACCACCCGCAACATTGGAAGCGGCAGAAGGCCCAAGCCATGTGAGACATTTTAACAGACCACCGGCCAGCAGAGCCTCAGCCTGCATCAAGGCTGTTGAAAGAACTTTGCTGCTCATCCTGCTGATCCATTCAAAAACAGATCCAGCAAGGCGTCTGGCGCGGTCGGGTTCTGCCATACCAGATCCACCCCTATAACTGTCACTTTCTGGCGGAAGTATTCAGGCAAACGCACGGCATCCTTGGGTGTTGTTACCAGACGCGTCTGCAAGGAAAGAGCCATTTCTGCCAGACGCTTCAAATCCTGATGTTTATAAAAATAATGGTCGGGAAAGGCCACCGCCTGCGCCAATGTGACATTGCAGTTTTTAAGACCTTCAAAAAACTTTTCTGGCCGCCCCAGCCCAGCAAAGGCCACACAACGCTGCCCCTGCAAAGTTTTGACAGTTTCAGACTGCCTGAGTTCTGCGCGCATAAAGTGCGGTGCCACTTGCCCGAAATGCGTTTGAAAGTCTGTTTTATCTGCCCCAATCAAAAGTGTGGCCTGCGCACGGGCAAAAGCCTGCAATGGCGGCTCTCTTAACGGACCGGCAGGCAATACATGGCCATTCCCCAAGCCCACGCTGCCATCCACCACCAATAAAGACAGATTTTTGTGCAAAGATGGATTTTGAAAACCATCATCCATCAACAAACAATCGGCACCTGCCGCAACAGCCGCACGCGCAGAAGCAGCACGATCTGCACCAACCCATACAGGGCAAATCTGAGCCAGCAACAAGGGTTCATCCCCCACATCCTGTGCACTGTGTAGGGTAGGATTCACCTGTGTTGTTGTGCGTAAACGTCCACCGTATCCTCGCGTGAGAATATGAGGGTTTTTACCGCGTTGGAGCAGACGGGCCGCCAAGTCCAGAACCACAGTGGTTTTACCTGTGCCGCCTACAGAAATATTGCCACAGCACAACACAGGCACGGGTGCATACTCGCCCGGCTGGCGTTGTTTATATGCCGTTACAGCCGCCACAATGGCGGAAAACGGCCATAACAGTAATGGCCTTATTTTGGCAGAAGGCTTGCTCCAAAATACAGGGGCACACAGCTTTACCATATCTGTGCAAGAATATGTTTTGCCAAGCGTTCGGGCAAATCTGCATTAGCAGTCGCGACTTGCTGCACACTTTGCGCAAGTTGCTGGCGTCTGGACGGATTGGCAAACATATCCCGCACCCACGCAGCCAATTCCTGCGCATTATGCACAATTGTAACGCCCGCCGCCATGTGGCGGAACGCATCTGTAAAATTCTGCACCAGTGGGCCAGATGCAATGGCACATCCCAAACGAGCCGGTTCAAATGGATTATGCCCACCGCCACCACCCAATACACCGGGCAGACTATTGCCAATAAACACACAGGGTGCCAGACGGAAAAACAACCCCAATTCGCCCAGCGTATCGCACACCCAAAACAGGTCATCTTCTGTCGGAATCTGACCAGCACCACGGCGCGGCACATAGCCCAGCATCACACTTAAATCCGCCCCACGTTCTGGGTGACGAGGAATAACCAGCACCAACACGTCTGGGTTATCACGCCGGATCAGCTTGGCTGCCTGTGCAATCTGCTGTTCTTCCCCCTGATGGGTGGAAACGGCTGCAAAAATTCTGCGTCCTGCCAGGCGTTCCTTCAAACGTGCCAGTTCGGCTTCATCTACCGGTAAGGGAGGTGCTGCGGTTTTCAGATCACCTGTCTCAAGCTGTTTGGTGGCACCCAGTTGTTGTAGCCGTTGTGCATCTTCATCAGATCGGGCGGAAACCCACGCAAAACGCTCCAACATGCGCCGGGCTACAGGCCCCATACGCTGCCAACCTTTAAAGGAAGATGCAGACATACGGCCATTAACAAGCATAACCGGAAGATTACGTGTATGGCACAGCCCCAGCATGTTGGGCCATAACTCACTTTCTGTAAAAACAGCAGCCTTGGGTTGCCAGTAATCCAAAAAACGTTTGCCCCAGCGCGGCACATCTAATGGCATGAACTGATGTATCACACGCGGATGCGCAAGGCGCTGCACCAACACGCGTGCAGCTGTAACCGTGCCTGTTGTAACCAACACGCGTACATCAGATTTCTGCGCCAGACATGCCAAAACAAGTGGCAGGATGGAAACAGTTTCTCCCACACTGGCGGCATGAAACCATAGCAGATTTCCGCTACCTCGCGGCTGTGAGGGAAAACCCATTTTTTCCCGCACACGTGCTGGAATTTCTTTTCCTTTTGTCTGCCGCCATCTCAAGAAAAAAGGCAAAGCGGGGGAGAGAACGGTTGCGGCAACCTGCCATACACGAGACGGCATAAGAGAAAGGGGACGCAGCACAATTTTTTCCCGCATATAACCAGAAGGTAAGGGGGCGTTTACGGGGGTTTGCGCAAGGTGCATCATCGTATCAAGCGCATGTTCCAGCTGTTGGGCTGGGGTGGCTTGCTGATCTGTGTGTTCTGCGGCCTTCTGGCGGCGCATCTCTATGGGCGCAGCGCACGCAAAAACCCCACGCCCAAATGGCAGGGGAAAGATCATTCTGTCCCATGATTTCAGATGCAGCCCAAAACAGGTTGCCCCCACAGGCACAATTGGCTTGCCTGCCAGTTCTGCAAGCGCCAGTGCCCCTTGCTGTGCTTGCCTGCGCGGACCGCGCGGGCCATCTGGCGTAATAGCCACAAGGCTGCCATGGCGCAGGCTTGCACGCATACGCCGCAGCGCAGCGGCGCCTCCCTTGTTTTTACCTTTGGAATCTGAAGATCCGGCAATGGACCAGATACGCCACGGCGCCACCACATCTGCAATCATGCGGCCATCGCGATTACGGCTGATAAGCACATGCAGGCGAATATGGGGGTTTTGGGGCTCTGCCCACCACCACAAAGCGGGTGTTAAGGGCAGCACTTCATGCCAGAACGCCACAACAGCTGTTTGTCCGTTCTGGCTGGTTAACAGTGGCCATGCCCGCTCGTTAACCAAAAACGTCCAGCGCGTTGTTTTAAGTGCAAACCCCAAATACTGGCGCAAACTCCATACGCCAGCCTTACGGGCCAGATTTTTGCCGTCTGTCTTCAGGCCACGCAACATAACCACGTAGCCTGATCAGGAAAGAAATCTCCTGAACGCAAAACCTTCTGGCTTTTCGTTCAACACAGATGGCTGATAGGCAATGGTGAAGCGATGATGCGCTTTTTCCCACACATCAATCTTGCTGCCATCAGGAATAACCACCTGATCAACCCCACAACGCAGCAAAAATTCGTACTGATCAGGCAGAAAATGCCCGGTAACACGGATTTTGCCAGCATAATGCAGATGCTCACGCAAGCTGCGCGCCTGCGTGAAGGCCCGGCCATCACGAAAAATGGGGAATGTGAGGCAGACAACATCCAACCGGGGCAGGATGGTTTTAAGGTCTTCAACCTGTTCATCCTGCTTGAGCAGAACGCCCAGACGTCCATTACCATTACGGCCCAGCCCTTCAGCCACGCGCGCCAACGGCACCAGCACATCACCTTCTGGTAATGGCTGATCATCCTGTGCAATCAGCCATGTATCTTCAATAATCTGGCCGTTTTCAAACAGGGGCATAAGCTGCATCCTTGAAGGGGGCTGTGCCAAGACGGCGGCACGTATCAATAAATCGTTCTCCGGCCTCACGCTGGGCCAGATATGTATCTATGATCCGCGCCACGGCATCAACCGTTTCATCTTCAGAAAGTGCAGAACCCAGAATCTGCCCAACAGAGGCATCTTCCATCGCACTGCCGCCCAGAGTGATCTGGAATGCTTCCTCACCCCGTTTATCAACACCGAGAATACCGATATGGCCCGCATGATGATGCCCGCAGGCATTGATGCAGCCAGAGATATTCAGCCGCAGGTGGCCAATTTCCTGCTGGAGTGTGGCATTTCCAAAGCGTTCGCTCAGCTTTTGCGCAATGGGAATGGAACGCGCATTGGCCAGTGCACAATAATCCAGACCCGGGCAGGCAATAATGTCTGTCACCATCTCGATATTGGCCGTACCCAGCCCGTTTGCCTTAAGGATCTGCCACAGTTCATGCAGCGCATCCTGGCGCACATGGCCCAGCACCACGTTTTGCAAATGCGTAATACGCAATTCACCAAAACTGTACTTATCCGCCAGATCTGCCAGCAGATCCATCTGAGCAGAAGTTACATCCCCCGGAATACCGCCCACCGGTTTGCAGGAGATGGTCACGCACGCATAGCCAGGCTGTTTGTGAGCATGCGTATTGGTGCGCACCCATGCATCAAATGCCGCATCGGCTTTTTGCTGGGCCGCCAAAGCGTCTGCTGCGCCATTTTCAGCCTGAAACTCTGGTGTGCCAAAACGAGCCTGAATAGCCGCAACAATTTCTGCTGGCAGGCGATACCGCGCCCGATCCATAGCCGCAAACTCTGCGTTCACCTTGGCCAGAAAAGCCTCTGCGCCCAAGGCCTGCACCAGTATCTTGATACGGGCCTTGTACATATTATCGCGCCGGCCGTATTCGTTATAAACACGCAGTACGGCTTCCAGATACGCAATCAGGTCTTCTTCTGGCAGGTCATCACGCAGTTTTACACCCACAATCGGGGTGCGGCCCAAGCCGCCGCCAACATACACCTCAAACACGGCACGGCCATTTTCACCCTTACGGGCCAGCAGGCCGATATCATGAAAGCGTGCAGCTACACGGTCCTGCTTGCTGCCGGAAATGGCAATCTTGAACTTACGCGGCAGAAACGTGAATTCTGGGTGCAGGGTAGACCACTGACGCAGAATTTCAGCATGCACGCGTGGGTCCAGCACTTCATCCGCCGCTGCGCCAGCAAACTGATCTGACGTGACATTACGGATGCAGTTACCACTGGTTTGGATAGCGTGCATTTCTGCATCGGCCAGCACGTTCAGGATATCGGGCGTATCTTCCAGCTTGATCCAGTTGAACTGGATATTCTGCCGTGTGGTGAAGTGCCCGTAATCCCGATCATACGTTCTGGCGATATGTGCCAGAGCACGCATTTGGGGGGAACTCAGCGTACCATACGGAATGGCTACACGCAGCATATAGGCATGTAACTGAAGATACAGGCCGTTCATCAACCGCAGGGGTTTGAACTCTTCTTCGGTCAGCTCCCCAGCAATACGACGCTGGACCTGATCCCGAAACTGCTCAACACGCTGCTTGAGAAACGTACGATCAACATCATCATACGCATAACGGCCAACCGGAAGGGCAGGCTGGGTGGAATAAGACATGGCTTTAACTGTGTCCGTCTTGCTCTGCTGGTATCAGGCGCTGGCGTGTTGCGTAGGTTGCCATGCAGGTGTGAACTGGGCATGAACGCTTGGCCCAAGCGCACGAATACGCTCCCGCGTGGTAATGGGCAGCAGGCCAGATGGTGTCTGCTCAACCTGCACACCATACACCCCAACCACTTCATCTGCACCTGCTTTTGCAGTCTGCCGGGCCAGAACCTGTTCCATTTCCGCATTGGGGAAAGGATGTGCCAACTGGATAGAAAGCTGCCACTTGCCTTGTGCATCTAGCCAGACAATGCGCCCATCAAGCAGACGGTTGGCTGTGACAACACTCAGCCCTTCTGCATCCCGCCGATTATTTCTCCGATCCAACGCTTATCCCTTTCTGCCCCGTGTGCAGGTTCAGAATTACACAACAGACGCGAGAATATCAATATATCACGAATCAAAAGCGTATCTTGAAGCCCCCGATGCGCTTCAAGATACACATAAGCACTTAACGTGCTCTGACAAGGCGCAATAAGGCGGGTTTTACACCCGCCTTAAACACAATCAGGATTGCGCGCGGACCCCCGCTTTATGGCGCACGGTGCTCTCTACAAAAGTCACCAGCGTTTTTGTAGCAGCCTCTACGCTATCCTTACCCGTTACCAAGTGCAGGGCAGGTGTGGCAGGGGCTTCATACGGGGCGTCAATACCCGTAAAGCCGCTGATTTTTCCTGCACGTGCTGCGGCATACAGACCCTTGGGGTCACGCTGTTCGCAGGTACCCAGATCGGCATCCACAAACACTTCCTCAAACCCGTCCCCAATAATCTGACGGGCCAGATCACGGTCAGAACGCAATGGGGAAATCAGCGCCACAATCACAACCTGCCCGGCATCACGCAGCAGGCGCGCCACTTCCGCAGCACGACGCACGTTTTCTGTGCGATCCGCTTCAGAAAAGCCCAGATCCTTGCACAGGCCGGCACGCAATGTGTCACCATCCAGCACAGTCACGTCCACACCATCTGCAAACAGACGGGTTTCTGCGGCACGGGCCAGCGTGCTTTTGCCAGAACCAGACAGACCTGTCAGCCAGAACACAGCGCCTTTATGGCCCTTGGCGCGTTCACGGTCCTGCACGGTAACAGTGCTGGCACTTGGGTGAATAACCTTTTCACCATCTGCAATGCTGGCTGGGCCAATAATGGGCGCACCACCCACAATACGTTGCTGGCGGTCAACCAGTACACCGCGGCCATCCGTCGTGCCGGGGGTGAACGGGTCAAACTGAATATTTTCTGCCGCAGACAGCACGATTTCCGCAAAGCCTTCGGGCGGAACTTCGGTGCCGGGATGTTCTGTCAGATCATCCAGATCCACCACTTTATCAATGGCAGTTACGGTAACGGCATGTTCTGCCGTGGCCAGACGCAAGCGGAAATGTTCACCCACACGCAGCGGTTCCTGACGCAGCCAGAACAGGCGCACCCGCACGCGGGAGGCTTCCATAGGCGCAGCATCGGCATGGTGCAACAGGTCACCACGATCGGGAATAACGTCTGGTTCCAGCGTTACTGCAATGGACTGCCCGGCAGAGGCAGACACATGCGGTGCCGTATGCCAGCTTTCGATCGAAGCAATGCGGGCAGGGGTTTTCTGTGTGCCGATAATAACCGTATCGCCCACGCGCACACGGCCACGTTCAACACGGCCAGCCACATAGCGGGTGTTATCAAACCGATACACATCCTGCACAGGCAGGCGCAGCGCCAGCTCGGAGCGGGAAGCGGGTGAGGGCACGCTGGCCAGAGCTTCTGTCAGCGTAGGGCCTTTATACCACGGGGAGCGTTCTGAGCGGCTGGCAATGTTATCACCATCACGCGCAGAAGCCGGCACAAACAGGGCGGCTTCCAGCCCCAGTTTGTTCAGCAGTTCCGTTACGGATTTTTCGACCGCTTCCACCTTGGCCTGATCGAAATCAAGCAGATCCACCTTGTTCAGCAGCACAATAACGTGGCGAATACCAATAAGGTGCAGCAGCATGGCATGGCGGCGTGTCTGTTCACGCGCACCTTCCTGCGCATCCACCACCAGCACGGCGGCTTCTGCATCGGCGGCACCTGTAATCATGTTGCGCAGGAACTGGCGGTGTCCCGGTGCATCCACAATTACAAATTCGCGCTGACCCAGACGGAACGGAATACGGGTAGAATCAACCGTAACGCCCTGATCGCGCTCGATCTGAAGGGAGTCCAGCAGGAAGCTCCATTCAATTTTCAGACCGCGCTTTTTGGACGATTCAATAATCTGGGCAACCTTACCTTCCTGAAGGCTGTCCGTATCGTGCAACAGGCGGCCAATCAGGGTAGATTTGCCGTGGTCAACATGCCCCACAATCACAATTGGCGTGGCGGCATCCTGAGATGAAGAGATATTTTCGCTCATGATATTCTAGTTCCAGTCCACGCCGTAATCAGAGGTAACCCGCCACACGCAGGCGTTCAAAAGCATCTTCGGATTCATGATCCATTGCGCGGCCTGCGCGTTCGGATGTTTTGGTTGTTTCCAGTTCTTCAATCACTTCCGCCAGGGTGGAAGCATTGCTTTCTACCGGGAAAGTGATGTCTGAATCACCTAGGGAACGGTAGCGCTTGCCGTTTTTGGAGAAATACAGATCAACCAGCGGAATACCTTCACGCTCAATATAGCGCCAGATATCAATTTCACGCCAAGCCAGCAGCGGATGCACACGAATATGCATGCCTTCTTCATGCGGGGTTGCGTACTGGTCCCAGAATTCTGGGGGCTGATTGCGGATATCCCATTTATGGCTGGCACCACGGGGGCTGAAAACGCGTTCCTTAGCGCGCGTTCCCTGCTCATCACGGCGGATACCGGCAATAACGCCCTGCAACTTGTATTTTTCAATCATGGCAGCCAGCCCGGCTGTTTTACGTGCAGCAGAACGCGCAGCAGGCGGTAGGGAAGGATCCATTTCCTCTACCGGTGGGCATTCACCCAGCAGCAGATCAAGGTTCCACTTTTTGGCATATTCATCCCGAAACTTGTACATTTCAGGAAATTTCTTGCCGGTATCAACATGCATGACAGGGAAGGGAACCCGGCCCAGAAACGCCTTTTTAGCCAGCCAGACCATAACATTGGAATCTTTACCCAAAGACCACAGCATGGCCAGAGGCTTAAGCTTTCTATAGGCTTCTCTCAGAATAAAAACGCTCTGAGCTTCAAGTTGATCAAGATGATCCATGTTTTTCGTTTCCGTAACCCTGTTTATGACATGATGCGACTGAGGGTAAAATCAGCCAGAACCCGCTAGTGTTTGATATGAATGCCGCATTCCGTTTTATTCAAGCCCGCCCAACGCCCGGCCCGTGCATCCTGATCCCCATGAACGGGTTGCGTGCACGGGGCGCAGCCGATGGAGAGATAGCCTTCCGCCACCAATGGGTGGGGAGGTAACCCGCGGCGCTGCATTTCCTGCGTGATTTCCTCTGCACTCCAAAAAGCAAGAGGGTTCAGCCGTAACTGTCCATCCTCCCGCAATTCCACAATTTCCAGCGTGGATCTGGTGGCAGCCTGCCCACGCTTGCGCCCTGTTACCAATGCCTCATAGGGCAGAGATGCTATTTTCAGGGGCTCTACCTTACGCAAGGCGCAACAGGCATCTGGGTCAAACGCCCACAATTCCCCCGTAGGGTCCCGATTTTCAACCTGTTGGGGCTGCGGTGCAACATCCTGAACGTTGGAAAGATGCAAAAAATCCGCCAAATTCCGCCGATATTCAAGCGTTTGCGGAAAGTGTTTGCCGGTATTTAAAAACAGCACTTTCATGGCCGGGTTGGCTTCCGCCACCATAGCCAGAAGCAACGCAGATTCCGCCCCGAAAGAGGAGAGGACAGCCAGCCTGTCTCCCAAAAGTGCACTGGCCTTGCGTAGCAACAGAACGGGGTTCTCCTGCACGGGCACAAGCTGCTTTGCTATGGTCGCTGTATCATCAGAAAGAGCGTTCACTACACACAAATCCGTATGGCAGAAAATATATTTAACGACGTGATACAGATATAATAAGGAAGTCACAACCCAAAATTCAACGATACAAGAGCCACACCATCAAATTAAACATCATAAACGATCGTTATATACACGATCCCTCACGCCGCATGTTTTATAGTGTATTTTGTTGGCATAATATATCTTATGCAATTTATGGCCGTTTTAAAAATACTCTGACCAATCAATCATATCCACGCAGCATCCTCTCACATGCGTATTCTGGCGCCCTAAAATCCTGAAATCGATCCACCCTACCGCCTAAAGTGCTCAAAATGACCGATGCAAAGCCCCCTCACGGGTAAAAATGCCCTGCATCGGACCAAAAATCCTGTTCGATCGATCAAATTACTTTTTCGGCGCTGGATTGTCCCTGCGGAACAGCGCCCATTCCTCCATCACGCTACCATCTGGCAAATGACAATAGCTGATCTGCCCTTTGTCCGTGCTTTCGGTGCTCAGCGTGCCACCCTTCTTGATACAATAGACCGCAGCCGGATTTGGCATCCGCAACGGCCGTACTGCGCGATTGGCATTTTCTTCATGCTGTTCATGGCAGCCGCCCAGAAGACCGGTCATTGCAACAGCTAGCATCACGCCGGGAACGCCTTTTTTTGCAGACATTTTATTCTCCCTTATCCCAGCCGCTTTGTGGCAGGCTGAATTATAAACATTTAGTATGACGTATAGGCCCGAATATGTCTTTAACAAGCAACGTGAAAACTGGCCTTGCCTCCATAAAAAGGCTATAAATCATTTTCCTTCTCTATAAATCTGGTTCGGTTTGCCCTCCATGCCTGATGGTTCTTCTCCGCTCGCTCATTCTTCTGTCATTTCCTCCCCGGAAGTCCGCCATGACTGGACGGTCGCAGAAGTTCAGGCTTTGCTTGACCTGCCGTTTCCTGAGCTGATGTTCAGGGCGCAAACACTGCATCGTGCCACGTTTGATCCAACGGAAATCCAGATTTCCACATTGCTGTCCATTAAAACGGGCGGCTGCCCGGAAGATTGCGCCTATTGCCCACAAAGCGCCAAGCATGAACAAGGCGTAAAGGCCGACAAGCTAATGGCTGTGGAAGCTGTGCTAACCGAGGCCAAAAAAGCCAAAGCCGCTGGTGCCAGCCGTTTTTGCATGGGTGCGGCCTGGCGTTCCCCCAAAGAGCGCGACTTGGATACCGTGTGCGCCATGATTGAAGGCGTAAAACAACTGGGTATGGAAACCTGCGTGACACTAGGCATGTTGGATAATGCACAGGCCCATAAACTGCATGATGCCGGGCTGGATTACTACAACCATAATCTGGACACTTCGCCTGAATATTATGGAGAAATCATCAGCACTCGCACCTATCAGGAACGGCTGGATACGCTTTCCAACGTGCGGGATGCCGGTATCAATGTCTGCTGTGGCGGCATTGTCGGTCTGGGTGAAAACGAAACTGATCGGGCTGGCCTGATTACGGCCCTTGCCACCCTGCCCGCGCACCCTGAAAGTGTGCCGATCAACCTGCTGGTAAAAGTGGAAGGCACACCTCTAGCCAAAGCGGATGAAGTTGAGCCGCTTGATTTTGTGCGCATGATTGCCGCCGCCCGCATTACCATGCCCAAAAGCCGCGTACGCCTTGCCGCTGGCCGTGAAAACATGAGTGATGAAACCCAGACACTCTGCTTTTTGGCCGGTGCCAACTCCATTTTCTATGGTGAACGTCTGCTGACCACCCCCAACCCACAAGCCACGCGTGATCGCGCTTTGCTAGATAAGCTTGGTATGCACACAACAGGCATTGGTTTGCCTTCTGCATAATTCATGACATATTCGGTTAAAGAAATTTTCCTTACCCTTCAGGGTGAAGGCGGACAAGCTGGCCGTGCGGCTGTTTTCTGCCGTTTTACGGGCTGTAACCTGTGGTCTGGGCGGGAGGAAGACCGGGCCAAAGCCATCTGTCAGTTTTGCGATACCGATTTTATCGGCACAGATGGCATCAACGGCGGAAAGTTTGAAAACGCGGCCGAACTGGCCAACACCATTGCCGGTTTCTGGCCACATCCTACGCAGGATACAAAAGCAAACGGCCAAAAACTGGTTGTTTTTACAGGGGGTGAACCCCTGCTCCAGCTTGATTCTGCCCTTATAGATGCCATGCACGCCCGCGGTTTTACCATTGCTGTAGAAAGCAATGGCACAATACTTGCGCCCGAAGGAATAGACTGGCTATGCATCAGCCCCAAAGCCGGGGCTGAACTGGTGCAGAAAACGGGTACCGAATTGAAGCTCGTGTTCCCGCAGCCGGGTATAGATCCTGCCGCTCTGGAAAATCTTGATTTCCAACATTTCTGGCTTCAGCCTATGGATGGCCCACACCAGGCCGCTAACACGCAGACGGCTATTGAATACTGTCTGGAACATCCATTATGGGGGCTTTCACTCCAGACACACAAGCTTATTGGAATACCTTAATCATGCCTCTTCCTGCCCGTGATAAACAGGAATCCGCCCTTGTTCTTTTCTCTGGTGGCCAGGATTCTGCAACGTGTCTGGCATGGGCGTTGGAACGTTACGGGCGCGTAGAAACACTGGGGTTTGATTACGGCCAACGCCATGCGGTTGAACTGGAATGCCGGGCCAGTATTCGCCAAGGGCTTGCTGAGCAGAATCCCGTTTGGGCACAGCGTTTGGGGCCAGATCACACCCTGCCCTTGCATGCTTTGGGCGAGGTTTCTGAAACATCCCTCACGCGGGATGCTGAAATCAGTATGGCGGAAAATGGTCTGCCCAATACGTTTGTGCCGGGCCGAAACCTGATTTTTCTCACCTTTGCAGCCGCTTTGGCTGCCCGTCGCGGCATCAAACACATTGTTACCGGTGTGTGCGAAACCGATTATTCAGGTTATCCAGATTGCCGGGATGATACCATCAAGGCTCTACAGGTTGCGCTCAACCTCGGCATGGAATCCCGCTACGTTCTGCACACTCCCCTGATGTGGCTGGATAAGGCCGAAACGTGGGAACTGGCAGAAGAACTGGGCGGACAAGCGCTTGTTGAACTGATCAACCAGAAAAGCCACACCTGTTATTTGGGGGAACGAGGCACATTGCATGCATGGGGGCATGGATGCGGCACCTGCCCTGCCTGCCAACTGCGTAAATCCGGGTGGGATGCATATATAGCCCACAAAAAAGGCACACAGACACATGCCTGATCTTGTTTTTACCCGCCGTTTTTCCATGGGGCACCGGCTTATTCATGGTGCAAGTGAAAGCTGCGCCCTGCCCCACGGCCATAATGAATTTGTAACCGTGCGCCTGAAACCCACGGCTTTTGCGCCGCTGGACGGTAAAGGCAACATGCCTGTTTCTTTTCAGAAAGCCAAAAGCACGTGGCATCGTTTTGTGGATGAAAAGCTGGATCATGCCTTGCAGCTTGCTGAGGATGACCCACTACTGGCATGGTTTCAAACAAACGAGCCTGCCCGTGCGGCCCGCATTGTCATTACGCCGGGAGACCCCACAACAGAGCTGATGACATGTTTGCTTATGGCCAAGATTAACGCATTTCTGGCCGCAGAAGGCGGCGCGTTGTGGTGTTCTGAATTAAGTATTCAGGAAACACCCACCAATACAGTTTCCTTTTCTGGCAACCCGGCAGAGTTTATTCCCACCCCACGCGCGCCGGAAAACTGCTGGTGGAACCGGGCAGATATGAGCATATCCGACCTTAATAGCCCGGTTACCTTTATCTGATACCGCCTGTTGAGCCTGCTTTATAAAAAAAGCAGGCTCAACACGAAATCAGACTTCTTTCAACCCCAGAACACTGGTGCTTTTATCAAAGAGCTGCTTACAAAGTTCCGGATTATCGGCCAGTTTCTGACCATAGGATGGAATAATCTGCTTCAGCTTTGCATCCCACTCAGGCAACTTGCTGGCAAAGCATTTTTTCAGCACTGTCAGCATAATTGGGGCTGCGGTTGATGCCCCCGGAGAAGCCCCCAGAAGGGCCGCCACAGAGCCATCTGCGCTGGAAATAACTTCCGTGCCAAATTGCAGAACACCGCCTTTTTTGGCATCTTTCTTAATAATCTGCACACGCTGGCCAGCCACTACCAGTTCCCAATCCTTGGCCTGTGCATCGGGTATAAAGTCCCGCAGCGCCTTGATCCGATCGTTGTGAGACTGCAAAACCTGTTCGATCAGATACTTGGTAAGTGGCCAGTTATCACGCGCCACAGCCAGCATGGCACCAAGGTTACTGGCCCGAATGGAACGTGGCAGATCCAGCAGAGAACCATTTTTCAAAAACCGGGTGGAAAAACCAGCATATGGGCCAAACAACAATGCGGGCGTGCCATCTATCATGCGTGTATCCAGATGCGGAACAGACATGGGCGGCGCACCAACAGAGGCCTTGCCGTAAATCTTGGCATGATGCTGGGCAATAAGATCCGGATTTGTGCAGCGCAGGAACTGCCCGCTCACCGGGAAACCACCAACGCCGCGAGATTCCGGAATACCCGTTTTTTGCAGGAGCGGCAGCGCACCCCCACCACCCCCAATAAACACAAACCGCGCCTTAACCTCACGCTCCGTGTTCAGGCGTGTATCCTGCACCTTGATCACCCAGCGGCCGTCTGAATCACGGCGGATATCATGCACATCATGCCGCGTATGCAATGTGCAGGCTGGCGTGGTGACCAGATACGTAAACAGCAGACGCGTTAACGCACCAAAGTTTACGTCTGTGCCACGCAGGCTGCGGGTAACCGCCAGATTTTGCCCTGCTGGGCGGTTGCGCATAACCAGCGGCGCCCATTGTGCAATCTGCCCCTGATCCTGCGTAAACTCCATGCCGGAAAACAGCGGATGTGCGCTTAACGCCTTGTAACGTGCCTGCAGGAAGGACACATTTTTATCCCCCCAGACAAAGCTCATATGTGGCACGGGGGTCAGGAAATCACGCGCAGACTCAAGAATGTTCTGCTCAACCAGATATGTCCAGAACTGGCGGGAAACCTGAAACTGTTCGTTTACGTTGATAGCCTTGGTAATATCAACGCTACCATCTGCCCGCTGTGGCGTGTAATTCAGCTCACACAGGGCGGAGTGGCCTGTGCCGGCATTATTCCAGGCATTGGAGCTTTCTTCCGCCACGCTATCCAGGCGTTCAAAAATGCTGATGCTCCAATCCGGCTGAAGCTGCCGCAGCAGGGTTCCCAGTGTGGCGCTCATCACGCCACCACCAATCAGGACGACATCAACAGAAGAAGCGGTATCGGTCGTGGTGGAACTCATCGTGGTCTCCGCATTGTCAGCCGCATCTGCCTTTTGCATCTTACATGCAGGCAGGGCTGGGTCCATACCTGCACATGCTCCCAACTTCTTTTGCATGCAAGAAAGAAGTATGCGCACGCGGCAGGCCTTTTACTGGAAAGCATTATAGGCACATCGTTGCGCTCTCGCCTGCTCATCTCTGCGAGAGCATGGCTGCTTTTCTTGAACCATTCCCCCTTAAAGGCGTTTGGGCTGCTAACCGTTAGAATGGTTTTGGATACCCACACAGCAACAAAAAGGCTTTGACATGAGCATTATCAAATACGGCACAGCACATTGGGAAGGCCCGATAAAAGAAGGCAAAGGCACTATTTCCACTGAAAGTGGGGCCTTAAAAGACCAGCCTTACGGCTTTAACACCCGTTTTGAAGGCAAGCCCGGCTCCAACCCGGAGGAACTTCTGGGCGCGGCCCATGCGGCCTGCTTTTCTATGGCTTTCTCGCTCATTTTAGGGGAAGCGGGGCTGACTGCCTCTGCCATTGACACCCGCGCAGACGTCAGCCTGGATAAAAAAGACGGTGGGTTTGAGATAGATAAAATCATCCTCACGCTTAAGGCGCGTATTCCGGGAGCCACAACGGATCAGTTTGAAAAGCTGGCCACAAAAGCCAAGGAAGGCTGCCCGGTTTCCAAACTGTTCAAAGGGGCTTCCATTACCTTGGAAGCCACCTTGCTGGATTAAACCATATGTAAAATGGGTGGGCTGTTTAGCCCAGCTGGGCCCGGTGCCGCATAAGATGGTCTGCCAATACGCAGGCCATCATGGCTTCACCCACTGGGACGGCACGAATACCCACGCACGGGTCATGCCGCCCTTTGGTAATGACTTCCGTTTCCTTACCATCGGTTGTGATGGATGGAACGGGTGTGAGCATGGAACTGGTAGGCTTAACGGCAAAGCGCGCCACAATGGGCTGCCCGCTGGAAATACCACCCAGAATACCACCCGCATGGTTGGCGCCAAAAGTCAGCTTGCCGTCACGCATATAAAGCGGATCTGCATTTTCCTGCCCTGTCAGAGAGGCAGCAGCAAAGCCATCACCTATTTCTACGCCTTTTACAGCGTTAATGCTCATCAAAGCCGCAGCCAGATCTGAATCCAGTTTACCGTAAACGGGTGCCCCCAAACCAGCTGGCACGCCTTCAGCCACAACCTCAATAATCGCACCAATGGAAGAACCCGCCTTGCGGATACCCGCAAGGTATTCTTCCCACTCTGCCACTACGCCTGCATCGGGGCAGAAAAACGGGTTACGGTTTACTTCTTCCCAATCCCAGCGTGTGCGGTCGATATCATTTGGGCCAAGCTGCACCAATGCCGCACGAATACGCACACCATCACCCAGTATCTTGCGCGCCACAGCACCAGCCGCCACACGGCAAGCTGTTTCACGCGCAGAGGAGCGGCCACCCCCACGATAATCACGAATACCGTATTTAAGATCATATGTCAGATCAGCATGACCGGGGCGATATGTGCGGGCGATATCACCATAATCACGCGAGCGCTGGTCTGTGTTTTCGATCATCAGGGAAATTGGCGTGCCTGTGGTCTGACCTTCGAACACACCGGACAGAATCCGCACCTGATCCGGCTCTTTACGCTGTGTGGTAAAGGCGGATTGCCCCGGCTTGCGTTTATCCAGAAACGGCTGAATATCTGCCTCTGTCAGGGCCAGACGCGGCGGGCAGCCATCTACAACACAGCCAATGGCCGGGCCGTGGCTTTCGCCCCAAGTGGTGACACGAAAAAGTTGTCCGAAGGTATTGTAAGACACGGCGCGCCCTCAGTCCCCAGCTACAGAAATATCAGGGGCAGTCGGGTTTTTCATGCCCACAACATGGTAGCCACAATCCACATGATGCACTTCACCCGTTACGCCGGATGAAAGGTCAGACACCATATACAAACCAGCGCCGCCCACTTCTTCCAACGCCACGTTGCGTTCCAGCGGAGAGTTATACTGGTTCCACTTTAGAATATAGCGGAAATCCCCAATACCATTGGCAGCCAGCGTTTTGATAGGGCCTGCAGAAATGGCATTCACACGGATACCATCACGCCCCAGATCTGTTGCCATATATCGTACAGAGGCTTCCAGCGCGGCCTTGGCAATGCCCATAACATTATAATGTGGCATCACACGTTCTGCGCCCAGATAGCTCAGAGTCAGCAAGGAGCCACCATTTTTCATCAGCTTGGAAGCGCGCTGCGCAACAGCCGTGAAAGAATAGCACGAAATATCTAGCGCCTTCAAAAACGCTTCACGCGGGGTATCAAGATACCGCCCACGCAGGAACTGTTTATCTGCCCAGCCAATAGCATGCACCACAAAGTCCAGTTCACCCCATTCTTTTTCAATGGCGGCAAACGCGGCATCAATAGCGGCGTCATCTGTGACATCGCAGGGCAGAACCAGGCTGGAGCCCACGCTTTCTGCCAAAGGCTGTACGCGCTTGCCCAGAGCTTCGCCCTGATACGTAAATGCAAGCTCCCCACCCTGTGCCGCAACGGCGGAGGCAATGCCCCATGCAATGGAACGATCATTAGCGACACCCATTACCAGACCCTTCTTGCCCTTCATGAGCGTTCCGTGAGCAGGCAATGTGGCGTTGGGAGAAGACATGCGTGACCTCAACCTATTTCTGTTGTTCAAATATCCGAGTGTGAGTTGGTTGGTCGCATACACGCGCTATTGAAACAAGAGCAAAGCGACACGCATGCTTCAAACCCGATGAACGTAGGAGTATGATAACAGGCAGAAAGCTGCAATGCTGCAGCTTTGCGCACACGAACACGAATTGAGTCCGAGCATGACGGAAACCTCACCTTCTCCTGCTGCCCTTCCATTAGACAGCCAGCCCCTGATTGACCTGACAGCCAGCCCATTTACGCTGTTTGAAACATGGATGAAGGAGGCGGAAAAGACAGAGGTGAACGACCCCAACGCCATGGTTTTGGCCACAGCCACGCGGGATGGCAGGCCTTCTGCACGTATTGTGCTGTTGAAGGGAATGGACCACCACGGGTTTGTATTTTATACCAACACGCATAGCCGCAAGGGGCGTGAGCTGGAAGAAAACCCGCATGTGGCCCTGCTGTTCCATTGGAAAAGCCTGCGCCGCCAGATCCGCATTGAAGGGGCCGTTACCCCCGTAACGCCAGAAGAAGCCGATGCGTATTTTGCGAGTCGGAGCCGTATTTCCCGCCTTGGCGCTGTGGCATCAGATCAGTCCCGCCCTTTGGCAGACCGTGCCATATTTGAAGAACGCCTGAAACAGGTGGAAGCAACATACCCACAAGATCCTATTCCACGGCCAGCCAACTGGTCTGGCTACCGGGTGAACCCTGAATATTTTGAGTTCTGGCAGGAACGGCGCTTCCGCCTGCATGATCGCGCAGTATGGGCTCGCAATGGAAACAATTGGGATGTCACGCGTTTATATCCGTAAACGCACACATGGCCATTAACATTACGCCAGCGGAGAAAAAATAAGAATGAAAGATGTTCGTAAAATTCTGCTGCCGCTTCCCAGCACCTCCAATGCTGAAGCCGCACTTATTCGAGGTTACAATTTTGCCCGCCGCTTTGGGGCTCATCTGGCGGTACTGCATGTACGCCCGGATGGGCGAGAAATGGCACCGCTGGCCGGTGAGGGTCTTTCCGGCGCCATGGTGGAAGACCTGATGCGTTCTGCCGAACATGAAGGCGCGCGCCATGCGCATGAGGTACATGCCCTGTTTGAACGCTTTGTGGCGGCATACCCAGATATCAAGGTTGTGCCCCCGCGTGGCCCCTTCCCTATGGATACACCAACCATAAGCTTTAACATTCTACGTGGTGCGGAAAGTGAAATTGTGCCTGCTCAGGCTCGCCTTTCCGACTTTACACTCGTCCCGCACCCAGATTCCGGCGATGCCGTTTCCTCATCCGAAACTCTGCATGCCGTATTGTTTGATAGCGGGCGCCCGGTGGTGATCGCCCCGCGCACACCGCCCAAGGGGCTTATCAAGCGTGTGTGCATTGCATGGAATGGCACGGCAGAGGCCTCATCTGCATTGCGCGGTGCTTTGGCTTGGGCCTTAACGGCCGATGCTGTGCGCGTGCTGCATTGTGGAGATTACCAGCGCCGCGGCCCCACTGCGCGGGACGTGGTGGATTATCTGGCCATTCATGGCATTACGGCGGACTGCGTGGAGTTCCCACCTGTGGACCGGGACGTAGGGAAAGGACTGGAAGCTGCGTGTAAGGATTTTGATGCCGACATGCTGGCAATGGGTGCTTATTCACATTCCCGCCTGCGCCAGCTTATTCTGGGCGGCGTTACCCGTTATACGCTGGAACATGCCGATATTACGGTATTGATGAGCCGCTAATACGCCCAAATGCATAGAGGGTTTGCCAAAGCAGACCCTCTAATACTTTCAAGGATCGGCCACTTCAAACACTGCGCCATCCCATGCAGGTTCCACACCTTCGGGCAAATGGTCCTGCATCCACTGCCAATCCATATCTGGCCCCATATGGGTAAGTATCATGCGGCGTGGGTTAAGAGCCTGCCGCCATTCCAGCACCCGCTCAAGCCACGCATGTGCACTGTGCGGCTGACGCTGGAAGCAGTCCACCATCCATGTATCCACCCCACGCAGAATTTCCAGAGATGTTTCGGGAAACTCCATTACATCTGTGCTGTAGGCAAAATTGCCACAGCGCACCCCTGTTGATCCAACACGCCCATGTACCTGATCAAACAAGATAAAGTCTGCACCACTTATGGTAACCGGCTGCCCCATTTCTACCGGATGCGCCTCTACCACCGCACGAAAGAAGTTTGGTGGTGTCCATGGTTTGAACACATAATCAAACCGCCGCTGAATATCTTCCAGCGTTTCCGCTGTGCCGTAAGCATGTAAAGGTTTTTGAATAATGCGGTTAATGGCACGCACCTCATCCAGCCCGGAAATATGGTCTGCATGGGCATGGGTAAAGATGATGGATTGAAAATCCCTAATGCCATTTGCCAAAAGCTGGGCGCGTAAATCCGGCCCTGTATCCACCAGCACACCAGCACCATTTTTGAGCCGCAACAGAATGGAGGAACGGGTACGTGTATTCCGCGGCTCCTTAGGGTTACAGGCTCCCCAGATCCCATGGCCATCGGCCCCACCCACCATGGGCACACCAGCAGATCCACCACAGCCCAGAACTGTAATTTTCATACCCATTTCCCCCGCATTCTCTTGGCAACCATCACACTGCCTTGCGGAATAACCGGTAGAAATTTTCTGTGGTCATGCGTGTAAAATCAGGCAATTCCATGCCGCGTTCCTGCGCAATGCGGGCTGCGGTATGTGCCACAAAGGCAGGTTGGTTCCGTTTGCCCCGCTTTGGCACGGGTGCCAGATAGGGAGAATCCGTTTCCACCACAATGCGATCTGCCGGAAGATCCCGCGCAACAGCCCGGATTTCATCGCATTTCGGGAACGTGGCAATGCCAGAAAAACTGACATATCCGCCCAGATCGACCACACGCTTCGCCAGCTCCGGACCAGAGGCAAAACAATGCAACAAAATGGGGAAAGCCCCTTTGGCATGTTCTTCCTCTAAAATGCTGGCGACATCCTCATCCGCCTGACGAGCGTGGATGATAACCGGCACATCCAGTTCCCGCGCGGCACGAATATGCTGGCGAAAATATTCATGCTGAAGCGGGCGCACATCTTCCTTGCCGTGAAAGTAATCCAGCCCGGTTTCACCAATGCCAATCACTTCGGGCACATCAGCAATGGCCACAATATCCGCCACAGTGGGCAGAGGTTCTTCCTCCACATGGTCCGGATGTGTGCCAACGGTGCACCATACGCGCATATCTGGCGTATCCAGCTTGGCCAGCGCCTTTTGTTCCGGCGCACGGGCCAAGCGGGTGCCGATGGTGACCATCCCGCTCAAGCCCGCCTCTTTGGCGGCCTCAAGCAGTTCTGGCATTTCCTCGCCTGAAAAATGGTCAAGATGGCAGTGAGAATCTATTAACCCTGCCAGCTTTGTAACGTCCTCTGTCATCATTATGCCTGTTCGGGCTCAACATAGCGGGGAAAGATGCCCTGCGGCGCGGGAAGCTGACGCCCACCGGGCAGCGGCGTTTCCAATGCGGCAAAGCTGCGCTCTTCTGCCGTAACGGCAAGCTGATCCAGCATGCGCTCCATGCTCTGCGGCATGAAGGGCTGGAGCATGGTGGCAATACCACGCAGGGCATCCACCAACACGCGCAGCACATCCTTCATACGTTCGGGGTCTGTTTTGCGCAGCGCCCACGGGGCCTGATGATCGATATACGCATTGCAGGCGCGGATAACCTTCCACACATCTTCCAGCGCATCTGTAAGGGCGCACCGCTCGATCTGAGATTTCAGCAGATCTGGCAGCACCATCACCTGCCCCAGCAGATGCGTGTCTTCCTCTGTCAGCGTGCGCCGTTCTGGCAGAATACCGCCGCAGTTTCGCGCTACCAGAGAAAGCGTACGCTGAGCTAGATTGCCCAGATCATTCGCCAGTTCCACATTGTTGCGCATGATCAGCGCCTTGCGAGAAAGATCACTATCCCCACCAAAAGGCACTTCACGCAGCAGGAAGAAGCGAACCGCATCCAGCCCGAACTCCTTCACCAGATCACGCGGGTCCACCACATTGCCCAGAGATTTGCTCATCTTCTGGCCTTCAATGGTCCACCAGCCATTGGCAAACACCTTGCGCGGCAGTTCAATACCAGCAGCCATAAGGAAGGCTGGCCAGTAAACAGCATGAAAGCGCGCAATATCCTTGCCAACCAGATGCAGGTTGGCAGGCCAGAACGCCATGCGCGGTGCATTGGTATCTGGGTAGCCCAGAGCGCTTAGATAGTTAGCGAGCGCATCAAACCACACGTACATAACGTGCTTATCATCACCCGGAACAGGAATGCCCCATTTGAAGCTGGTACGACTGATGGAAAGATCGCGCAGGCCCTGTTTGACAAAGCTGACAATCTCGTTCCGCGCGCCGTGTGGGCCCAGAAAATCCGGGTTGTTTTCATACAGCTCCAGCAGCCGATCCTGATACTCGGACAGCTTGAAGAAGTAGGAAGGTTCCTTCACCCATTCTACCGGCGCGCCTGTGGGGGCAACTTTTTTGCCATCCGGGCCGGGCACCAGTTCGTCTTCACCGTAAAAGCATTCATCACGCAGGGCGTACCAGCCCTCATACGCGCCCAGATAAATGGCCCCGTTATCCGCCACTTTCTTCCACAATGCCTGCGTGCTGGTAATATGACGCGGTTCTGTGGTGCGGATAAAATCATCGTATGAGATGTTCATGGCATCGGCCATGTTGCGGAAATCGGCCGAAACCTTATCTGCAAAGCTTTTGGCATCCGTGCCATTGGCCTGCGCGGCTTGCTCTACCTTCTGGCCGTGTTCATCCGTGCCCGTCAGAAAGAACACCTCATCCCCTGCCAGACGATGAAAGCGGGCCATCACATCCGCAGCAATAGACGTGTAAGCGTGGCCGATATGGGGCGCTCCGTTCACGTAATAGATGGGCGTAGTTACATAGAAACGACGGGTCATTCTCGGCTCGCAATCGTCATAGCTTCAAGCAGGGCTTCCTGTTTATCCAGATTAAAGCGTTCCGTCTCGGCGTGCTTGCGCATGGTGGCTTCCCACGCACTGGCTAGGGCCACACATTGCGGGTTGCCCAGCCGCGCCGCCTGACGGGCCTGCATCTGGAGAGTATCTGATAACAGGCTGAAAAACAGACTGAAACCATAATCCCTGCGTAAAATGGTTTCAGCAATCTCATAGCTGCGTAATGGCGTTACACCCTGCACTACCTCGTGCACAAGGCTGGCAATCTCCCCGCCTTTATCAGCCAGTAACGCCAGATCCCGCCCCGGCGCACCGTGGGCTTCTGCCATAACGCGCTGTATTTCTGCGGCCGAGGTTTCTGGTGCCTGCGCATGCAGCACGGCAGACATATCTGCTGTATCCAGCGGGGCAAGTTCCAGCTTGCGGCATCGGCTACGGATGGTGGGCAAAAGCCGCCCGGGAGCGGAACAGGTTAACAACAATACCGTAGCGGGTGGCGGCTCTTCCAGAATTTTCAGCACGGCGTTGGCAGCGCTGCGGTTCATGTATTCCGCACCATCTACAATTACAACGCGCCACCCACCTTCTGCCGCTGTACGCCGCAAAAAGGAGTTAATGGGGCGCACGTCATCCGCCACAATCTCGCTGCGGTATTTATGGCGTTTTTCATCAAACCCGCGTGCAACCACCAGCAAATCTGCATGGGTGGCGGCAGAAACGCGCCGCCCAGCGGGGCTGGCCTCATCTTCCCCGCCCAGCAAGATACGTGCCAGCCGAAACGCGAATGTGGCCTTGCCAATACCTGGTGGCCCCGTAATCAGCCACGCATGCGGCAGGCGCCCCCCCTGCATGGCCTGACGAAATGCCTGTAAGGCCGCTTGATGCCCATGCAGGTGCAATGATGCCGAGCGTGGTTCCTGCACGCCCTCAGCCCCTGGCATGAGCCAGACGAGACTGGATAACTTTCAGGATCTGGGCGTTCACCTGCTCGGCTGAATGGACGGAGGTATCCACCACCCTCACCCGCTGCGGCTCGGCCTTGGCTATATGTGCAAACCCATCTGCCAAACGGGCATGAAAATCCTCATCCGCCCGCTCATATCTGTCTGTTGGCGCACCACGCGCAGCCAGACGTTGGCGGGAGATGGCACGCGGCGCCTGTAGCAGAAAGGTAATATCCGGCTGAAAGCCAAGCTGTTTTTGCAATGTTTCAATCAGGCTTAAAATAGCCGGATCACCATTGGCGCGCCCGTAGCCCTGATACGCCATGGTGGAATCGGTAAAGCGATCACACAGCACAATCTGTCCGGCCTTGAGGGCGGGCAGAATAACCTGATCAACATGATCATACCGTGCGGCAAAATGGGTGAGAATTTCTGCCCGCGCAGAGAGCGGATTTTTACCAAAAAGCAAAAGCTGGCGCAGATCTTCCGCCCCGGCAGAACCACCCGGCTCACGCGTGGCCAGAACTTTCTGGCCACGCGCTTCCAGATTTTCCTTCAAAAGCCGCAGTTGGGTGGACTTCCCCACCCCTTCTGCGCCTTCCAACGTTATGAACATGCCACAAGCCATGAATTACAGGTGCAGCCGACGTGCAGCCCGCCCCAAAAAGCCCAATGCAGGCACGCTCTGCCCGGCTTGCACCGGTATACTGGCCTGCCGCCCACCGGGCAGAGAAACCGTAAGCTGCCCCACAACCTGCCCAGCCTGCACCGGCGCAATAATCGGGCTGTTATAATCCAGCGCCAGATGTGTACCATTGCGCCAGCCATGCGGCAGAAGAATCTTGAAGTCCTGCGCCGCCACCAATGGCACTGTTTGGGTAACCCCCATCCATACAGGTGCTTGCTCCAGCACATCACCTTTGCTGACAATCTGCGCGGTTTCAAAATTGGCAAAAGCCCAGCCCATCAGGCGTTCAGCCTCCCGGCTCCGCGCTGCGGAAGATGGCAGACCGTTCACCGCCAGCACAACACGCCGCCCTTCCCGCTCGGAAGAAGCGCACAGGCCAAAACCACCTGCATCTGTGTGGCCGGTTTTCAGGCCATCGGCCAGACCTTTAACCACCAGAGAGTTCCGGTTTTCCTGCCGGATTTTATTGAACAGGAACTCTTTTTCCGAGAAGAAATGGTAATATTCCGGAAAATCATGGATCAGACGCAGGGCCAGATAGGCCACATCCCGCGCAGACATATAATGATTTTCTGCCGGCCAGCCGGTTGCGTTCATGAAGTGTGAATTGGTCAACCCCAGCTTGGTGGCTGTATCGTTCATCAGCGCTACAAACTGTTCTTCCGAACCGGAAATACCTTCCGCAATAACAATACAGGCATCGTTACCGGACTGGATGACCATGCCCTGAATAAGATCCTGCACACTCACGCTTTGCCCTAGGGGCACAAACATGCGCGAACCCTGCATACGCCATGCGCGTTCACTTACGGGCAACATCTGGTCCAGCTTTAGGCGGCCAGATTTGAGCATGCCGAATGTAACATACGCCGTCATCATCTTGGTGAGAGATGATGGGGGCATGCGCTCATCTGCATTTTTCTCAAGCAGTGTGGCACCGCTATTGTAATCCAGAATGCAGGCCCAGCGTGCCTGTGTGTCCACCGGCCCCACGGGCGTGGTGGCGGGTGTATCCGCCCCCGGCACAGCAGGCTGGGCTGCCGCAGGTGCTGCACCTTTGGCCGCCGCGCCGTGGTGGCGAGGCCGTGCCATGGCATTAAGCGCATAGGCACCAGAGAAAAGGGCAGCGCCCCCTGCGAGTAAGAACCGTCGAGTCTGCAACATTTTTCCCTATTCGACGACGATATGAGATCCGGTTAAACCAGTAGTCAGTGCCCGCTTCAGGGCGGCATCTGCCTCGCTTATAGTCGCAAAAGGCCCATAGCGCACAGCCCACATTGTGCTGTGGCCAAAAAACACAGGCCGAACGCTGGCTCCTTGTGCGGCCGCCTGCCGCATGGCGGCCAAGCGGGATGTAAAATCCATGGTTTCCACCCACAGCATGGTGGACACAGGCGCGCCCTGCAGAACAGTGGCTGGCAGCTCTGCCAGCACTACCTTGCCCGGCACAGGTGTTTCCTGCGTGGTGTTATCTGCCAGAACTGTTACGCCCTGCCTATCCACCACCGCGTTACCTAATGCCGTTTGCTGCACTTTTTCCAGCGGGGCTGCACTAATCTGCAACATGGGGCCACCGGGCAGTACCTCGGCAAACTGCCTGCTGGCCATTTCATCTTCCACCACCTGCACACGCGCAGGCTCCTTGCCCACGCCAAGCAAATCTGCAGCACGTGGGGTTAGGCCGATCATACGCCCCGGATCATTCGGGCCACGATCATTTAGGCGGATCACAATCTGCCGCCCGTTATCCAGATTGGTCACACGCACCACGGCGGGCAGTTGTAATGTCTGATGGCTGCCTGTCATGCTGGCAGCGTGCCAGACCTCACCATCCGCTGTCAGATGTCCTTCTGCCTGTGCAGGTTCCCTTACAGCCAAGCCTGTGCCTTGCCATGCAAAGTCTTCGCGCGGGTAAAACCACTTGCCAGCTGCCTGCCACGCTGGCCCAACTGTATAATGCAGATCCTGCTGTGCCACAGGCTGCTGGCGCGAACAGGCCAGCACAGCCAGACACCCTACAAGCGCGAGTTTTTTCACGTTATTGCATCACCCAGAAGCCCTACCCCCAACGCATAGAAATCTGATGGATTGTAGCGGCGGATCACGTTGAAATTATGATAGACAATAAAAGCTTCGCCTCCCACCCCATCGGGGCGGATAATGGCACCTTCCTGCACAGCGCTTGAAAATTGCCCGGCGCGGGGCCGTACGCCCTGCTGTGCCCACCATGCAATGGGATGCACAGCCGTACGGCCAATCTGAGCCTGCGTTATGGTATCGGGCAGCAATACTTCCTCACCCCATGGCTGACCAGGCTGCCAGTGGCATTTGGCCAGATAATTGGCGATAGAAGCAAAAACATCGGCCTCATTATGCCAGATATCACGCCGCCCGCCTTCCGGGTAACTGGCTGCGTAACGCAAATAGGCACTGGGCATAAACTGCGGCTGACCCATGGCCCCTGCATAGCTGCCCAGCATACCTGCAGGAGTGATATCCCCCTGCCCCAGAATGCTCAGCGCTTTCATGAGTTCTGAACGGAAAAAGGCAGAACGCCTGCCATCGTAAGCCAGAGTCGCCAAAGCGTCGATCACATGGAATGTGCCCATACGTGTGCCGTAAGCAGATTCCAGCCCCCAGATACCCGCTATGGCCCCTTTAGCAACACCATATGTGGAACTGATACGGTTGAGCAGCGCCGCACGTTGGCCAACGGCGGTTAATCCATCGGAAATTTTCTTTTCTGTCAGCACCCGGTCTTTATACTGCGCCCATGTCAGGGTGAATTCCGGCTGGTGCCGGTCTGCCTTCAGCACCTTGGCGTTTGGCTGGGAGGTAAGCGCCAAGGCCTGATCTACAATGGCGGCGGAAATACCCTGCCCTATAGCTTCACGCCGCACACCGGCAAGGAAGGTGGCATAACTGGATGATGCAGCAGGATGGGGCGCAGTAGCCGCAGATGTGCGGGCCAACGCAGGTGTGGCGAACAGAGCAGAAGCCCCACCAACAAGAAGTTTTCTTCGTAGCATTCAGGCTTCACGCTTCTGATCTGTGTAACATTCAATGCCATAGAATAGAGTGGAATACGGGCTTTGTCAGGCCATCTTCTTTATTCCACACTTTTGGTTGCCCTTTGGCGGCCCAATACAGGTTGCCATCCCTTGACAATATTGTCACAAAAGAGCCTGTTGCAGCCCTGCTGATACTTTAAAACCTTTTAGACCGTGCTGTTCTGGCCGGAGAGAGATGCCCTTCTTTGCTGGATCAGTTTCTGGAACTTACCGCCGCGTACCCCCTTGTGCAGGTTTTTATCGTTATTCTGGCCACATTTGTGCTGGAAGATGCGGCCACGGTTATTACGGCCATTCAGGTCAATCTCCATACACTTTCCCCCATTACAGCGCTAATTGCCCTCTATATTGGCATTGTGGTGGGTGATGTAGGGCTTTATGGCCTGGGCTATCTGGCTGCGCGATGGAAGCCGGCCCAGCGATGGGTCAACACATCACAAATAGAAAGCAAAAAAATCTGGCTTTCCAAAAACCTGTTCTGGGTTGTATTTGTCAGCCGCTTTATTCCCGGCACCCGGTTGCCACTTTATACCGCAAGCGGTTTTTTTAACGCAGGATTGCCTGTATTTACCGCCGCCACATTTCTGGCCACGCTTATCTGGACAACCGCTCTGTTTGCGCTTTCGCTCCATGTTGGCGGGTTTATTCTGGACCATCTTGGCGCATGGCGCTGGGCTGGGCTGGTGGGGTTTGTGCTGGTTATTTTCTTTATGGGCCGTTTGATTGCCCGATCACAGAAACAGAAGACATGACACAGGCCGAAAAACAGCCTTCTCCTCTCTCCCTTTTTGAATTCTGGCCCGGCTGGGTTTTTTACACACCCGTTGTGGCGTACTGGATTCTGCTGGGCGTGCGGTACGGAGACGTAACCCTGCCCACAGCCGCCAACCCACGTATTGAAACCGGCGGCCTGTGCGGGGAAAGCAAAAGCAGCATTCTGGACATGGCGGGCAACTATGCCAAACGCTGGATTGCCCCTTATGTGACAATGCCAACAGGCAAGCATGATCTTGCACGCGCCCACACAGCTATGCAGGCCAAGGGGCTGGCACTGCCAGTGGTGGTTAAGCCCGATATTGGGTGTAATGGCACAGGCGTAAAACTTGTGCGCACGGAGGAAGAACTTAAAGCAGCTCTTGCTGCTTTCCCCCGCAAGATCCGGCTGGTGATACAAAAGCTGATTCCGTGGAAGCACGAAGCCGGGCTGTTCTATATTCGCCATCCTGACAGCCCCGTGGGGGAAATATCGTCTCTCACTTATAAGGATATTCCTGCCCTACGGGGGAACGGGCGTGATACCGTGCTGCAACTGCTGCAAAAAGATGGCCGCACCAGTAAAGTGCTGCATATCTACACGCCACGCCTTGCCCACTGCCTGCACGAAGTTTTGCCAGATGGTGAAGAACTGGAACTGGTGTTTGCCGGCAACCATTGCAAAGGCGCCATTTTCCGCAACGGCAAGGCAGATATTACACCGGAACTGACCCGCCAGATTGATGCCATCATGCAGGATATTCCCGATTTTCACTTCGGGCGCATTGATGTGAAATTCCGCTCAGCCAAAGCGCTGCGTGAAGGCAAGGATTTCGAAATTATCGAAATCAATGGCGTAGGCTCGGAAGCTATCCATATCTGGGATTCCCGCACCACATTGCGCGAGGCCTATGCTGCCCAGTTCCACCATTATCGGGAAAGTTTCCGTATTGGTGCCAAAAAGAAGAAAGCTGGCTGGTCTCCCACCAATTTGTGGGAGGGCGTGCGCCTCTGGCAGCGCCAAAAGCGGCTGTTGGCCTCTTACCCGTTGAACGACTGATTATTTGGCTTTTTCACGCTGTTCCCGCCCTAGGCGGGAATGGACATGACCATAAAAGCGATAGCTGGCCCACCCTATTCCGGCATATGTAAGCAACAACAGCAACGGTATGGGGTCCCCTTTATACAGGGCCAGAAGCATATCCACACAAAGTGGGGCAACCATAACCGCGCAAAAGAACATACCCAACAGCGGTACATAGCCCAACCAGATGCCCTTTACGGTAAAGCCACCCCCAGGCACACTGAAACGGCGTGGAATTTCCGGCGCCTTGTTGCGCACCCAGATAACGGTAAAGCAGACAATCCCAAACGCCACTGCCGTACCAAGGCTGACAAGATCCCCAATAATATCAATTGGCAATGTGGCGGTAGCCAGCGCCACACCAAGCCCCAGCACAATGCTGCCAATCCACGGCGTTTGAAAACGCGGGTGCAATTTACTGAACATCGGCATCAGCAACCCATCTTCTGCCATGGCAAAAAAGATGCGGCTTTGGGCATATAACAGGCCCATCAAAACAGAACACAGGCCAATAACGGCGCCCAGTTTTACAAACAAAGCCAGCCACGGCTGATGCATGGCGTTAACGGCTATGGCCAGAGGGTCTGCCACATCCAGTGTCTGCCACGGCACCACGCCTATCAGCACGGCCGCGACAATCATGTACACAACCGTGCAGATAATGAGCGAAAGCACGATACCTACCGGAATATCCCGCCGTGGGTTTCGGGCCTCTCCCGCAGCGGTGGAAACGGCCTCAAACCCGACATAGGCAAAAAAGATAACCGATGCCGCACGAAAAATACCGGGAAAGCCGAAACGGAACCCCCCTTCATACCTTGGAATAAAGGGAGACCAGTAAGACGGATGCACCTGCCACACGCCAAGAGCGACAAACAGGGCCAAGACACCCACTTTGAGAAAAACAATCAGGGCATTGATTTTAAAAGATTCACGCACCCCCAAAACCAGCAGAAAAGAAACTGCCAGAATAGAAAATGCTCCCACTGCATCTACTCGCCAGCCTGCGGCAACATGACGGGTAGCGCCCTCAAACGCCACTTGTAGCGTGGTGTTGGAAAATGCAGATGGCACATGCACGCCAAAATCCTGCAACAGACTGACCGCATAGCCCGAAAACCCGGCAGCAACCCCCGCGCAGGAAATGCCGTATTCCAGCAAAAGCAACCAGCCAACGGCCCACGCCCAGCGTTCCCCCATGGAAACATAAGCATAGGTATAGGCAGAGCCGGAAACCGGCATGGAAGATGCCAGCTCCCCATAGGAAAGAGCGGTAAAAAGGCAGGCAATGCCCGCCACAATAAATGACAGTAAAATGGACGGCCCCGCATAATTGGCCGCCGCTGTACCTGTCATGACATAAATACCAGCACCAATTGTAGAGCCCACCCCCAACATGGTGAGTTGTAAAGGCCCCAGTGTCCGGCTTAGACGCTGCGTGCTGTTTTCTTTTTCAATACGCTGTAAGGACTTGCGCCGTGGCGAACCAGAAAGATCTTCCATCAAATTGTTTCTGGCTCAGTGCATAAAATGGAACAGAATGGTCGCAATACCGCCCACACCCATGCAGTACCACGCAAAGGGAGAAAGCGCCCATCTATCATGATCACGGAAATACCGCATTAAAAACGCAGTGCTGAGCAGCGCTGTCAGGCCGGAAACAACAGCCGCCACCACGGCAATGCGCATCTGCCCCGGTTGCAGTTCCAGATGCCGCATCTTGAAGGCTTCACGCACTGTGGCGGCCAGAATGACTGGCTGCGCCATCAGAAAGGAAAAGCGTGCTGCTGTATCATGGTGCAGCCCCCGCAGCAGACCACCACAAATGGTGGCCCCAGAGCGTGAAAGGCCCGGAAAAAATGCAAGGCACTGAAACAGGCCAATAATCACCGCATCACGTGATGTCATGCTGGCAACGGAATTGACGTTTTTGCGCACCATAGTGCTGCGCAGACGTTCGACCACCAGCAAAAGCAGGCCATTCAAAAACAGAAAGATGGCAGCAGATGAGGCAGACCCAAACAGATTACGCAAAAAATGCTCAAACAGTCCCCCCACCACAACAGCAGGAATGGTGGCAACTATCAGCAACCATAAAATATGCAGGCTTTCCATTTGCATGCGCTGGCCGCAGCTGCCACTGGCCCCTTTGAATATGGCCAGCCAGTCTTTCCAGAAAAAAACCAGCAGCGCCACAGAGGTGCCCAGATGCAGCATAACCAGAAACGGCAGAAATGCCGGGTCATGCGGATCATAAGACCAATGGAACAACGCCGGCAGAATAACAGCATGTCCAAGGCTACTTACGGGAAAGAGTTCTGTTGCTCCCTGAAGAAGAGCGATAATGATAGCCTGAAGAAACGACATATGCAGTTACAACCCACGCTGGCACAACTTTGCTGCCTGTCCTTGCACCATGCGCCCCCATGCTGCAAGGATTCATGCTAATCTTGTAACACAACATCATTATTCAGGATGAAAACACACTCATGAGCAGGCAAAATCGTGCAGGCGCGTGTCTTTTTAGTGGAGCAGTTCTGGCAGCCACTTTGGGTTTTGCCGTTTATGCACATGGCACCCAAAAAGCCCCCGGAACAGACAGTTATGCCCTTTCTGCCCGCTTTGTATCTGCCAACGGGCTGGAACGTGGGGCAGATGTTGATATTGCCGGTGTAAAAGTGGGTCGGGTTTCATCCATTGTGTTGGACCCTGCCACCCAGTTGGCTTTTGTGCACTTTACACTGGATGGTGCCCTGCATCTGCCGCAGGACAGCACGCTGACAATTAGCAGCGCCACGCTTTCATCCGAAAATGCCTTGATGATTGAACCCGGCACATCCGCCACCATGGTCTCCCCCGGCGGTATGCTGACACATACGCTGGAACCCACAAGCCTTGAGCAACAGGTGAGCAATTACATTTTTGGCGCGGGAAATTTGGGCCAGTAAGCCCTTTTATTCTCTTACCTGATTATTTTTATGACAAAATCCTCCAAACCGGGTTGACGGCATCACGAAGAATCAGGTAGATCAGCGCCATCACATGATGGCGGCGTAGCTCAGTGGTAGAGCAGGGGAATCATAATCCCTTGGTCGGAGGTTCAAATCCTTCCGCCGCTACCAAATTCCCTAAAAATCAATAGGTTAAAGCTCTAACAAGTAAATACTTGTAAAGCTGTTTGTGTGTTTTACACACAATCTGTAATCAGCCGAATGTTGCGGCCTATACATCTTTTATGGCTCGCCTACCCCGCTTCCAGAAATCAGAAGCAGGGCAGCAAGAAATCTGAAGATTTTTAGCCTTCGGAAAGCTCAGGCTGAGGCGCAGATTCTTCCCGAACATCGGGCTGAGGGTCCTGCTCCTGCCGATCTTCACCTTCCTCATTCGCATGCGCAGCAGCCCGCTGCTGGCGTGCGGCAAGGCGCTCGGCACGTTCCTGCTGGCTTTGCTGCGCAGCTTGCGCCATGGCATTCATAATGCGGAAATAATGTTCGGCATGCTGGAAGTAAGCTTCCGCTGCCACGCGGTCTCCGCTACCTGTGGAATCACGGCCAAGCTGGAGGTATTTTTCAAAAAGCTGCTGGGCTGTGCCTCTTACGCGCACATCCGGGCCATGACTATCAAAAACATGATTCCTGTTCATCGGAATCTGTCCATTCAGTTGTCGGGAACTCCCATTGTTCCCGTTGGAACGATGGTGTCTTGTCCGCATCCGTTTTACGTTCATGGGTTTATCACAGCGCTTTCCTGTTCAGGGCACTTTGGCATAAAGAAACAGTCCTGTATTAAAAAGGTATGCTTCCTGAGTGAAGGCCGAATTGTTTTTTCGGGATGGGCTTTAGGTAAGGCAACACAAAAACTGTTACCTAGTGAAAGGCCCCCTTGCTGCTTTAGTTTCTGGTGCAGTGATTTTAGCTTTATTACATCTGCTACAGAAGCAAGCTTGGGCAGCTTAGCAACCTACGCGCATAAAGCCAAGTTATTTTTCATACCTGTTTTTCCAGCACTACTGCACGTGCAATGCCTGCCAGATCGGCCTTTACATCCACCACATGCAAGGCATTGGCGGCTGCCAGGTTCTGCAAAGCCTGTTCCTGCCCTATCCCTATTTCCAACACAGCCAATCCGCCTTCTGCCAGTAAATGCGGCAGGCGGCGGCATAGGTAACGGTAAGCATGCAGCCCATCTGCCCCTCCATCTAGCGCACGCACAGGCTCATGCTCTCGCACTTCTGGCATAAGGTCTGCCAGATCAGCTGTTGGAATGTATGGCGGATTGCTCAGCACCACATCAAAGCGCATATGTGGGGCCAAAGCGGCATCCCACTCGGCAGCCATAAACAATGTGCGATCCTGCATCTCACACCGTTGGGCATTGGCATATGCCAACATGGCGGCTGGCGGGTTAATATCCACCCCTACCCCATAGGCCTGAGGATATTCCGCCAATGCGGCCAATAGCAAACAGCCGGTACCTGTACCCAAATCCAGAATATTCTGCACTGATGTTGGGTTAGGCCGATATTCCAGCAGGCTTGTTATAAGTGTTTCTGTATCTCCCCTTGGCACCAGGCTTGCAGGAGATACTGCCAGATCCAAACTCCAAAACCCTTTGTTGCCTGTTATGTAGGCAAACGGTTCATGCGCGGCCCGACGCTTTATATAAGAAAAATAAGGCTCATTCGGCACATTATCAGATGGAGAGCGTGCCAAAAGTTGCTCTGGCGTTAGGGAAAGCGCATGAATAAGCAGTAATCGCGCTTCCCGCCGCGGGCCTTCAATACCGGCCTGCGCCAGCAGGTGTGTTCCCTCACGCAGCAATTGCGCTATGGATTGGCACGGAACTGTTTTTTCTGCAGTAATCACACACGCAACCTTGATGGATTGATCTGGTTAAACATCAATGCTCCAATTTTTCCGCCGTATCCAGAACACAACACTTTGCCTGTTGGGCCTTATGGGGGCATTACCCTTTTCTTACGCCTATGCAGGTGAATTTACAGTGACCGATGGCAAGGCAGACGCTGAAATTTCTGAAGTTTCACGCATCTATCTGGATGGCAAACTTGTCAGCGTGATTCGGCTGGATGATAAAAACCAGGAAAAAACGGTTAAAGTCACAACCCCTATGGGCCGATTGGACCACACCTATACCTTATGCGGTGAAATCACCATTCGCTCCCCCGAAGGCCGGGTGGAAACCCATGAAGTGGATAGTGATGGCACGCTCCACAACCCGGATGGCCACCATTTTTACGCTCTGGGGTCTGACAACTTTACCGAATTTTTTCTAACCGACCCCAATGCACCAGAAGCTTCAGAACATCATCCCGGCCGTTCTGGCGTATGTGCTGCGCCTATTAGTTAAAAGCCTTCCGCTGCCAGCAGGGCTGCCTGTTCTTCCTGCGTGAGAGCATCTACAAACTCATCCAGCTCGCCCAACATTACACGGTCGATTTTATAGAGTGTCAGGTTAATCCGGTGGTCTGTGACACGCCCCTGCGGGAAGTTATAGGTGCGAATACGCTCTGATCTGTCACCCGTCCCCACTTGGGAGCGCCTGTCTGCCGCACGGTTGGCATGAGCCTGCGCCCGTTCACGCTCGTACAAACGCGCGCGCAGAATTTTCATGGCCTTGGCGCGGTTTTTGTGCTGGCTTTTTTCTTCCTGCATGGAAACCACAATGCCTGTGGGCATATGGGTAAGGCGCACCGCACTTTCCGTTTTATTCACGTGCTGCCCACCAGCGCCAGAGGCCCGAAACACATCTACCCGCAGGTCTGTTTCATTAACTTCTACATCCACTTCTTCAGCTTCTGGCAGCACAGCTACCGTAACTGTGGATGTATGAATACGCCCCTGGCTTTCCGTGGCTGGCACACGCTGCACCCGATGCACGCCGGATTCGTACTTCAGCCGCGCAAACACGCCCTTGCCATTAATTTCGGCAATACCTTCACGCAGGCCGCCCAGCTCACTTTCGTCATAATCCATAACGGTAAAGCGCCAACCATTCAGATCGGCATAGCGGCGGTACATATCAAACAATTCGGCCGCAAACAGGCCTGCTTCATCGCCCCCTGCTGCAGGGCGCACTTCCAGAATAGCACTGCGCGCATCTGCCACATCTTTTGGCAACAGAGACAGGCGCACATCCTTTTGCAACTGCGGAAGTTGCTCACGCAGTTCAGCCAGCTCTGCTTCTGCCAGCTCCTTCATTTCCGGATCTGCCAAAAGCTGCTCGGCTTGCTGAATGCCATCTTCCACCCCGCGCAGAGCGTTGATACGCGCTACAACGGGTTCGATTTCAGCATACTCGCGTGAGGCTTGGGTAAAGGCCTCACCATTCAGCCCACTTGCCAGCTGCGCTTCCAGCTCCAGCGCGCGGCTGACAATCTGGTCTAGCCGTTCGTCAAACGTCATGCCGCAAATACGTCTTGCGCTTTGGAGAGCAGCATATCGCGCGAGACTTCCTGCTCGGCCCCGGTTTCCATGTTTTTGACACGAAACAGGCCCTTGGCCAGTTCATCTTCACCAAGGAAAAGCACGTGGCTGGCGTTCTGCTTGCCCGCACGCTCCATGCGTTTGCGCAGCGAGCCCTTATAACCAATTTCTGTGCGAATACCCTGCGCACGCAAACCCTGCAAAATCTGCACTACTGCGCTTTCATCCGGCGTGCCAACGGGCACCAGCACAACCGAGCGCGGTGCTGCTGGTACCTGTTCCAACAACATGGACAGGCGCTCAATACCCGCAGCCCAACCAATGGCGGGCACTTCTGGACCACCCATCTGCTTTACCAAGCCATCATACCGGCCCCCGGCCAACACTGTGCCCTGAGACCCCAAGCGGTTGGTCACAAACTCAAACGTGGTGTGGTTATAGTAATCCAGCCCACGCACAATGCTGGGGTTTACGGTGTAGGCAATCCCGAACACATCCAGCTTGTTGCGCAGATCATCCCAAAACGCACGTGCTTCGGGTGTCAGAAACTCTGCCATCATGGGGGCATCAGCTACCAGAACCTTATCTCCGGCATCCTTGCTATCCAGAATACGTAGTGGGTTTTTTTCCAGACGGGCCAAGCTATCTTCTGAAAGCTTATCCTTGTGGGCGGAAAAATAAGCTACCAATGCATCTCGCCACGCATCACGGCTGGCGGCATCGCCTAGCGTATTCAGTTCAAGGGTGACGTAATCTGCAATGCCCAGCGCCTTGAGCACTTCGTACCCCATGGCAATGGCTTCTGCATCCGCCAGAGGCTCAGCTGCGCCCAAAAGTTCGGCACCAATCTGGTGAAACTGGCGATACCGACCTTTCTGGGGCCGTTCATGCCGGAACATGGGGCCAGCATAAAACACTTTTTGTGGGAGAGACTGCGTAAGCGCATTGGTCACCAAAGCGCGGCAAATGGCTGCCGTACCTTCTGGCCGCAATGTCAGGCTTTCACCATCCCGATCACTGAAGGAATACATTTCCTTGGAAACAACATCGGACGTATCCCCCAAGGAACGGGAGAAAACCCGCGTATCTTCAAAAATCGGGGTTGCCCATTCATCAAACCCGTAAACACCTGCAATCCGGCGCGCTGTATCTACCACATGCGCGTGGCGGCGCTGGTCTTCTCCAATAAGATCGTGCGTTCCTCTTACGGGCTGAATGCTGCTCACGAATACATATTCCCACACCACGGCACCCGTCACCTTGGCTGGCGTGGTGTTTTTTGCTGTTTAAATGGCACGTCTGCCCCTGCCCGCACCTTTTGGCGCAAAGCAGGGGGAGAATGTTGAATGCTTAGTTGGCGGATGCCATGTCTGGCAGTTCCTGCGCCTTGCCTTCCTGCTTTTCCTTGGCTTCTTCTGCCTGAATAGCAGCAACGCGCTGTTCTACCAGTTCCACAACATGTTCGATCATGTCGGCCGCTGGCACAGTATGATCCTGCTTGCCGCCTGAATACACCATGTGGCGGCCAGAACCACCGCCGGTTACGCCCAGATCTGTCAACAGGGCTTCACCGGGGCCGTTCACCACGCACCCGATGATGGATAGGGTAAGCGGGGTTTTAATATGTGCCAGCCGGTCTTCCAGCGTCTGCACTGTTTCCACCACGTTAAAGCCCTGACGTGCGCAGGATGGGCAGGAAATAATTTTAACACCGCGATGGCGCAGGCCGAGGGATTTGAGAATATCCCAGCCCACCAGCACTTCTTCTTCCGGTGCTGCGGAAAGAGAAACGCGCATAGTATCACCCACACCGGCCCACAGCAGATTACCCAGACCAATAGAGGATTTTACAGTGCCGGCACGTTTGCTGCCTGCTTCTGTAATGCCGATGTGCAGCGGGTAATCGCAGGCTTCTGCCAGCTGCTGGTAAGCCGCCACAGCCATGAACACATCCGATGCCTTCACGCTGATCTTGAATTCACGGAAATCATGATCTTCCAGAATCTTGGCATGTTCCAGAGCGCTTTCCACCAGCGCATCGGGGTTGGGCTCACCGTATTTTTCAAGCAGATGCTTTTCCAGTGACCCGGCGTTCACACCAATACGGATGGAACAGCCGTAATCCTTGGCAGCCTTAACCACTTCACGCACACGCTCGGCGCTGCCGATGTTGCCGGGGTTGATACGCAGGCAGGCGGCACCTGCTTTTGCGGCTTCAATGGCGCGTTTGTAGTGGAAGTGAATGTCGGCCACGATAGGCACGTTCACTTCCTTTACAATTTCTTCCAGCGCCTTGGTGCTTTCCTCATCTGGGCAGGACACACGCACAATATCCACACCCGCCATTTCTGCGCGCCGAATCTGCTCGATTGTGGCCTGTGCATCTGTGGTCAGGGTGTTGGTCATGGTCTGGACGGAAATCGGCGCATCACCACCGACGGCTACCTTGCCGACATGGATCTGCCGAGATTTCCGACGCTCGATATGCTGATAAGGCCGGTAGCCGCTCATTTTACATCCTTTTGTCGAAAACGACAGTTGAGGGAAGCTGCCGTGTTCGGCCACACGGCGTTCTCCATTGCGTTTGGTGTTTTCCTGCCAAAATCAGGACCATTTGGCTACACATAATACGCGCGAGGGTGCCATTCTAGTGCGAACCCATGCCCTGAAGCTGGCGTGCATTCAAATCATCCGCGCTGGGCTCGGCTTGCACTGGCGCTGCCTTGCGGCGTGCCCGGGGGGCTGTTTCCTTGGGCTTAAGCACCTGTTCCGAGGCTGCCAGATCTGTCTGCGCATCTGTTGTGGTTCCTGATACCGTATTGGGCGCAGGCGCTGCAACATCTGCATGCGCAGGTGGAGATGCAACGTTATTTTGCGCAGCAGGTGCTGCCAATGTGCCATCACGCACGCTTTGGGGTGTCAGCACCATTTTGCGGCGTACGGCCCCATTACGCCCCAAGGGAGCGGTGGTTACATCGCCCACACGCAAAACAATACCGCCTGCATTACCAACAGTTAGAAGAAAAGGACCACCTTCAAGCGGCACATTCCATTCTTCATCAGGTTGTAAAATATGGTCGTAAACAACCTTTCCGCTGGCATCCTTTACCTGCACCCATGTGGCCGCAAGCGCCTTGAGCACAATCTGATCATCCGCAACGGCCTCAGATGGTACTGTTGGCGTTACGGAAGCTGGCGCCTGCTCCGCTGGCTGTGGCGGAGTTGGCTGCGTATTGGCATCTGATGGCTGGAGTGCAGCGGGCGCGCCAACACTTTCCGGTGCGGTGTGATCTGTTGATGGCGCGTTTGCGGTCTGCTCAGCTACAGGCGGCTGAGGCTGCGCAGAGAGCGGCAACGGCGCAGGAACAGCACTTTTATCTGGCAGAATGGAAGCCACCTGCGGAGAGGGTGCATTATGCGTCTGCTCCCCGGGCAGAAGGCTTGCCACGGGTGGCACGCGTTCTGGTGCGGGTGGTGTATGCCCCGTAAAATAATACCAGCCAACATAGCTGGCCAGAACAACAGCAAGCCCCAGAGAAATGGAAACAGCCGGCGGAATACGCCGGTCTGGGGGGGGATCTGGGAACACAAGTTCCGGCTGCTTGATGGCGTTGCGCGTTTCCTGCCGATAACGCTCCACCATAAGGTTGGGGTCAAACCCCAAAGCCTGTGCGTACGCCCGCAAAAACCCAAGTGTATAAACTTCTGCCGGCAGCACGTCTGCCTTGCCGGTTTCCAGCGCATCCAAATACGCATCACGAATGCGCAGATACGCAGAAACATCCTCCAACGGCCAGCCAAGCTGCTCGCGGCGCTTACGCAGCGCGCCCCCTACCCCGTATGTACCAATATCGGGGAGCGGAGGCAGAGCAACTGGCTGCTCCTGTTCAGAACTTGGGGCGTTTTCAGCCATCAGCATCCATGCGGCGTTGTTGACGGATCAGCGCTATCACGGCCTGATCTATCAGGTCAGCAATAATCTGGGCCACCGGCTGCACAGCTTTTACCATGCCAACAGACTGCCCGGCCATAACAGAGCCTTCTTCCACATCCCCATCAATCACTGCACGCCGCAAAGCGCCAGCCCAGAAATGTTCAATTTCAAGCTGTGCCTCTTCCCGCGTGAGTTCACCTGCCTGAAAACGGCGGATAACATCAGCCTGATGGGCCACAAATTTACGCCCGCCCTCATTACTGATGGCCCGTACCGGAATAACCGGAAAACGTTCATCAAGCTGCACCGAGGTTGTGGCATCTCGCGCATTGGCCCGCACAAAAGCTTTTTTAAAGTTTTCGTGGGCAATGCTTTCCTCTGCTGCGGCAAAACGCGTGCCAAACTGGCCGCCTGCGGCACCCTGCTCCAGATAGGAAACAAGCGCATCACCCCGGCCAAGGCCGCCCGCTACAAAAACCGGTACGTTCTGAATATGCGGCAGAATTTCCTGCGCCAGAACGGTCAGGGAAACGTGACCAATATGGCCACCTGCTTCTGCGCCTTCAATTACCAGTGCATCCACACCCATTTTAATCAGCCGCTTGGCCAACACCAATGCGGGGGCAAAACCAATAACCTTGGCGCCACCATCCTTGGCAGCCTTAATGGCTGAACTGGGCGGAATACCACCTGCCAGCACAATATGGCCCACCTTGGCATCCAGACACACCTGCACCAGCTCATCCAGCTTGGGGTGCATGGTAATCAGGTTCACGCCAAAGGGCCGGTCTGTCAGCGCGCGAGTGGCGGCAATTTCTTCAGCCAGACGGGCCGGTTCCATTGCGCCACAGGCAATCACACCAAACCCGCCAGCATTGGAAATGGCGGATACAAGGTGGCGTTCACTCACCCAGGACATCGCCCCAGCCAGAATGGCGTAAGGCGTGCCCAGAAAATCCGTTCCACGCTGCCACAGCTTATCCAGCCGGGTGCGGGCACGTTGCCATTCTTCAGCCGTTGGGGCGGGATTCAGGCTGCTTGCAATATCAGACATCATCAAGACCATAGGCCGTATGCAGCGCACGCACTGCCAGTTCGGCATATTCGGCGGCCACCAGTACGGACACCTTGATTTCACTGGTGGAGATAGCCTGAATGTTGATGGAGCGTTCAGACAGCGTGCGGAACATGGTGCTGGCAACACCAGCGTGGGAACGCATGCCGCTGCCCACCACGCTCACCTTCACAATATCCGGGTCTGTTTGCAGTTCTTCATACTGCACAGCGCCACGCACGCTTTCCAGAATGCTGATAGCGCGCGGCAGATCGGTCTTGCTGGTGGTGAAGGTCATGTTCGTGGTGCCATCGGCACCTGTGCTCTGCACAATCATGTCCACATTCACGTTAGCTTCGCTCAGCGGGCCAAAAATTGCCGCCGCAATGCCCGGACGGTCTGGAATACGCCGAACCGACAGTTTGGCTTCATCACGGGAGTAGGCAATGCCGGTGACCAGTTTCTTTTCCACGATTTCGTCCTCATCCACCACCATAGAACCGGGAAGGTGACCTTCCGTTACTGCGGGGCCATCTTCAAAGCTGGAAAGCACCTGCACGCGCACACGCTCACGCATAGCAAGGCCAACACTACGTGTTTGCAGCACCTTGGCGCCAACAGATGCCAGCTCCAGCATTTCTTCATAGGTAATTTTATCCAGTTTGCGTGCCTTGGGCACGATTCTGGGGTCTGTGGTGTAAATACCATCCACATCTGTGTAGATATCGCACCGATCTGCCTTGATGGCCGCGGCAAGTGCAACAGCTGATGTATCCGAGCCCCCACGCCCCAACGTGGTTACGCGGCCATCTGGCCCAACACCCTGAAAGCCAGCTACAACCGGCACCATGCCTTCTGCCATACAGCCCAGCAGACGCGCGCCATCTATCGAATCGAGGCTGGCCTTGCCATGCTGGGAATCCGTAAGAATGGGCACCTGCCAGCCGGCAAAGGAGCGCGAAGGCACGCCAAGCTTTTGCAGGGCAATAGCCAGCAAACCACTGGTTACCTGCTCACCCGTTGCCACAACGGCATCGTATTCACGCGCATCATACAAAGGAGAGAGAGACTGACAGAACCCAACCAGCTGGTTGGTTGTGCCTGCCATGGCAGAAACAACCACCAGCACATCGCAGCCTGCGTCTTTCTGTTTTTTGACGCGTTCGGCCACGGCTCTGATACGGTCAAGATCCCCTACGGATGTCCCGCCGAATTTCATGACAATCCGGGGTGCGGAACCGGACATAGCTTTATTCTCCACCAAACAGGCCGTAAAACGCATTGCACCAGCCCTTTCCGCCACCTGCATAGCGGAAAAGACGCATGGGAACGGTTGCGCTGCTTCACAAGCCGCGTCACATACCTCTCCCGGCCCCCTTTCGTCCAGCGGGGAGACCAGCAGGAAAGGAATTTGTTGTATGCACGCCACCCAAGAGGAAGCGCCTTCCTCTGTTTCTTCCGAGGAAATTGCCCGCTTTAGTGCTCTGGCAGACAAGTGGTGGGATCCAACAGGCCCCATGCGCCCCCTGCATGCCATGAACGGACTGCGGATTGAATGGGCCAGCCGCCACCTGCCCCTGCGGGGCCGCAAATCACGCAGGCCACATGTGCTGGATATTGGCTGCGGGGCCGGTCTGGCCAGCGAGGCCTTGGCAAAAGCCGGATACGACGTGGTGGGACTGGATGCATCGGCCAACGGCATTGCGGCTGCACAAGCACATCTGGCAGCCAACCCACTGCCCGCCGGTTCCGGCACACTCCACTATCGTCAGGGCAGCGCGGAAGAGCTGGTGGCCGAACATGCCATATTTGATGCAGTTATGGCCTTAGAAATTATAGAGCATGTCACTGATCCTGAAGCATTTATGGTCATGCTGGCGCAACTTGTGGAAGCCAATGGCACAGTCATTGTTTCCACCATGAACCGTACTTTGCGTTCCTTGGCTGTTGGTAAAATTGGTGCGGAATATCTGCTGCGCCTGCTGCCTGTGGGCACGCATGAATGGCGCAAGTTCATTCAGCCTTCCGAACTGGGGCGCTATGCCCGTGCTGCTGGCCTGCGCATGGTGGCCATTTCTGGCATGGCCCCCAGCATTGGTGGCTGGAAAGAAACGCGGGATCTGGGCATTAACTATATCGCCGCGTTCAAAAAAGACTGATACCTAATTACTTTAACATCAATGTATTCTGACACTTTCTTGCTTATGAAATTAAGAAGAAAGTGTCAGAAACTCAAAGCATGTTGGGCTGCCAATGGGTGTAAAATCCCATGTAAAGCCAATCTTGCCTGTGGTTTTATCCACCCGAAAAGATGTGATTGAATCACTCCGCTGATTGGCCACATACAAATAGCTACCGGTTGGATCAAATTTAAGCGCACGCCCATAATCAGCATGTGTCCAGATTTCATCCACCAATGTCAGGCCGCCATCGTTGGCAACCTGAAACACAGCCAGAGAATCGCCCAAACGGTTTGAGACATAAAGAAAATGCTCATCGGGGGAAAACAGTATACCGGCCGCCAGCGTGCTGCCCCTAAAATGTGCTGTTAAGCTGCTTACAGCCTGCTGGGGCGCAATATTCCCCGTTTTGGCATCAAAGGTTGCCACCACCACTTTGGAATCCTGCTCGCACAGAATGTACAGGCGCAAACCGTCGGCAGAAAACTGAAAATGCCGTGGAGCTGAACCTTCTGTCATAGTGGTAAAAGGCTTTTGGGCCGGAAACAAACGCCCTGTATCCAGATTGATACTGTAAACATACATCCGATCCAGCCCGGCATCTGCCACAACAACAAAGCGGCCGGATGGATCTGTGTGGATCATATGAGGGTGAGAACCGGAATGGTCACTCACTGCAAAGTTACCCGGTGGATTATCCGCAGCCCGATCTGGCATACGTGGGCCTGTGTTATGGATAAGGGTTGTCATCCGCCCTAGGGAACCATCTTTCTGCACAGCCAGCAGCGCAAAGTTTCCACCGGTGTAATTGGCAACCATTACGTATCGGCCAGATGGATGCACGCTAAGATGCGCTGGATCTGCACCGCCAGAAGAGACCGTATTCAGCTTTGTAAGAGCACCCGTGCCCTGATCTACCGAGAAAGCTGTAACGGCCCCGGTGTTTTTTCCTTCAAAATCATTGATTTCGTTAACAGCGTAGAGAAAACGCTTATCCGGAGAAAACGCAATAAAAGATGGGCTGGCAATATCTGTAAACGTATTGAGATGGTGCAGTTGGCCGGTTTTTTGGTCCATTTCAAAAACCGTAATGCCATCACCATTTCCACCTGGCGGGCCATGCTGCGTATAACCGCCTACATAGCATAAAATACGCTCTGCTGGCGCAGGTGCTGTTGTATCCTGCGCATCTGGTGCAGGCGTATCATCATCCGCCCGCGCATATGCACTTCCCACAAAACCAAATGCCAGACCACACAGCCCGAAAGCACGACGCGAAAACGAGCCGCTCATAACCCTGTTTTTCTCCTTCACACGCGTTGGCTCAGGGCATTTTGCATACCGGCCCCATTGGCGGCCCGGAATAACGTGTCCATGTTTGCGTTTCACCAAAAATGGGAAGCCCAAGATACCCGCGCAGCTTCATTACGCCTGATTGGGGAGACCAGATCCGGGCATCGTATTTGTGCCCACTATCAGGATCCAGAATATTTCCCTCCCATTTGTTCTTTTCGTCTTTCAGGGGGCGAAAATCTGTTAACATCAGCAGGTTACATTCGGTTTTTCCGTCATGCCCCTTGGGAACATCCGTGCCATCATAGCGCAACCCGATCAATCGCCCGCAAATGGTTGCCCCACATTTTTCAATCTTGAAAACACCATCATGATCCTGACTGAGCCAGTAGCCCATCAGGCTTTCTTCCCCACCCGCTGCAACAGAATCTGCCATGGCTGGCTGCGCAGCCACCGGCAAAAACGCAGCAGCCATACCTAACAGAGACGAAAGAAAAAAAGCCCTGACACCAGTTTGAACGCCACGCGCCATGAAGTTTTTCATGCTCTTTTTCTCCTTCGCCCGGCCCTGTTTCCAACATACCATTCTGTGTAACGGGCCAGTCTGCCCATTAATTTGGGCACCATACGCCCTGCCTGCCACCCCTTTTACCATTCCGACAACCCCGAAAAATCAGCTGTCGGTCTTGCGTACCCATGGCAACGGCAGCACATCAACCCCTTCATCTTCCAGCATTTCGCGCTCTGCGGCCGTCATATCCCCATAGATGCCCCGCTCCGGGGCTTCGCCATGATGAATACGCAAGGCTTCATCCGCAAAATTGGAACCCACATTTTCGCAGTTTTCTTCCACCACAGCTCTGATCTGGCGCAAAGCCTCCATCAGATTATCTGGTTGCCTTGAGTGAGGTGGCTGCTCAGCCACAGATGCTTCAGGCTGATGCGGTGTTGCTTCTGGCGCAGGTGTTTCTGCCTTTTTCGGGCGCGAACTTCCCTTAACAATGGCAGGCGCCATAAGTGCCTGCTCCACCTTGGGCGAGCCACAAACGGCGCAACTGAGCAGATTTTCCTGTTTCAGACGTGCAAAAGCGGCGCTATCCCGATACCAGCCTTCAAACGTATGCCCATTCGCACAGCAGAGCTGATAACAAATCATCCGCTTTTACTCCTGCCGTTCCCGATTCAATCCAAACCCAAAGCCGCATCCAGTTTGCCTTGCCGCTGCAATGACATCAGATCATCACATCCCCCCAGGCAGCGATCTCCAACAAACACTTGTGGGACAGTGGTGCTCCCACCTGAACGACGGATGGCATCTTCCCGTTCCGGGGTACCGCGCGGCGCGTTAATTTCTTTAAACGGCACCTTTTTGCTTTCCAGCAATGAAACAGCCCGTATGCAAAAAGGGCACCCCGGCTGCGTATAAATCTCGATTTCAGGCATAAACAGTATCCTTCTGCATATATATTTCAGGCTTATGTGGCTTTATATAGCACACAGTTATTCTGGCAGGTTTATATCAACTTCCGGCCGCGCAGGCACCAGCCCGGCAACAAGAAGGCTGATGTCATGCACGCCTGCCAGATGCAATGCCTGCACACAGGCTGTTGCGGTTGCGCCTGTTGTCAGCAGATCATCCACCAGCACAACTGACCGGCCCTGCAATTTTTGCTGCCATTTGGGCTTAAATGTCATTGCACTTTGCATTTCCTGCTGACGTTCCTTGCGGGAAAATCCTGCTAGTTTTGTTGTGGCGCGCGTACGCATAAGGGCATCTGGCGCCACCTGTAAATGTTTTATGCGGGCCACTTCATTTGCCAGCAATGCAGCCTGATTGTATCTCCGCCGGAGCAATCGCCACCGATGTACTGGCACAGGCACCAGTACAGTACCAGGCTGTAGAATATCCTGCCCAATCTGCGCCATACGTTGTGCCAGAAAACGAGCATTTTCTATTCTATCTGCATATTTTAACTGTAAAATCAGATCTCTGGCTGCTGCCGTATATACAAAAGCCGCACGTGCATGCTGCCATGCTGGATGATGCTGCTCACACGCTGCGCATAAACCGGTACGCCCCAAATTTTCCTGAGAAGACTGTGGAGCCCCACAAGCATCACAAAACGGATGTGTAATAGGTTGAAGGCGCCCAAAACAGGAAACGCAGGTCAGCCCATGTTGTGCTACATCTGCCCCACATAACAAGCACGATGGTGGATACAAAACATCCAAGAGGGCTGTACCCAGCTTGCGTATCTTCATCTGCATATCTGGGGTTCACACAAAATTTCCAACCCTTCATCCTTGGCAAATGGCAAGCACGCACGCACATAATGTTAAATGAATGTGCCCGTAATTTTTGACCGCAAAGCTGTAAAACTGCACCGCGATCGTGCAGCCCGTACACAGCATGCCACAGCGCCCATATTGGAAGCCGCTGCTGATATTTTGCTGGATCGGCTGGATGATGTCATGCGTTCGTTTTCATGCGCGCTGGATATTGGTGGGCGCGGCATTATCTGTCAGGGGCTGGAGCGCCGAAAGATTCCGACCATTGCGTGCGATCTTTCCGAAGCACAGGCACGTTGTGCCGCAGCCCCAAGCATTTGCGCAGATGAAGAACATCTACCCTTTGCACCTGGCAGTTTTGATTTGGTGATTGCCAACCTTTCCCTGCATTGGGTGAATGATCTGCCTGGGCTATTTCACCAAATCCGTTCTATTCTGCGGCCAGATGGCCTGTTTTTAGCCAGTATTCCTATTTTACCCACACTGCGGCCATTACGGCAGGCGCTGGAAATGGCGGAGCTGGCAGTAAGCGATGGCGTTTCCCCCCGTGTATCGCCCCTACCTACGCAGCAAAGCTGTGTATCCCTACTGCAACGCGCAGGATTCGCCCTGCCTGTTGTGGATACGGAAACGCTGGAACTGCGTTATCGCTCCTTACGCGCGCTGATGGCAGATTTACGCGCAGCGGGAGAAAGCAATGCCCTCGCCTTGCGCCCGCGTACCATTCCCCCACGACTGATGTTTGCTGCCGCAGCGCATGAACTGGAAGATAAAAAGGCTGAAAGCTTTTGCATGCCATTACATATGGCCATATTGGCGGCGTGGTCACCCTCTGGCAATCAGCCACAACCCCTTACACCGGGGCAGTTCACACATTCCCTGCATGAAGTGCTACAAAAGCAGCCCCAACCTTTAACCAAAGACTAACACAGCAGATTTTACCCGCCCGTAACGCTCATATGCCGTTGCGGGCCGGAGACATCACCTTCCGATGCGCCAAGTAAAAAGTCGTGTCCTTTAGGTTTGCGTGCAATGGCATCCTGAATGGCGTTTTCCAACGCAGCATCATCTGCGCCTGCGCGCATCAGACTACGTAAATCAGCACCATCTTCCTGCCCCAAACACGTATAAAGCCGCCCCGTGCACGATAATCTGACGCGGTTGCAGGTTGCACAGAAATTGTGGCTCATAGGGGTAATAAGCCCCAAGCGTCGGCCTGTTTCCCCTACCCGCAAATATCGCGCCGGGCCGCCGGTGACATCTGGAATAGGTGTGAGTGTCCATCGTTTAGATAAATCTGCCTTCACATCCAGCAATGGCAGATAACGGGATGTGCGATCCTCTCCCGTATCCCCCATTGGCATGGTTTCAATCAGGCACAGATCTGCACCTATTTCTCCACACCATGCCAGCAGCGTATCAAATTCATCATCGTTCACACCGGCCATGGCAACGGTATTGATACGCAGCGCCAAGCCAACCTCACGCGCCGCACGTATACCTTCCAGCGTGGCGGCCAGCTTACCCCTGCGGGTTATTTGCGCAAACCGTGCTTCATCCAGCGTATCCAGACTAACATTCACACGGCGTACACCGGCATCAAACAATGTTTGCGCATATTGGGCCAAATGGCTGCCATTGGTGGTCAGTGTCAGTTCTTCCAACCGGCCCCGATTATCGGACTGTTTGAGCCACGTGCCCAGTTCCTGAAAAAACGGGCCGATATCACGACGCACCAAAGGCTCTCCGCCTGTTATACGCAGGCGGCGCACACCGTGCTGCACAAACACACGGCATAGGCGCAGCAGTTCATCGTAATCCAGAACATCTGAGCGCGGCAGAAAGGTCATGCGTTCGGCCATGCAGTATGTACACCGCATGTCGCACCGGTCTGTTACCGATACACGCAGGTAGGAAATCCGCCGCCCGGCAGGGTCCGTTAAAGAGGACAACATTGGTTCTCTATAACAGAAATCCACACCACATTAAACGAGAGTTTGAAGGATGATGACGGAAAAACATACACCCCACAAAAGCAAAGCGGGCGGCCCCGAAAAGCCGCCCGCCTGATCTTACTGCCTAAGCTAAAAACTTAATGCCCGGAACTGTTGCCTGAAAAATCAGGGCATGGCACGGCAGAAAGCTCAAGCTGCTTTATCAATGCATCCTTCAGACATGCCAGATCAGCTTCTGTCCGGCCTTCTGCGCGCGCAACCAGAACGGCCTGTGTATTGGAAGCCCGCAGCAGCCACCAACCATTTGGCGTGTTGACACGTACACCATCAATTTCAGAAACATCTGCACCCTCCTTACGCAGGCGAGCGGCAACGTCCTCAATCACTTTAAACTTGCGGCGGTCATCGCACTCAAAACGCACTTCTGGAGTAGAGATGGTTTTGGGTAGCGCTTCACGAAAAGCAGAAAGCGGCGCATCCATACGGGCAACAATATCCAGCACCCGTACGCCAGCGTACAGGCCATCATCAAACCCGTACCACTTATCTGCAAAAAAGATATGACCAGACATTTCACCCGCCAGCGGTGAACCTGTTTCCGCCATTTTGGATTTGATGAGCGAATGGCCTGTGCGCCACATCAGTGGCTTGCCGCCAGCATGTGCCACTTCATCAAACAGCACCTGGCTAGCTTTTACATCAGCAATAATAGTGGCACCGGGATGCGACCTCAGCACATCCCGCGCCAGCAGAATCAGAAGCTGATCACCCCACAGAATGCCGCCTGTGTTGTCCACCACGCCAATGCGGTCTGCATCCCCATCAAAGGCAATACCCAGATCAGCCTTGTTCTCACGCACAGAAGCAATAAGCTGTTCTAGATTGCTGGCAACTGTTGGATCAGGGTGATGTGCGGGAAAAGTGCCGTCAATTTTGGCGTTCAGCACAATATGCTCGCCCGGCAGTTTTTCCACCAGCATTTCCAGAACTTCACCGGCGGAGCTGTTGCCGTTATCCCAGACAACCTTCAGCTTGCGCTGTCCGCCGATGTAATCCTTTACAAGGCGTTCCACATATTCTTCACGAATATCCACATCGCGTACGGTGCCTTTTCCTGCTGGCACCACATCGCCTCTGGCTGACAGATTACCCAGTTCCCTGATCTGGGCACCAAAAAAAGGTTTGCCAGCCAAGGTTATTTTAAAACCGTTGTGGTCTGGCGGATTATGGCTGCCAGTTACCATAATCGCACCATCGGCTTTAAGCGCCACGGCCCCATAATACAGCATGGGTGTGGGGCCACGCCCCACACGCACCACATTCAGACCACACTCCAAAGCACCGCGCACCAATGCTTCTTCCAGCAAGGGGGAAGACAGGCGGCCATCATAGCCAACAACCAGCCTTTTTCCCCCATTACGGCGCACAATACTGCCAAATGTGCGGCCTATGGCAAACGCATCATCGGTTGAAAGGGTTTTACCAACAATTCCGCGAATATCGTATTCACGCAGGCTGGTTGCTTCAAACCTATGCGTAAAAGACATCAGACTTTATCTATATACTTTTTCAAAAATGTCTTTACGCCATCGGCAAGATCTGGCCGTTCCAGAGCAAAGGCCACCTGCGCTTCAAGGAAGCCAAGCTTGTTACCACAATCATAACGGGTACCTTCATACCGCAAGCCGTGGAAAGGCACCTCACCAATGGTTTTTGCCATGGCATCTGTCAGCTGCACTTCTCCACCCGCGCCTTTTTCCAGCTTGGAAAGATAGGGCATGACTTCTGGCGTAAGGACGTAACGGCCAATAATGGAAAGGTTGGAAGGGGCATCTTCAGGTTTAGGCTTTTCAACCAGCCCTTTTACTTCCACAAGGCGCCCATCATCCTTGCCAACATCCAGAATACCGTAGCGGTTTGTCTGCTCACGCGGCACTTCTGTAACGGCCACAACACTCCCGCCGGTTTCATGATAGGCATCGGCCAGTTGCTTCAGGCAACCCTTGCCAGATGCCGCCTGCACGATGTCATCGGGCAGCAGGATGGCAAACGGATCATCACCAATAAAGGCGCGCGCGCACCAGATGGCATGCCCAAGGCCCAGAGGTTCCTGCTGGCGCACAGCAATAAGAGACCCGGCCTCAATAAAACTGGGTTCCAGCGCTTTCAGGCAATCCAGCTTGTGGCGTTCTCTCAGCGTGTCTTCCAGCTCGTATGCAATATCAAAATAATCAATAAGGGAGTCCTTGCCGCGGCCTGTAATCAGGCAGAACTCTTCAATCCCGGCTTCACGCGCTTCATCAATCGCGTACTGAATCAGCGGCCTATCAACAACAGGCAGCATTTCCTTTGGCATGGCCTTGGTTGCAGGCAAAAAGCGCGTTCCCAATCCTGCAACAGGCAGGACTGCTTTACGTAAAGGCTTGGGGTTAGACACGAATACAGCACCTTTAAAAAACGGGTTAGACCTTAACCATTAGAACCACCCTGCCACACAGAAATATCTGCCGACAATATGGCCCCGCAACAATGCGGCAAAACGCACCCAACACGCCAAAACACGTGTGTGTGCTTTAAGTCACACTCTACATAGCTTTTATTTTACACATCAAAAGCCACGCGCCTATTCCAAAAACTGGAAAAGAGAGGCGTGAATATGACAATTCGTGCACAAAAATGCGGAATTATACGTAAGCAGAACAGACATGCACCAAACAGGCATGTCATTTCATACCCGGTTGAAACCGTGCTCTGATTGGATTTTGTTTTTGAAGAAATATGGTGCGGCCGAGAAGACTCGAACTTCCACGGGGTATTCCCCCACAAGCACCTCAAGCTTGCGCGTCTACCATTCCGCCACGGCCGCACGTGACAATCGGCACCAGAAGAGCGATACCGTTGGTGAACAGCCCTATAGCCGAAGCAGGAACGTGCGGCAATGACAAAAGAACAGATTTTATGGGAAATCAGCAAAAAACTGGTTCCATACCCCCTTGCACTCAGCCGCATGGAAAGCATGGCCCGCAGCATTCGTGCAGATGAAGCTACAGAACGCGTGTGGTTACTGGAGCATCCACCCCTTTATACTTCAGGCACATCCGCCAAGGCAGAAGATCTTTTTAACCCTGCACATTACCCCACCTATCACGCAGGCCGCGGTGGGCAGTGGACTTATCATGGCCCAGGACAAAGAACCGCTTACGTGATGCTAGACCTGCAACGCGCCCACGGCCCCGTACCGGGAAGAGACCTGCGCGCTTATGTGCATGCTTTAGAATCGTGGGTGATTGGCGCTTTGGCCCATTTTGGCATTCATGGTGAAGTGCGCGAAGGCCGTGTGGGAGTTTGGGTAACGGACCCCAAAACCGGAAAAGAGGAAAAAATTGCCGCCATTGGGGTGCGTGTTTCCCGCTGGGTAAGCTGGCACGGTGTTGCCATCAACCTAGACCCCAACATGGCGGATTTTGAAGGCATTGTACCGTGCGGAATCAGGGAATACGGCGTAACCAGCTTTCGCAAACTGGGGCTTTCCACCACCATGCAGGAGCTGGACTACGCGCTGGCCCAATCTTGGGCCAACACGTTTGGCAGCACACCTTCTCCCTTACAGGAAGTGGACGTTACACAGGGTCCAGACTGATGAAAATAACGTGCCTGCGCTCATCCACAATCTGGATGGAAGAGAGTGCAAGCCTGTTGTCCACGTCATGAAAAACCAGCGTCACCAAGCCCTGTGAAGGGTTATCTGTGCGTGTCAGCGAAAGCTGTAACACACCCGGTTGCTTTTGCACGTTGGTAACAGTGACAGGGCCAGAGAGCACAACAGGGTTGCCCATCAACAAACCCAGCGGGTTATGGGCCAGACCAATACGGGTTTGGGAGTCCTGCTGGGCATCTGTGAATACAGCATGATGACCAGAAGCCCGCAGCTCCATTTCATGCGGCGCTGTGTAATGCATGTACAAGGAACCGGGCTTATAGGTTATCAACCCACCGCCACGGCTGCCATTGGGCCATGTTTGCTGGAAGGGGGCACCTTCCAGATCTACCGTGCGGAAATAGGTTTCCACACGGGCGACATCGGCATTTTTTACGCCAGATGCACCTTGCATGCCCTGCCCTGCACATGCGGCCAGGGCCAATGGGGCCAATAAGGTAAATGCACGGCGGTTTAACTGCATACCTTTGTGCATTATGCCACCTTCTCGGCTTCCTGCGGTGTGCGCAGGGTAAGCGCCAGAGCATGCAAGCCGCTGGAAAACTCCGGAGCCAGTGCCTCATGCACCATGCGGGAACGATTAACGCGATTCACACCTTCAAAAGCGGCGGAAACCATCAAAACCCGGAAATGCGTTTCTGTTGCACCAGCTTCTGGCCCACGCACCATGGCCTTGTGGTGCGCATGACGGTGGCTTTCATCTTCAATTTCCAGCACAATGGGGCTGAATGTTTTTTGCAGAACATTCCGAACCCGCTGCATTCGCACACCTTCTACCTTGGAAAGAGCAGAAGAATCTGAAAGACTGGTCATATCCTTATTCACCTCTTGCTACAGATGCTTTTGCACCGCACATAACGCTAAATGATCAAACGAAGGAACACCCGCCCCCGCGCGTTCGACCCCGACCCTGATGCGCCAGCGCGTTGCTGTGACATGCCAAGCTGTCAGGAACCGGCAGGTTACCGCGCACCCCGCTCGCGCGATACGCTGAACCAGTATTACTGGTTCTGCCTCAACCATGTTCGGGAATATAATGCGCGGTGGGATTATTACAAAGGCATGAGCCCCGGCCAGATTGAAGCGCACCTGCGCGCAGATATCGGCTGGGACAGGCCAACATGGGCTTTTGGCCAAAGCGCCAAAGGTGCGCAGCGTGCTACACCCAATGAGGAAGACATTCTGGACCCACTGGATATTCTGGGCCAGAACCGCCGTGCCCGGGCAGAGCGTGCCCGTGCGCAAGCGTATCAGGAGCGTAGCTCAGCACCGGCCACGTTGCGGGAGCCTTTGGCTATTCTGGGCCTTTCATGGCCCGTAAGCATGGAAGAAGCCAAAAGCCGATATCGCGCATTGGCCCGCAAGCATCACCCGGACACCAATAACGGAGACCGGAATGCGGAAGAACGCCTTAAGAAAATCAATGTTGCCTTCACAATTGTGAAGACACATCTCTTAACCGAAAGCCTCGAAAAAGCGTTGTGATGATGTATGCTGCCTTTACCATAAGGCATCATACATTTTTCAAACACTTTGCCTTTTTTCTTTCCTGTCAGACAAAGAGCGCAGACATATAGCCATGATGGATATTTCCAGCCAGTCCAACGCTTCCGAACTCCCGCCCATTTCAGCCATTTCCGTGCCGGACATGGAAGTGAGCGTGCGTGATGTGTTCGGCCTTGATTCTGACATGAAGGTGCCCGCATTTTCCATACGTACGGAACATGTGCCGGAAGTGGATAAAGCCTATCTGTTTGATCATGATACCACGCTGGCCATTCTGGCAGGTTTTGCCTTCAACCGCCGTGTGATGGTGCAGGGCTTTCATGGCACTGGCAAATCCTCCCATATCGAACAGATTGCCGCGCGCCTGAACTGGCCGTGCATCCGTATCAATCTGGATAGCCACATTTCGCGTATTGATCTGATTGGTAAGGACGCCATTGTGGTGAAGGACGGCCAGCAGATTACCGAGTTTCAGGAAGGCCTGTTGCCGTGGTGTCTGCAACGCCCCTGCGCGCTGGTGTTTGATGAATACGATGCAGGCCGCGCTGATGTGATGTTTGTGATCCAGCGCATACTGGAAGTTGAAGGCAAACTGACCCTTCTGGACCAGAACCGTGTCATCTCCCCCAACCCTTTCTTTCGCCTGTTTGCCACGGCCAACACGGTTGGGCTGGGTGATACAACCGGCCTTTATCATGGCACGCAGCAGATCAATCAGGCCCAGATGGACAGGTGGAATATTGTCACCTCGCTGAACTATCTGCCCCATCAGCAAGAAGTTGGCATTGTCTGTGCGCGTCTGGGTATTGCGGAAGATGACAAGGCCGCGCGTGATAAAATTGACAACATGGTCGCGCTGGCAGCCCTCACCCGCTCCGGCTTTATGGCGGGAGATCTTTCTACCGTCATGTCTCCGCGCGGGGTGATTGCATGGGCGGAAAATGATCGCATCTTCAAGGATGTGGCCTTTGCCTTCCGCGTCACCTTTTTAAACAAGTGTGATGAAGCGGAACGCAGCATGGTGGCCGAATATTATCAGCGCTGCTTCAACGCAAGCCCGCTGCCCGGCCGCAACGCCTGAATCGGATTTCTTCATGGCTGATCGCACCAAAGGTTCTTCTCATCCCAATACGCCGCCTCTCTCCCGGGAGCAGGCAGAAAAACGGGCGGATGCTTTCAAGCAGGCCACATCTGCCGCCTTGCGCGCCATTGGTGGGCAGAAAGAGGCAGATGTTTCCTTCCATAGTGGCAACATGCCGCTGGCCCCGATCAGCCTTGGGGAAAAAGTACGCCTGCAATCTCCCTCCCTCAGTTTGAGTGCGGAAGAAAAGCAGCGCATTCGTGGTGCAGCAGATGCGCAGGCATTGCGCCTGAAACATCATGACTTCGCCCTGCACGCGGCACGCCAGCCAGCCGAAACGCAGGCGCGTGATGTGTACGATGCGCTGGAACAGGCCCGTATCGAATCCGTAGGCGCACGCCATATGAAAGGCGTGGCCGCCAACCTGCGGCACCGTCTGGAGCAGGATATACGTGCTGCTGGCCTAGACCGCATGACAGATGCCGCGCAGCTTTCCCCAGTTGTGGGGCTAGAGCTACTGGCGCGAGAAAAACTGACAGGCCAGCCTGCCCCGGAACCTGCACGGGGCAGGCTGGAAAAATGGAAGCAGACCCTTTCACCAGAAGCGCTGAGCGCGCTGGATGAAATGGCCAGGTATCAGACGGATCAGGCCGCATACGCCCGTGCCAGCCGTCAGCTCATGGCGGCCTGTGCCCTGACAGAAGATGACACGGCATCTGAAGACATGGATGCCAACAACGATTCTTCCGAGGCAGCTGATACACAGCAGGATTCAAACCCACCGCCCCCGGATCAGGAAGAAAACACACCCCCACAGCCAGAAGAGCAGGAAGAGGAAATCTCTCAACCTCAGCTCATGGCGGGAAGCAGTGAAACATCCTCGGAATTTGCGGAAGAAGACCGTGATGCCAATATGGGTGAAGGCACGGGGGAAGCCGCAGGCCCCGGCAGCCTGCCGGAAAACCCGCCGGGCCTGACTGCCAGAGGCTACCACCCCTACACCACCCAGTTTGATGAAGAAATTCGCGCAGAAGAACTGTGTGACCCTGAAGAACTCTCCCGCCTACGGCATCAGCTTGATCTGCAACTGGTTACCTTACAGGGTGTAGTATCTCGCCTTGCCAACCGGCTCCAGCGCCGCCTGATGGCACAGCAGACACGTTCGTGGTCTTTTGATCTGGAAGAAGGCATTCTGGATGCGGGCCGCCTATCCCGCATTGTGGTCAACCCCATGCTTTCCCTGTCCTACAAGCAGGAAAAAGATACGGAATTCCGCGATACGGTTGTCACGCTGCTGATAGACAATTCCGGTTCCATGCGGGGGCGGCCTATTTCCGTTGCGGCATCCTGCGGGGATATTCTGGCCCGCACGCTGGAACGCTGCGGCGTAAAAGTGGAAATTCTGGGCTTTACCACCCGCGCATGGAAAGGCGGGCAAAGCCGGGAACTCTGGTTGCAAAACGGCAAGCCCCCAGAACCGGGCCGGCTGAATGATTTACGCCATATTATTTACAAATCGGCAGATATGCCGTGGCGACGCGCCCGCACCAATCTGGGCCTGATGCTGCGTGAAGGACTGCTGAAGGAAAACATAGATGGTGAAGCCCTGCTATGGGCCTGGAACCGCCTGAAAAACCGGCAGGAAGCCCGTAAGATTCTGATGGTGATTTCCGATGGCGCACCAGTGGATGACAGTACGCTTTCCGTCAATCCGGCCTCTTATCTGGAAGACCATCTGCGCGCTGTAATTGACATGATTGAGAACCGCAGCCCGGTGGAACTTACAGCCATTGGCATTGGGCATGATGTCACACGCTATTACCAGAAAGCCGTGACCATTACAGATGCGGAGGAACTGGGGGGCACCATGCTCCAGTCCCTTTCCGCATTGTTTGAAGAAAAACGCCGCCCACGCAAACGCGCGCGTTAAGGGTAAACGCGCTGCCTGCGCGGCCTTTGGTTTAGGCCAGCGGGCGGCCCAGACGCGCTTGCGCCAGATCTGCCAAACCCGCCAACATAATATCGGCATCTTTTTGGGTTGTGCGGTGGTTTACAATCGCTGCGCGAATGGCCAGCTTGCCATGAATACGCGTGGTAGAAGGGGCCGCAATGCCGCTTTCCTGCAGATCCTTCACCAGTTCGGCATTCAGCGTATCCAGATCATCCACATTGGGCATATCTACCCGAAAACACACAATATTCAGCGTAACGGGCGCCAGTAGCGTCAGGCCGGGCGTGGCCTGCACACGTTTTGCCAGATGCTGCGCCACAGCACAGGATTGCGCCACCACATTCCCCAGCCCCTGCGTGCCAAAACCGGCAAGCGTAAACCAGACCTTAAGAGCCCGGAAACCGCGTGAAAGATCTGGCCCCAGATCACAAAACCACGGGGCATCTGCTGCCAAACCTCGATCCTCACGCGAGAGATAGGCTAATGACTGCGCAAAGGTTGCCGCCTGCCGCCCCTGCTCACGCACCAATACGCAGCCTGCATCATAAGGCACCTGCGCCCATTTATGAAAATCGAAAGCAAGGCTGTCTGCCCGTTCCAGCCCCTTGAGCAACGGCGCATATTCTGGCGCCAACTGTGCCAATGCGCCAAAGGCCCCATCAACATGGAACCACAATTTTTCGGCCGTTGCGTAATCTGCCAGTGCGTTCAGCTGGTCTATGCTGCCCGTATCCACGGTGCCTGCTGTGCCAACAACCACAAAAGGCTCGTACCCATCTGCCCGGTCCTGAGCAACCATGCGGCGTAGAGCCTGCAGATCCATACGGAATGCACTGTCCACCGGCACACGGCGCAGGGCCTTCATGCCCAGCCCAGCCATATCAAATGCACGGGCTACACAGCCATGCGCTGTTTGTGCGGCGTATCCTACCAATTTCCGCGCTGCCACACCCTGCTCTCGTAACATCGTACCATCTGACACGGCCCGACTGGCTGTAAGAATGGCAATGAAATTGGCCATGGAAGACCCAGTTACCAGCACACCACTGGCTGACTCTGGAAAACCGAACATTTCCGCAGCCCAGCGGATCACCATGCGTTCCACTTCTACCGGAGCATGGTTGCGGCCGCCCAAATTGGCATTAAGACCGGCGGCCAGCATTTCCGCCAGCATGCCCTGTGCAGTGCCCCCGCCATGCACCCACCCCATAAACCGTGGGTGCCGATTACCTACGGCATATGGCGCTACATCTTGGGAAAATTGATTGTACAGTTCTTCCAGCGCCTGTGCACCTTGGGGCAATGGGGCCTGCTTAAAGTTTTGCCGCAACGTATCGGGCATAGGCTGCCATACCGGGCCCTTTGCCACATTTTTTATGGACAAAAGCATGTCATCCAACATGCGGTGGCCAAGCGTGCGCAATTCTTCCCAGTTTTCTGGATCTAACCCGGCCACGTTCTATTTTTCTCCAATATATATTTTCAGGACGATTACGATTACGATGACGACGACGACGCGTGGCGTATCTCTGGCTGCGGCTCATGCTGCTCTGCCTGGTGTGTCATGCGGGCAAAACGGCGGGCCAGAACGGCGCACACAAAAAGTTGGATCTGGTGATACATCATAAGTGGCAGAACAATCATCCCCACAGATGCGGGCGGAAACAACACGTTGGCCATAGGCACGCCAGATGCCAGTGTTTTTTTAGAGCCACAGAATACCACGGCAATTTCATCTTTAAGTGGCAGGCCAAAGGCACGCCCCGCAAAAATGGTAATGCCCAGCACAACAAACAACAATACGGCATCTACCAAAGCAATAACGCCCATTTCCGCCACTGGCAGCTTGTGCCACAGGCCCTGCATAACGGCATCACTAAACGCCGCATACACTACCACCAGCACAGAGCCTCGGTCGGAAAAAGAAAGCAGCTTTTTATTGCGGTGCGCCCACGGGCCAAGCCATGGTTGCAACACCTGCCCCAAAATAAAGGGCAGCAAAAGCTGGTACACAATATCCAGCGGGTTACCAGCCGTGCCCCCATGCTTGCTGAGAATCAGCCCCACCAACACAGGCGTAATAAAAATGCCCAAAACGTTGGAGGCCGTAGCCGCACAGACCGCCGCAGGCACATTGCCGCCGCCAATGGATGTAAAGGCAATGGAAGACTGTACAGTAGAAGGCAGGCAGCACAAAAACAGCACACCCATCCAAATTTCTGGCTGCATCAAGTTAGGCAGCAGCGCATGCGCCAGCAACCCCAGCAGCGGAAACAGCACAAAAGTGCAGCACAAAATAAGTAAATGTAGCTTCCAAGCCACCAGACCATCCACCACAGCCTTGCGAGAAAGCCTTGCACCCTGCAAGAAAAACATCAGGGCGATCAGGCCAATGGAAAGCCACCTGAAAACCGGAACCGCCGCCCCATGACAGGGAAAGAACGTTGCCAGCAACACAGCGCTGACCAACCCCATTAAAAAGGGGTCCAATTTTAAAAACCGCACGCGCCTGCCCTTTCGTTCTTCTTTCTGGTTGCCTGCCTGTTTTACTTACGGCACCCTTTGAATGAAATGAAGCAGTATACTTTCCTGTCCCTCTCCGTTCTCGGTGCTGTGAGCATTTATGCCACAGTTTCCGCGGCCCCGGCTTTTGCGGCTCCTCCTTCTGGCTGCGCGGTAGTTTCCCGCGCTTCCGGGCAGGAAACGGCGCAAGGCGTTACGTATCAGAATCTGATGTTGCGCACCCCAGATGGTGGCACAACCTTTAAGGCAGGCAAGGTGACCCTGCATGGATCTGGAGAAACACCAGAAGCCACGCATGATCTGGCAGATGCGGCCTCTCTTCTCCTGATGTCCGCCATGACGGGACATCACAATGCCGCGTGCACAGAATGGCTGAACACGCAAGGCAAGCAGGTTCTGGCAGGCCTGAAAGCGGGCAAAAGCTATGATCTGACATGGCAGAACGCCACACTCACGCATGGAGCCGCACAGGTGAATGTCAACACTGCGCGCTACCAGATGCAGGGCGGCAGCGCGACGGCCTCTGCATCATTGGGGATGGATGGCGTTAGCTTCCATAACGTGGCCAATCAGGATCTGCTGCCCACAGCAGCACACGCCACATTTTCACTTCCGGTGGCGGAAGTGCCTGCCCTTATGAGCGCCATTGGTGGGCGCAGCGCCAGTGCGCCAGCCGTACATGCCACCATTTCCAGCTTTGATGCCACACAGGGCGATGCCTCGCTACATGGCAATGGCGTAGCAACGCTTACAGGCAATGTGAACGACACCTCGGCTTCCGGACATCTGGAAATTACCAATCTGGAAACACTGATTGATAAAGCCCGCACCGCCAAGCAGATGAAGTTGGCCGCAGGCATGGTTGTGGCCCGCCTTGTCAGCCACAAGCATGGTGAGCAGAATACGTGGGATACCAAATGGGAAAGCGGCGTACTGACCGTAAACGGCTTCCCCATTCCGCTTAAATAAACAAAACCGCCGGAGGGAATACTTTCAAACCCCTCCGGCCACTTGGCCTTTTCAGGCCATTTCCATAACCTTTTCGCACATACCGGCCAGATCCTTCAGCACGCGCCGGGCCAGATCTATGCGCTGCACGTTGGTGAGTTCACGCACAACCGCCATTTTGTGGTCTGGCCGGAGGCGCACTGTGCCGTCCTTCCATTTCCCCATCCACTGCACCAACCCGGCCGGGTTGCGGAAGGTATTATTGCGGAATTGCAGCACCATACCCTTGGGGCCAGCCTCAACACGTTCTACCCCTGCCTGACGGCACAGACGCTTGAGTTCCACAATATCCAGAAGGTTCTTGACCTCCGGCGGCAGGGCACCAAAGCGGTCTATCAGCTCGGCTTCCATAGCTTCCAGTTCCGCATCCGATGCCAGTGCGCTGATACGGCGATAGAGCCCAAGCCTTACGGGCAGATCGGTGACATACTCATCGGGGATCAACACCGGCAGGCCCATAACAATGTTGGGTGTCCAGTCCCGATCCTCTGCGGCACGACGGTTTTTATCTGAGCGAAGATCAGCCACAGCATCTTCCAGCATTTGCTGGTAAAGTTCGATCCCCACTTCGCGCACATGGCCGGATTGCTGATCGCCCAGCAGGTTACCCGCACCGCGCAAATCCAGATCGTGCGAGGCCAGCGTAAAGCCAGCGCCCAGCGTATCCAGCGTTTGCATCACTTCCAGCCTCTTTTCTGCGGAAGCTGAAAGCACATGGGTTTGTGGCCATGTGAGATAAGCGTAGCCTCGTTGTTTGCCACGCCCCACGCGCCCGCGCAGCTGGTAAAGCTGCCCAAGGCCGAACATATCCGCCCTATGGATAATCAGCGTATTCACCGCAGGCATATCCAACCCGCTTTCCACAATATTGGTGGAGAGCAGAATATCGTATTTACCGTCTGAAAACTCGGTCATCACCCGTTCCAGCTCGGTAGCGGAAAGGCGACCATGCGCCTGTATCAGCCGAGCATCGGGCACAATAGCGGTCAGCCGTTCAGCCAACCTGTCCAGATCCTCAATACGTGGGGCCACACAGAAAATCTGTCCACCGCGGAAACGTTCACGCTGGATGGCTTCCCTTATCACCACGCTATCAAACGGCATGATGAAGGTGCGCACCGCCAGCCTGTCTGTTGGTGGGGTGGCAATCAGGCTCATTTCACGCACGCCGGAAAGCGAGAGTTGGAGCGTACGCGGCAATGGTGTGGCGGAAAGTGTAAGCACATGCACATCTTCGCGCAGAGCTTTCAGCTTTTCCTTATGGGACACGCCAAAATGCTGTTCTTCATCAATAATCAGCAATTCGAGCGAGGCAAACTGAACCGTTTTGGCCAGCAATGCGTGCGTGCCAATAACAATATTTACGCTACCATCTGCAATGCCCTTGCGCACGGCTGTGGCCTCCTTACCCGTTACCATACGGGAAAGCTGTGCCACCTTGATAGGAAAGCCCTCAAACCGTGCGGCAAAGGTGCGGTAATGCTGCCGGGCCAACAGCGTAGTAGGCACCACAACAGCCACCTGCCCGCCAGACATGGCCGCCACAAAGGCCGCGCGCAACGCTACCTCGGTTTTACCAAAGCCCACATCACCACATACCAGACGATCCATTGGCCGCCCGGAGGACATATCCGCCAGCACATCGGCAATGGCATGTGCCTGATCATCCGTTTCCACAAATGGGAAGCGGGCACAGAACTCATCCCACTGCCCCTCCGGCGGAACCAGCTCTGGGGCTTCCTTTAAGGCACGCATTGCTGCGGTTCTGATAAGCTCACCCGCCATATCGCGGATGCGCTTTTTCATTTGCGATTTACGGTTCTGCCATGCCGTGCCGCCCAGCTTATCCAGCGCCACACCTGCTTGGTCTGACCCAAAGCGGCTGAGCAGTTCAATATTTTCTACCGGCAGGTAGAGCTTCTGCCCGCCATCATACAGCAGGCGCAGGCAATCATGCGGGGCTACGCCTACGCTTACGGTTTCCAACCCATCATAACGGCCAATCCCGTAATCCTGATGCACGACCAGATCACCAGCAGAAAGTTCGCTGGCTTCGGCAATCAGTTCATCTGCACGGCGGCGGCGGCGCGGTGGGCGGCCAATACGTTCACCCAGCAGATCTTGTTCGGAAACAAATGCCAGATCATCTGCTACAAAGCCGCGTTCCAGCCCAAGTGTAAGCAAACCCACCGGGCCGGGCTTGGCTTTATGGGCTTGTTCCCATGTCTCATATGTCTGGGTGGGCACGCCGTGTTCACGCAGCAATGTGGCAATGCGCTCGCGTGAACCTTTGGTCCATGCAGCCACAAAGGCGCGGCGCTTAACCTGTGCCCATTCCTTTACCTGATCACCCAGCAGCGTAAACACCTGCTCACGCTGGGCACCGGGTACAATTTTGGAGAACATCTTACCGGGGCGGCCACCTACATCCACCCCTCCGGCACCATCGGGCTGTGCATAGGGACTAAATGCCACCACAGGCACGCGAGACAGGCAGGCATCCCACCCTTTTTCATCCAGATAGAGCAGATGCGGTGGCAGCGGGCGGTAGGGTATTTCCCCTTCCCGCACAGGCTGGCGGCGGGCCTGATAGTGATCCTCTATCATTTCCAGGCGGGTTTTTAAGACATCCTCGGCCTGATGTTCGAGCGAGACGGCAACATCTGGCAGATAATCAAACAGAGTTTCCAGATGATCATGGAACAGAGGCAGCCAGTGTTCAATACCCGGATGCCTGCGCCCATCTGAAATATGCTCATAAAGCGGGTCAGACGTAGCAGCAGGGCCAAAGGCATCACGCCAGCCGGTGCGGAAGCGTGAAATGCTTTCCTTGTCCAGCGAGAATTCAGAAACGGGGCAAAGTGTCAGCCCATCGCGTTTGGCCGTAGAGCGTTGAGAACCGGGATCAAACGCGCGGATGTTTTCAACCTCATCCCCAAACAGATCAAGCCGTAGGGGTTCGCTCGCACCAGCGGGGTACAGATCAAAAATACCGCCGCGGGTTGCAAACTCCCCGGCTTCCATCACCGTATCTGTCCGAGTGTAACCATTGGCAATCAGCAACTCGATCAGAAAGCCCTGATCCAGACTTTCCCCCGTGCGGATGGAAAGTGATTGCCCCTCAAACGTTTTGCGTGGGGCCACACGCTGCACCACGGCATTAACCGTAGCCAGCACAAGCCGCGGGCGGCCTTTTGCGGGTTCCAGCAGGCGCGTAAGGGTGGAAACACGCTCGGCCACAATGGCAGGGTTGGGAGAAACCCTGTCATACGGCAGGCAATCCCATGCGGGAAAGCGCAGTACATCCACATCAGGCGCCACAAAGGCCAGCATATCATTCAGGCGGGCCATGGCGGCATCACTACGGGCAATATGCAACACCGGGCCTTTATGATCCCGCGCGCGGCGCGCCAGCAAAAGGGCATCATACCCTTCTGGCACGCCCCATACGGTTGCTATCCGCTTTTGTGCGCCTGTCTGTGCTGTCATCCCGGTATCCGCCTGTTCTTAAATACGCAAACCCCGCAAGCCACCAGCATACCTCTGCCGGAGCCTGAAGGGTTTTTATTAACCGCCGCGCCTGATACGGCTATCTTCCACCATACGGCGTAACATGGGGGTGGCTTTCTCTTCCGGCAATGGCAGGCGGCCAAACAGCCAGTCTGTCAGTTCCGGATCTGGCATTTCCAGAATGTTTTCCATATCCGTCAGTTCTTCTGCCGTCATGGTATCTGCATTGGCTTCTACAAAGCCGCCAATCAGAATATCCGTTTCAAACGTGCCCCTATGGTTGGCACGAAACTTCAGCCGCCGTCTGCGGGCAGCCAGATTATCTTCCGCCACGCCAGATGCGCTGGAGGAAGATGCGGGAAAAGAAGCTGTAAAATTGTCTTGCATGGCGCAGATGTCCTATACCGTTGCTAAACCTGTCTGTCAGCCTGCCAAACAGAGGCTTGTGTATCGCTTGTGTCCAGCCCCCTTTCCTTCACATCCTCTCCGGTTACGGGGCAAGATGGCAATTCTGCCCTAGCGCCTTTACTGGCTCCGCTTGAAAGCCTGCCCGGCATCAGCACCGCACGCGCCAAGCTGTTGGGCCGCATTGCGGGTGGCCGCAGGGTGATGGACCTGCTGTTCTGCCTGCCCGAAAGCATTACAGACCGCAGGCTGCGCCCCACATTGGCGCAACTCAGGCCCGATACAATCGCAACCGTTACCGGCGTGGTGCAGGATATTCGCAGCCCTGCACCGCGCACCCGCCAGCCATGGCGGGTGACGATTGATGATGCCACGGGTGTGCTGGAAGTCGCCTTCTTTTCCCCTTGGCAGGCCAAACAGGTTGTTAAGGGAGAAAGCATTGCCCTTTCTGGCAAGGTGGAACGGTTTGGCGAGAAACTCACCATCACATCCCCCGATTATCTGGTGCCCGCAAACCAGATAGAGCGCATTCCGCTGCTAGACCCCGTTTGGCCTCTTACCGCTGGGCTGTTTACCGGGCAGGTGCGCATGGCCATGACAGCCGCCCTGCGCCTTTTGCCGCCCAACCTGCCCGAATGGCATGACAAGGCCCTTATCAAACAAAAAAACTGGCCGGATTTTGCCACAGCCCTGAGCTGGATGCATTTTCCAGACACCATCCCCGATAGCGCACAAGGGGATGCGTGGCACGGAAACCGCACACGTGCGCAGGCGAGACTGGCGTGCGATGAACTGCTGGCAGACCAACTGGCCATGCGCATTGCCCAGCAGGCATCCCGCGCCCGGCCCGGCCGTAGCCTGAATGGTGATGGCCACTTGCAAAAGCAGGCGCTCGCCAGCTTTGGGCATGAGCTGACCTACGGCCAAAAACACGTTCTGCGTGAAATTGAAGCCGATATGGCCACCCCGCACTGCATGAGCCGCCTTTTGCAGGGCGATGTAGGCGCAGGCAAAACGCTTGTCGCTCTTATGGCCATGCTGCGTGCGGTAGAAGCTGGCACTCAAGCGGCCCTTATGGCGCCTACGGAAATTCTGGCACGCCAGCACGCCGCTACATTCCGCCGCCTTTCCCCCGTGCCGGTGGCGTTTTTATCCAGCTCTGTCAAAGGCAAGGCGCGCAAACAAACCTTGCAGGATATTGCCGATGGCACCGCCAAGCTGGTGATAGGCACCCATGCGCTTGTGCAGGATGGCGTAAAATTTGCTGATCTGGGGCTGGCCGTGATTGATGAGCAACATCGCTTTGGGGTCGATCAACGCCTTGCATTGGTGGAAAAAGGCCGTGATGCCGATATGCTGGTGATGACGGCAACGCCCATCCCCCGCACGCTGCTGCTCACCCGCTTTGGGGAAATGCAGATCAGCCGGCTGGAAGGCAAACCGGTTGGCCGCAAGCCCGTGCGCACATCCCTACACAGCCTTGGCAATTTTGAAGATGTGCTGGCAGGCATTGGCCGCGCGCTAGATAAGGGCGCGCAGATTTTTTGGGTGTGCCCTCTGGTTTCTGAAAGCGAAGCCATGGATCTGGCCGCCGCCGAGGCCCGGCATGCGGCTTTGGTTGAGCGTTTTGGAGATAAAATCGGGCTGGCGCATGGGCAGCAGGATGCCAATGTGCGTGAGGACGTGCTGCAAGCCTTTGCCAAAGGTGAAACCCGGATGCTGGTGGCCACCACCGTAATTGAAGTGGGCGTGGATGTGCCCTCCGCCACAATTATGGTGATAGAACATGCAGAACGCTTTGGGTTGGCACAGTTGCATCAACTCCGTGGCCGTGTGGGGCGTGGGGCGGATGCCTCCTTCTGCCTTATGCTGCATGATGAAGGCTTGGGCCTGACGGCACGCCGCAGGCTTTCCTGCCTGAAGGAAACGGAAGACGGCTTTTTAATTGCAGATGAAGATTTTCGCCTACGTGGCGGAGGTGAGGCAACGGGCCGTCGCCAATCTGGCTTGCCCGATTACCGCATGGCGCCGGAAATGCTGGTGGATATGCTGTTAGAAACAGCACATGATGAAGCCACGGAGCTTCTGCCCGATGGCCCACCCACCAGCACGCCGGAAAAGAATCTGCCTATAGCGGCCCGCATTTTGCTAACGTTGTTTAACAAAACCGATGCCGCACGCATTTTCAGCGGCGGCTAAACGGTTGCAGCTTTAGCCTTCTACGGCTGCCAACCACGCCTTAACCTGCCCTTCCGGGTCTGGGTGGCGAATAAAGGCAGATACGGCAGAAACACTATCGGCCCCGGCCTCAATACACGCCCATGCGCGTTCCAGCGTAATGCCGCCAATGGCGACCAGTGGCAGGTTGCCAATCAACTTTCGCCATTCTGTCAGCTTCAGCGGACCTTGGGGACCAAACGCCATTTTTTTCAGCTTGGTTTCCCATATAGGGCCAAGCGCTACGTAATCCGGGTTGCAGCTTAGGGCGCGATCAAGCTCTTCGTGGCAATGGGTGCTGATGCCAAGACGAATACCGCCTTTGCGGATGGCGGCCAGATCTGCCGTATCCAGATCTTCCTGCCCCAGATGAATGTAATCGATGCCTTCATCCAGCGCGATCTGCCAATAATCGTTTAACACAAGGCATACGCCGTGCTGTTTGGCATAGGCATGGCCTTGGCTAATTTCTGCGCGCAGGGCGTCTTCTTCCATGTCCTTCAGGCGGAGCTGAATAAAGCGTGCACCTGCACCGCCCAGCCTGTCCACCCATGTGGCGCTATCAACAACGGGATAAATCTTTTGGGGCAGAGCTGTCATGCCAGCATGGCCTTTCCTGCAACGGGAGTAGAAGGAACAGCCATATCGCGCTCTTCCATTGGGTCTGCAATACGGGCCAGCTCCCCGGCCTCTACCGCCAGACGAAACGCACGGGCCATATTTACGGGGTCTCCCGCCTTGGCCACGGCGGTGTTTATCAGCACCGCATCATAACCTAACTCCAGCGCCTGCGCGGCGTGGGAGGGCACACCAATGCCTGCATCCACCACCAATGGCACACCGGGAAAATGCGCCCGCATGGCCCGCAGGCCGAACACGTTGTTCAAACCCTTGCCAGAACCAATGGGCGCGCCCCACGGCATCAGCACCTCGCACCCCACGGCCAGAAGTTTTTCCGCCACCACCAAATCTTCCGTGGTGTAGGGGAATACCTTGAAGCCATCTTCAGTAAGAATACGCGCGGCCTCTACAAGCCCGAACACATCTGGCTGGAGCGTATCCAGTTCACCAATCACTTCCAGCTTCACCCAATCCGTGCCGAACACTTCCCGCGCCATGTGCGCTGTGGTGACGGCTTCCTTAACCGTGTGGCAACCCGCTGTGTTTGGCAGCACCGGCACCTTGAGTTCCTGAATGAGAGACCAGAACGCCTGCCCGGCACGCTCCCCCGCAGATTCGCGGCGGAGGGAAACAGTGACAACACCCGGCTGAGCAGCCAGCACGGCATCACGCAAAATCTCGGGGGATGGATACTGGGCCGTACCCAGCATGAGTGGCGAGACAACATCCTGCCCATAAAATGAAACAGCCATGCCTTCAGCCCCCTTGCATAGGGGCTACAATTTCAATTTGCGCCCCTTCTTCCAGCGGCGTTTCATCGCGTGTTGCCTTGGGCACAAACCGACCATTCAGCGCCGTGGCAATGCGTGCACCGCTATAGCCGAGCTCATCTATCAGGGCCGCCAGTGTTTTAGCGGAAACCTCGTGCGCTGTATCGTTAACCACAACTTTCATCGGGCGTTGCTCCTTAGGCCTGTGGGCCAAATATCAAGTCTGCCGCCTCCCGCGCCCGAGCGGGAGAAAGCAGAAAACCGTGTCGGTACATACCGTTGATATAAATGCGTTTTCCATCCTGCACCACGCGGGGCATATTATCTGGGTAAGATGGGCGCAAACCTGTGCCCATTTCCAGAATTTCCGCCTCGGCAAAACCGGGGTGCAAGGTCCATGCCGCGTTCAGAAGTTCCATCATGGAACGCACTGTCATGCCGCCAGCATTTTCGCTTTCAATCATAGTGGCCCCGACCATGAACACATGGTCAGCCCTTGGCACAATGTAAACCGGTATGCGCGGGTGCAGCATACGCACAGGCCGGTGCAAGGTGACATCCGGGCAGCGCAGCAGCAGCATTTCACCCCGCACGCCCCGCAGATTGTCCAGTTTTTCACGCGCAGCAAGACCGGTGCACTCCACCACCCAATCAAACGTGGCTTCATCCGGGCAAATTTCACCAAACTCGGCACGACCGCCAAGTTGTTCCAGCCTTGCCAAAAGGGCCTTCAAGGCCTTGCGCGGGTCCACATGCCCTTCATCGGGAAAGAACAGCCCTTTATGGAAACGGCCTGCCAGATCGGGCTCAAGCTGGGTAATTTCTACTGTGCCTACTGTCTGAAAATGCGATGTGCGGCGGCCAAAGCGGGCAATTTCCCCCACATCTCGCGCAGGTGCCAGCACAAGGCTGCCTTCACGCGTGACATCGGGTACATGGTCCGCCCACCAATCTACCGAATCGATAGATTGGGCGGTGACTTCCTCTGGCGCAGATTCGGCCTCGCACCACGGGGCAAGCATGCCACCTGCCATCCATGAAGCCCCGGCCCCCACGCGGCCTCCGCTCTCATACAGGGTGACATCTCCGCCCCGTTCAGCCAGAGCCACGGCGGCTGTCATACCCGCCACACCGGCCCCTTTTACCAGAATGCGCGGTTTGCCGTTCATACTTTCTACTTTGCCTCCGTTACTGGCTCTGTAGGCGTTATAACACGCCTCTAACCCTGCTTCTGCAAGGGGTTATGCCGCGTTAGTGTTCAGAATGCCCGCACAAGCAGCACCATAAGCAGGCAACATTCCGTTACTGCCGTGGCAATCCAGCGCATGCCCATATAGCCGGGCGGCAACCACCCACGCTGCCATGCTCCACGCTCTGCCAATGCAACCAGTGGGTAAAGCCCTGCCAGAATCATCACCCCCGCAAGCGGCACCCATGCATAAGCCAGATAAGCCGCAATCCACCCTGCAAAAGCGGGCACCACACCCAAAACCAAACGCAGATTATCGGCCCTGTCTGCCCCGTTTGTAAGAATGGCGCGGTCAAGCTGTAACGCCAGCCCCCAATGCACGGCCCCTGTAAAGGAAAGGCACACAGCCCCGTAAATGACCAATGCCATCAGCAGATTGGGCACAGGCACGCCGGAATCGAAAAACACAATGCCGCATGTGCAGGCAACAAAGGGCAAAAGCCCTGCCACCATGAGCACCACAGCCAGAAATGGAAGTTTTTTCATGAACGTGCAGCAGGCCCTTACCTGATAATTTCATACCCAATATGGTTGACAGAAAAGCCCAACAAGCGGCCACTAGCAACCGCGGGCTGGTTTACCCTGCCCACCGTGTTCCGCCCGGAACCAAAAAGAATAACATCGGCTTCTGCCTGCCAGAGGCCAGACAATAAAGGAACGGAAACACCAATGAGTGCCATTGTTGACATTATCGCACGTGAAATTCTGGACAGCCGCGGCAACCCTACGGTTGAAGTAGATGTGGAGCTGGCATCTGGCGCCAGAGGGCGTGCGGCTGTTCCTTCTGGTGCCTCAACCGGTGCGCATGAAGCCGTAGAACTGCGCGATGGTGACCCCAAGCGGTTTGGTGGCAAGGGTGTTCTTAAGGCTGTCGAGAACATTGAAAACGAAATTCTGCCCACACTACAGGGTGCCGAATCGGCAGATCAGATTGATATCGACAACGCCATGATCGATCTGGATGGCACACCCAACAAAAGCCGTATGGGTGCCAACGCCATTCTGGGTGTGTCCCTCGCCATTGCCAAAGCCACGGCAGCCGAACTGCACGTACCGCTCTACCGCTACATTGGCGGCGTGTTTGCCCATGTTCTGCCCGTGCCGATGATGAACATTGTCAACGGTGGTGAACATGCAGATAACCCCATTGATATTCAGGAATTCATGGTGCAGCCGGTGGGTGCGCCTACTGTGGCCGATGCCATCCGCTGGGGTTCGGAAATTTTTGCCCAGCTGAAAAAGGCCCTGAGCGCTGCTGGCTACAACACTAATGTTGGGGATGAAGGCGGCTTTGCCCCTGCCCTGAAATCTGCCGATGAAGCACTGGGCTTTATCACCCGTGCCGTGGAAGCTGCAGGCTACCGCCCGGGTGAAGACGTTACATTTGCGCTGGATTGCGCCAGCACCGAGTTCTTCAAGGACGGCAAATACAACCTGAAGGGCGAAGGCAAGGTATTCGATTCCGCTGGTATGGTCTCTTACCTGTCTGACCTTGTGGGCCGTTACCCGATTGTTTCCATCGAAGACGGCATGGCCGAAGATGACTGGGAAGGCTGGGCCCTGCTGACGCAGGAACTGGGCAAGAAAATCCAGCTGGTTGGGGATGATCTGTTTGTGACCAACCCAGAACGCCTGCGCCGTGGCATTCAGGCCGGCATTGCTAACTCCTTGCTGGTGAAGGTCAACCAGATCGGCACGCTAACAGAAACACTGGAAGCCGTGCAGATGGCCCAGCGCGCGGGTTACACAGCGGTTATGAGCCACCGCTCTGGTGAAACAGAAGATTCCACCATTGCTGATCTGGCCGTAGCCACAAATTGCGGGCAAATCAAAACCGGTTCCCTTTCCCGCTCTGACCGTACAGCCAAATACAACCAGCTCATCCGCATTGAGCAGGAACTGGCCACCGCCGCACGCTATGCAGGCCGCACTATTCTGAAAAACGCCTAACCCACAGCGTTTTTGGCGCAACACATTGCAAAAAAGCCGCCTTTCCCCAAAAGGGCGGCTTTTTTCGTGCCCTCATGCCTTGGCGCTGCCACATTTCATGGTTTACACAAAGAGAAAGACCCCAAGTGCAGGCCAAACTGCACGAAACCAGAAAAAAGGCAGCGCCAGAGTGCAGATCGGTCGTTTCATTCGTCGCACAGTGCGGGCGGTTGTGCCCCCGTTGGTTTTTCTTGGCATTGCTGGCTATTTTGGCTGGAATGCAACGCAGGGTGATCACGGCATTCAGGCTTATAAGCAGCAATTGGGGCTGCTGGAACAGGCCAAACAATCCAAACAGGATGCCATTGCGGAACAGGCTGCGTGGCATCGCCGCGTAAATGGCTTGCGTGAGCAATCTCTGGATACAGATATTCTGGATGAACGTGCCCGCGCCATGCTGAACATGGCAGACCGGAATGATATTGTGGTGCCTTATGATAGGCGTGACCCGCTGTTTTAAGCGGTTTAATATTTGGTGCCTGCAAGATCTTGTTTCTTCTTGGCGGGCATAAAAAAAAACGGCGCCCGAGAGCGCCGTTTTTCATATCCACATTCCGAAAAATGCAGATTATTTGATCTTGGCTTCGCGGAACACGACGTGCTTGCGTGCCACCGGATCGTACTTCTTCAGTTCCATTTTACCGGTGTGCGCACGAGCATTTTTCTTGGTCACGTAGAAGTAACCGGTGTCCGCCGTGGAGACGAGACGGATCTTGATAACGTTGGTCTTGGCCATGACTTCCTCAGCAGAGCATGATGTGCGGCGCCACCTAAACGGCACCGACGGTGTTCAAGTGCCGGCAAAATGCGCATACAAGTGCAAAAGGTCAAGTATTCTTGCATCAAAGCGGTGCTACAGACCCAAAAAGGAGGAATTTTTTATGCTGGATGTGGCTGTTGCACGCGCCCGAATTCTTGAAAACCTGAAACCATGCGGGCAGGAAATTGTGCCTCTTTCGCAGGCCTGTGGCCGTGTGCTGGCCCAGCCTGTTTACGCACACACAGCCAATCCACCTGTATCTGTTTCTGCAATGGATGGGTACGCCGCAAAAGCTGAAGATGCGCTGGAAGGCGCAGTTTTACGCATTGTGGATGAAGTGCCCGCAGGACATCCCTCTGCTGTTACCGTGCAGAAAGGGGAATGCATTCGGCTATTTACTGGCGCGCAAATTCCCGCAGGCGCAGATACGGTCATTATTCAGGAAAACGTGCAGCGTGAAGGTGACTTCGCCAAACTGACAGCCCCCGCACAGCAGGGGCAGTATATTCGCCGACAAGGACAGGATTTCCAAAAAAATGATGAGCTGTTGCCCGCCGGGCGCAGACTCGGCCCGCGTGATATTGGGCTGGCTGCTGCGGGTGGGCATGTCTGGCTTACGGTTTCGCGCCGCCCGCGTGTGGGTATTCTGGCCACGGGAGATGAAATTATCCTGCCCGGAGACCCAGCCCCCGTAGATGGCATTTTCAATTCTGCCTCCTTTATGGTGGCGGCTCTGCTACAACAACAGGGCGCAGAAACCATTATGCTGCCCATAGCGCGCGACAATATGGAAAGCCTGACAACCCAGTTCCGCCAAGCTGCCACTTTAGACATGCTGGTAAGCATTGGTGGCGCCAGTGTGGGCGATTATGATCTGGTGCGCCCGGCTTTGGCCGAAATCGGGCTCCAGCAGGATTTCTGGAAGATTGCCATGCGCCCTGGCAAACCGCTGATGTTTGGCAAACTGGGCAATACGCCCATTATCGGCCTGCCCGGCAACCCTGTAGCGGCCATGGTATGTTCTATTGTTTTTGTAACACCTGCCCTCCACACGCTTATGGGGCTTCCTGTTGGCACGGAACTGCAAACAGAACCGGCCATTCTGGGGTGCGATGTTAAAGAAAATGATGCCCGGCAAGATTTTTTACGCGCAACCCTTGCGCCTTCCCCACAAGGCGCTGTACCTGTGGCCACGCCTTTTTCCCGGCAGGATTCAGCCCAACTGAATATACTAAGGCAAAGTCAGGCTCTGGTTGTGCGTGCCCCTTTTGCCCCGGCACAAAAAGCTGGTACATCCTGCCAGATTGTGCGCCTGCCGTGATCTCTCCCTTGACATAAAAAGAGAACTTATATAGAACAAGGGCAAGATTTTCTTTTCATAACGACAGCCGCTTTTCGAGGTGCGATATGCTAACGCGCAAACAGCACAAACTTCTGCTTTTTATTGATTCGCACCTCAAACAGACAGGTTTTTCGCCTTCCTTTGATGAAATGCGCGAAGCCATGGGCCTACGTTCCAAATCTGGTATTCACCGCCTTATTTCCGGGCTGGAGGAACGCGGTTTTCTGCGCCGCCATCATCATCGGGCACGGGCATTGGAAGTGATTCAACTGCCTGAAATGCAGGAACTGCCCCCCAATGTGGTGCGCGCCAGCTTTACGCGCCCCAAGGCTGAAACGGTAAGAATTCCACTTTATGGGCGCATTGCCGCAGGCCTGCCCATAGAAGCCGTGCCAGATAGCGCCCATACACTCACTGTTCCGGCTGAAATGCTGGGTACTGGAGATTATTACGCGCTGGAAGTGGCTGGGGATTCCATGGTGGATGCCGGTATTCTGGACGGTGACAGTGTTATTATCCGCCGCACAGACCAAGCCGAAAACGGGCAAATTGTGGTAGCACTGATTGATGAGCATGAAGTAACGCTCAAACGTCTGCGCCGCAAAGGAAACATGATTGCGCTGGAGCCTGCCAATTCCAGCTATGAAACCCGTATTGTGCCAGCAGAAAAACTGCGTATTCAGGGATGTCTGGCCGGGTTAATCAGACAGTATTAAGCAAATGGCCTGCATGTTGAGAAAGTAACCTTTCATGCAGGCTGCTGCCTATTTTACTCCACGCATATATCATTCCATTTCGGGAAAAGCTTTGCCAGTTCTGCAACCACTGTTGGCGTAATTTCTGCGCAAAATGGCACTTCCGCCAAAATACGCACTTGGCCTTTTTCCGCTATGGTGGCACGGTTTTCTGCATTTAGTGGGCCACTTAGCACCACACCGGCCACAGCAATCTGCCGCGCGCGCAAGGCTTCCAAGCTCAGCAACGTATGGTTAAGAGTCCCCAGCCCGCTACGTGCCACCAGCACCACGGGCAACCCCCAGCGCTGAGCCAGATCAATCATCATCAGATCTGGCGTGGCGGGCACCATCAGCCCTCCTGCGCCTTCTACAACCAATGGTCGATCTGCTTCATCTCGTGGTAAATCAAGTTGCGCAGGATCAATTCGCGCACCCTCTGCCCGCGCTGCCGCATCGGGGGAAAGCGAGGCCAGAAATGCCCCGGCAGGTTTAAAACAGGGCACATTTCCTGCAAGATGGCGCACTGTAGGCGTATCGCCTTCCTCATCCGCCAAGCCGCTTTGTAGGGGCTTCCAATATGCTCCCTGCCAGCGCCGCACCAGGCAGGCCGAAACAAGTGTTTTGCCAATACCGGTATCCGTGCCTGTTACAAACACACCCTTACGCGGTGGTTTACGAAAACAGGCATATCCAATACGCCAAGTTATAGCGCATCCTGCCTTCTGAAACTGCATGGCCACACGACGTAAACGCGCAGGCGATAAAGGCATCACACCTTCACGCGGGACAGATGCGCCTGTAACTTTTAAATGACGCACAAAATCCAGCCCATCTGCAAAAGCCTGCACAATATCCTGCACGCCCCAACCGCCAGAAAAAGCAGGCAAACGCCAGTTCTGCACTTCAGCCAGTTTTGGATAAACCGGCGTTCCCGCCTGCTCCCCTTCCTGCTGACACGCCTGCTGCCACTCAGCAAACGTGCCATCCAGCACTGTTGAGACCGCAAGCACACCACCAGGCGCCAAAAGCCGCGCGAGGTTTTGCAAAACCTTTGCAGGTTCAGGAAGCCATTGCAGAACCAGATTGCCGCAGATCAGATCAAACGGGCCAGATACATCAGGCGCGGCAGCATCCATCAGATGATAAAAAACACGCTCTCCTAAGCGGCTTTTGGTACGTGCCAGCATGTTTGGCGCAAAATCTGTTGCCAGAATTTCCGCATCAGGCCACTTGGTGCATAAATATTCTGTTAGTAAACCTGTGCCACATCCAATTTCTAAAATACGCAGGGGCTTTTTTTCGGCCAAGCTGGTTTGTATGTGCCGGAACAATGTACGCGCTGCAATGCGCTGCGCCGTGGCAGCCTGATCATATTTTTCGGCAGTATCAAAACTCTGGCATATACGCGCGGCACGAGAGAGTTTTGTCATGGTTGTTTTTCCATCGTGTTGCGCAACATTTCCAAAAAACGGGCACATTCAACCGGATGCGTAAGGGGAAGCACATGGCCCCCGTTCTCCACCCATCTTATATGCGCTGGCGCAGGAAAAGAGGCGGCTGTCATGCTTGGCAGGGCAATCTCATCCTGCCGCCCGGCCAGTATATCCAACGGAGCAGAGGGTAAATCTGCCCGTACATCCGCGGTCAGGAGAATATCCAACCCTTGCGCCAGTTCTGCTGGTTGGCAACGTTCTGCCTGCACGGGTAACGCCCCGCAACGTTGCCGAAAATCATTCACCACCACGGCGGGTTCACGCCCCAAACCGCGCTTCATGCGGTGCACAATGCGTGGTGCAACACCCTGCGGAAAATCCTCTCGGCTGGCAAAACAGGCAAATGTGTTGATACCCGTAAACTGGCTGCCGGTTGACCAAATGCCGTGCCTGCGTTGCATCATTAGCCACATGAAGCCAAGGGAATGGCCAATTCCCAATATAGGCCGCCGCTGTTGGAGAATATTCTCCAACGTGACTGTTTTGCCTGCACCACTGACTGCCGGTGCCAAAAAACCCAGATCCAGCGTTACGGCATCTGGCCAGTTCAGTTGCGCAAGCACAGCTTGCCAGAACTCTGGCCCAAACCCCCAGCCATGCACAAATACGGGTAAAAGCCGGACCATTATGCCATACCTTTGCTGGCGCGTATGAACGCATCGGCCAAAGCCTCCATTTGCGCCCATGTATGGTTGGCATGAAAAACCACCCGCAAACGGCAGCCGCCCGGCGGCACGGTGGGGGGACGAATGGCCACGGCAAGAAAACCGGCTTCCTCCATCTTGTGGGCCAGCGTGCGTGCCTGTGCCTCCTGCCCTACCAGAATGGGCACAATCTGGGTGCTGGATGGCCCGGTATCCTGCCCTGCATCGTGCATTTTCTGGCGGAAACTGGCAGCAAGTGCGGCAACATGAGCGCGCTGGGCATCCATATGCGGCAGCAGGCCAAGCGCTGCATCAACAGCCCCCAGCACCAAAGGCGAAGGCGCTGTGGAATAAATAAACCCGGAAGCTGTATTATCCAGCCATCTGCATAGGCTTTCTGATGCCGCAATAAACGCGCCCATACTGCCCAAAGCCTTGCTGAAGGTGCCAACCACCACATCTGCCAGCCCGTTTGCCAGCCCGGCCCCTTTTGGGCCCAATATACCGGTTGCGTGGGCTTCATCCACACACAGCAGGGCATCATATTTCTGGGCAACAGTGTGTAATGCGGCAATATCTGCCACATCACCATCCATGCTGAACACGCTTTCTGTCAGCACAATACGCAGGCCAGTTCCTTCTGTTTTTTGCAGCAGGCTTTCAAGATGCGTCACATCATTATGCCGGAACCGAATCGGGCGCACACCCGCAGCCGCACATCCATGATAAAGGCTGGCATGGATAAGCTTATCTGCCAGAATAACGGCGGGTGCGCCACAAACCTGTGCAGAAAGCCGCGCCAATGCGGGCACCAGGGACGCATTGGCCTGCCAGCCAGAAGAAAAAAGGCGCGCCGCCTGCATGTGCTTCAACCGCGCCACCCGTTCTTCCAGCAAATAAGCTTGGGAAGATGTGCCCGTTACCAGTCGGGAGGCCCCGCTGCCACTGCCTTCTGCCTGCGCCCACGCAAACGCACGCTCACGCAGCAAAGGGTGCATGCGCAAACCCAAATAATCGTTGGACGAAAAATCTGTCACCACAACGCCATCTGGACGTTGAAGCCGCGCATCGCCCGCATAGCGCCATTCCTGACAGGTGCGCAAACGCCCTTGGGCAGACAGATCCGCCAGCCCCTTCTGGAAAAGATTATCAAACCGCGTCATGTAACATGTGGTGCCGCAGCCTGAAGGGCGGGTCAATCATCTACAGGGAACATTCCATGACAGAAGCTTCCGGCTCACCTTTATCTTCCATGCCGGAATGGTACACACAGGGCCTGCCCCATATCTGGCTGCCTTATAGCCAGATGAAAACGGCTCCGGCCCCACTTGCCGCCGCACGCACGCATAATACACGCATTACCCTGACAGACGGCACAGAACTGGTAGATGGTGTGGCTGCGTGGTGGACAGCCTGCCACGGGTATAATCACCCCCATATTCGCCAAGCTGTCTGCCAGCAGATGGAAACCATGCCGCATGTGATGTTTGGCGGTATGGTGCACGAACCCGCCCTGCGGCTGGCCAGTAGATTATGCGCCATGCTGCCGGGAGATCTGGAACGGGTGTTTTTTACAGATTCAGGCTCGGTTTCCGTGGAGGTGGCCATGAAAATGGCCATTCAGTACCGCCTGAACAAAGGGCAGACCAAACGCACCAAAATGCTGGCATTCCGGGGTGGCTATCATGGGGATACATTGGCCACCATGTCTGTTTGTGACCCGGAAGAAGGCATGCATCATCTTTATGGCTCGGCCCTGATGGAGCATGTGATCTCCCCGCTGCCAGTGGATGAAGCCAGCACCGCTGTGTTTTTGGATCTGCTGGCAAAACATGCGCATGAACTTGCCGCCATTATCACCGAGCCTTTGGTGCAGGGTGCTGGTGGCATGCTGTTTCATTCCCCCCAAACCCTGCGCACCTTGCGCAAAGCCGCAGATGACCATGATGTTCTGCTTATTTTAGATGAAATCTTTACCGGCTTTGGTCGTACCGGCACCATGTTTGCCTGCGAACAGGCTGGTATTGTGCCCGATATTATCACGCTTTCCAAAGCGCTTACAGGCGGCACCATGGCCCTTGCCGCCACAGTGGCGCGACGGCATGTGTTTGAGGCTTTTCTTTCCGATAACCCCGAACATGCGCTGATGCACGGGCCAACCTTTATGGCAAACCCACTGGCATGTGCCTGCGCCAATGCCTCGCTTGATCTGTTTGAAACCGAACCGCGCCTTCAGCAGGTTCAAACCATTAATGCGTTTTTAACGGAAATGCTGGAACCTTGCCGTACCCTACCCGATGTAAAGGATGTACGCACCCTTGGGGCCATTGGCGTTGTGGAACTGGAAAAAATAGACAACCCCGATGCATTGCGGCAGCGTTTTATTGCAGAAGGCGTGTGGATACGCCCATTCCGCAATATTGTTTACCTCACTCCTGCCTTTACCATTCAAGAACAGGATTTACGCAAACTCACAAATTCTATTTACAAAGTATTGGCTTAAAAACAGCAGGGTTCAGGAAGATGAAGGCGGCATCTGCCCCCATGTGGCTGCTGCATGCTCATCTTCCTCCCGCGCATCCACCCACGCGGCGTGGCCATTGGCGAATTCTTCTTTCTTCCAGAAAGGCGCACCTGTTTTAAGCCGGTCGATCAAAAACGATGTGGCCGAAAGCGCAGCCCCCCGATGTGCCGCAGCCGTGCCAACCAGCACAATAGGCTCCCCCACCTTCAACCTGCCAACACGGTGAATAACCGTGCACCCAAGCAAGCTAAAACGTTGCATGCCTTCCTGCGCAAGCTGGTTAAGGATTGTTTCTGTCATACCCGGATAATGTTCCAGCGTGAGGCTAAGCAACCCATCACCCCCGCGTACTTGGCCAATAAACAGGCCCATACCGCCAATATGATCAGAAAGGCTGGAAAGACGTGCTGTTTCGGCCCCTGTATCAAAAGCCGCCTGCTGCACTAGAACACGCACAGACATGAAATATCAGCCGCCTGTCATGGGGGGAAAAAATGCAAGCTCATCACCGGGTTGTACGCACGTATCAAACCCACCCAGCTTTTGGTTAACGGCAACACGAATACGTGGCGTAGCAGCAAACACCTCATCCAGCATGGCATCATGCTGGCGGAGTACACGCAGCAGGTCCGCCACAGACTGACCATTGGCGGACAGGGGAACCTGTTGGCTTTCGCGCCCCAATTGCTCCCGCAGGGCAGCAAAATAAAGAATATTTACATGGCCCGTCATGATCTGCCTGTTGTGGTTTGCGTTTTCATCCGTTCACCAACCCTGCCCGAGGCAACGTGGCAATTAATGATGCACGGTGGAACGGTTATCCTTGATGGTGCTAACGGATCCATCTGGTTGGATCAAGGTAATCGTGCCATCATCATTCGGGATTTCAATAGGCGCGCCCACGCCCCGATGTGCGCCGTATTTGCTGGAAACATCCGGTTCCATATCTGGCAGTTTGCCGGCTGCACCACCCCCGACAACCCCGTGGCGAATATCTTCCTTTTCGCCAATGCTCATTTCCTGACCGTCAGACAGTTGCGGGCCGGTTACTGCTTCACCACCCAGCACGGTACCGCCACGATCTTTTTCAACATCTTCCAATGTAGGGAGTGGCGTTGGAGGGCCGGGCCACATATTGCCACCTTCTGGCAGAATGGGAACATCTACGGCAGATTGCCCCCTGATCCGCCGCATGTTCAGATCTTCCCCCGATGGGGCATTAGGATTTTCACCCGGCAGAGTTGTTGTATCCGAGCAAAACTTGTCAAAGCCTGCACATCCGCTCACGATCATACATAAACCTAGAAGAGCGGCTTTCCGCATACCCTGACTCCGCAATCATCATCTCTCAACAGCCAGCGAATCATTCACTATCTGTGATCACGGCTTTTTATAACCGCACCCATGCTAAATAACGGTTTATACACCAGACACAAGTCGATGTGGCAAAATGAAGTTATTTTTCCGGAATAGATACAGGCTATTACTAAAATAGTAACAAAGTTTTTTACATTTCAACATGGCGTAGGCCAGTTGTTAAATAATCCCACCCAGTTATCAATGTAAGAACCGCAGAAATCCAAAGTAATACAGCACCAATAAATGCAACAGGCAGCCATGGCATACCCAGCAGCGCCCCGGTGCCATCACCCGCCAGCAAAAATCCGATAGCTGTCATCTGGAAGCCGGTTTTCCATTTTGCCAGACGGGTTACGGGTAAGCGCGCGCGCCGTTCGGCCAGATATTCCCGCATGCCGGAAACCAGAATTTCACGACACAGAATGATAATGGCTGGCCAAAGCCCCTGATAAGGCAGGCGCGCAAAACCAGCCAGAACCATCAGGCAGGCCCCAACCAGTAACTTATCTGCGATGGAATCAAACATGCGCCCGAAATCTGACATCTGATGGCGGGAACGCGCCAGCTTGCCATCAAAATAATCAGTTATGCCTGCCAGAATAAACAGCAGACACGCCAAGGCATCTGTGCGCGGGCTTCCCCATGCAGCCAGAGCGACCACTATGGGTATGGCTACAATACGCGAAATTGTCAGGACATTCGGCAGATCTGTCAGCATTGCGGAATATAGTAACCTATTTCCTGCACCGCTGGAATGGCTTATGCCATCGCAAAGATGTCAGGCACCCAGAATTCCTGTGCAATGCTCACCTGCCAATTTTATTCTGGTGTCCAGTCTGGATGAAAATGGCCATAAATGGCCCGTGCGGTTTCCCTGCTGATACCAGGAGCGGCCTCCAGCTCTGCCAAACCAGCCTGTTTGATGGTTCGTGCTGAACCAAATGTGTTCAGCAACAGCTTTTTACGTGCTGGCCCAATACCGGGCACATCATCCAGTTCCGATGTTACCAGTGTTTTGGATCTGCCAGACCTATGGGTGGTAATGGCAAAACGATGGGCCTCATCACGCAGCCGTTGCAGATAGTACAGTACGGGGTCACGCAAATCGAGCTGGAAGGGCTCTTTGTCCTCTGTGTAGAACCATTCCTTCCCGGCATCACGGTCTGGCCCCTTGGCAATGCCCACAAGTTTTACGCCTGTTACGCCCAGATCATCCAGCACGCTGCGCACGGCAGAATATTGCCCAGCGCCCCCATCAATCAGCAACACATCCGGCCAGTTGGAAGTATCTCCTTCTTCCGCTTCTTTCAGGGCACGGCCAAAGCGACGCTCCAGCACTTCGCGCATCATGCCAAAGTCATCCCCCGGTGTAACAGGGCCTTTGATTTTGAATTTGCGATACGCCTTGCGGTTAAAGCCCTCCGGCCCGCCCACAATCATCACCCCATAGGCGTGCGAGCCCTGAATATGGCTGTTATCGTACACTTCTATACGTTCTGGTGGTGCATCCAGCCCCAGAACATCAGCCACACCTTGCAGCAATTTGGCCTGCCCTGCGGTTTCGGCCAATTTGCGGCTGAGTGCATCGCGCGCGTTTGTTACAGCATGATCCAGCACCTGCTTTTTCTCTCCCCTTTGCGGGGTAAGAATTTCCACCTTGCGCCCACGACGGAGAGAGAGCGCCTCTGTGAGCAGCAAAGATTCTGGCAGTTCGTAGTTCACCAAAATCTGGGCCGGACAGGGTTTGTCATCATAAAACTGCGCGATAAAGGCCGAAAGCACATCTGCGGGCGCGGCATCCTGCGTATGGGCCGGAAAGAATGAGCGGCTGCCATTATTGCGCCCCCCGCGAATGAAAAATACCTGAATACAGGCGTGTCCGGCCTCCTGCCACAGAGCCAGCACATCTGCATCCTGCAGAGATGCAGGGTTGATCACGCTGGATTCCTGCATCTGTGCCAGCGCACGAATACGATCTCGCAACACGGCAGCGCGCTCAAAATCCAGCGCTTCTGCAGCGGCATTCATTTCCTGCCCCAAAGTTTCACGCAGCGCTGTATCCTTGCCGGACAGGAAATCCCGCGCCTGTTCTACCAGTTGCCCGTAGGATTGCTGATCTATCCGGTCCACACATGGGCCAGAACAGCGTTTGATTTGATAAAGCAGGCATGGCCGGGTGCGCGCGTTAAAAACCGCATCTGTGCAGGAACGCAGCAAAAAAACACGCTGGATCAGGTTGAGCGTCTGGTTAACAGCCCACGCCGAGGCAAAAGGCCCCCATAGGCTGGCCCCTTTAACGGCCTTGCCGCGGTGCTTGGCAATTTGCGGAAAAGCATGTGCATCTGTTAGCATCAGCCACGGGTAGCTTTTGTCATCCCGCAACAGAATGTTGAAGCGCGGCTTCATGCGCTTGATGTAGTTGGCCTCCAGCAGCAGGGCTTCGGCTTCTGTATGGGTGATCACAATTTCCATTGCCACCGTTTCAGAAACCATGCGCCGCAGCCGTTCAGGCAGACGGTTGATATGGGTGTACGATGTTACGCGCTTTTTAAGCGCTAACGCCTTACCAACGTACAGCACCTCCCCCTTAGCCCCGAGCATACGGTACACACCGGGCGAAAGCGGCATGGTTTTAAGCGCATGCCGAATGGCCTCCACCCCTTTTAAAGCCGGAGTTGCCTGTTCCTGCGCCACAGGCCGGATATCTGTAGGGGAAGAATCACCTGTCATTATACGCTCTTGGTCGTGGGAGAAATTTCATCCACCGTTTTTGTGGATAACTCTGTGGAACAGCTGGGGCTGACTCATCATAAACCGCAGAAAGTCAGCCCTTTCAGCAGATTGCACAGTTTTTGGTCATTCCCACCAACTCACTGATTTCAAAAGATTTAATGTGTTGCGGTTTTTTGACACCCTGTGGTTTTTGAACTTTTTGTTGAAAATACGGGGTGTCAAGAGAGGAAGTGGACAATTTTTGCAGTTTTTTGTTCTCATGCAATCCTGCTTTGTTCTGCCACCTGTTCCGCCTTTTCCAGTACACGCAAAAAGTTTTCATCCCAGAAAGCCGCAATTTCACTTTTGTCATAACCACGGCGCATCAACTCAGAAGTGATGTTCACGCCCTGCGTGGCATTCTGCCAATCTTCCAGCGCACCACCACCATCAAAATCTGAGGAAATACCTACGTATTCTGGCCCCAGCCTACGCACAACGTAATCAATATGGTCCACCAGATCAGCTACAAAACCCTGCCGTTTGCCTTCCTCCGGCTTGGGCTTCAAAAACGCGGGCATGGCCGTAATCTGGATAACACCGCCACTTTCCTTCAGCGCATCCAACTGCTCATCATCCAGATTGCGCGGGTGATCACACAAGGTACGCACGCAGGAATGGCTAGCCACAACAGGAGTAGCAGAAACCTGCACAGCCTGAAGCATGGTTTGTTTGGAGGAGTGAGATACATCCACCACAATGCCAAGGCGGTTCATTTCAGCAATCGCTTCACGCCCAAGGGCAGAAAGGCCATGGTGACACTGTGGCGCATCCCCTAGGCTAGGGCGATGAATGGCCGCATCTGCCAGTGCGTTATGGCCATTATGAGTGAGGGTGACATACCGCGCACCTTTGGCCCGAAACTGCCTGAGCAATGCGGGATCATCCCCCATGCCGTAGCCATTTTCCACGGCCGGAACAACAACCAGCACACCTTCATCAAACGCAGCGCGCATATCCGCCACAGTAGAGCAAACACGTGCACTGACGCCATTATGAGTGCCCTGCATGCGGCCTATGGCATCCAGCATGGCCAAGCACTGCTGCTGCGCCTGCGCATGTCCTTCCCGGTCTATAGCTGCCTGAGCGATATACGCCACAAAGCACCCGGCAGACATACCGCCCTTTTGCATTTTGGGCAGATCCACCCGCCTGTCTGCCGTATCTTCAAACGCATCATTCCGATCAGGCCACGGAATATCGATATGGCTATCCAGAGTGAACAAGGCACGATGCAGCGCAACTGCATCCGCAGATACGGAAGAAGGTTGGGTTGTCATAATCTAAAAAATGGCCCTGTTACATGAAATTACAAGGGAACAGCCGGGTTCCATCTGCCCCACTTATGCGCCTGTTTTTGCTTGCCCTGCAAACTGCAATCCGTCATGCCACGGCACATGCGATTAGTAACATGGAACATCAATTCCCTCCGCCTGCGCCTGCCTCTGCTTGAAAAGCTGGTGCGGCACCTCGCCCCGGATGTTGTGTGCCTACAGGAAACCAAGGTACCAGACCCCCTGTTTCCCGAAGATGGCGTAAAGGCTCTGGGTTTTGAGCATCTGCATTATCGGGGCATGAAAGGTTATAATGGCGTTGCCATTCTTTCGCGCCATCCGTTAAAGCCTGTCACGCAAACACCTGTATGGTACGGCAAGGAAGATTGCCGCCACGTGGCGGCCACCGTATGCGCGCCAGAAGGCGATGTGGAGCTGCACGACTTTTACATCCCCGCAGGTGGGGATGAGCCAGACCCGGAAACCAACCCCAAATTTGCCCATAAACTGGCGTTTGTTGAAGAAGTGACCGAGTGGTTTCAGTCTCGCCCTCTCAGTCGTACGGTGCTGGTGGGAGACTTCAACATCGCGCCACTTGAGCACGATGTATGGAGCCACAAGCAACTTCTTAAAATTGTCAGCCATACACCAGCAGAAACAGAACGCCTAAACCGCTGGCTGCAAACCGGCTTTGTGGACGCCATGCGCCATTTTGTACCAGCAGACGAAAAACTTTATACGTGGTGGTCTTACCGCAACCGGGACTGGAAAAAATCTAACCGCGGCCGCCGTCTGGACCACGTATGGATGACGCCCGACCTCCTGCCCAATCTGCACGGCATGACAGTTGTGCGTGAGGCACGAGATTGGGAAGGCCCCTCCGACCATGTGCCTGTCGTGGTAGATTTCAGCCTTTCAGACTAACGCACGGTTTTGAGACGCTCCTTTTTACGGGCGTCTCAAATATCCGTCTGAATGCTTAATAACGATACTGCCACAACAGCCCAACGCTACTGCCCGGATCGTTTTCCGGGGTAGTAAAGCCGGTTACGGTGCCGCCTGTGCCCACCGTTGTGTTCAGCTTGAGGTGTTTGGTAAGGTCAACCTGCACCTGCGCCTGCGTGCCAGAACCAGAAGTGGCCTGCTTGGCGCCTACGTAAACGCCTTTCATCACGTATTTACCGGCCTCAACACTGGTGCCACCATTCCCCACCCCAGAACCGCCGCCAATGGCCAGACGGTCCAGATGTAAGGTTTTGCGAATGGTGCCCATGGGGTCAAACGGGGTAAGCCCTGTAAGTGTGGCCAGCGCCGTGCCCAGCTCCACCATCTGCGTGGAGGAAAGCGAGTGCGCATCTGTGCCAAACAGCAGCATAGCCAGAACCTGATCCTGCGGCAGAGGCGGCATGGATTCAAATGTAATTTTGGGCGCGCTGGCATAACCGCCCACTTTCAGCATGGCTGTCTGGCCCTGTACGGCACGGTCGGCCTCAAAGTCCAGCGTCGGATCCATCTTGTGGCCAACGCCAGACCCATTAAAGGCCACCCGCCCTTTGGTGAAGTTGAGCGAAATACCTGCCAGATCAAAGTTGCCGCGCTTGAGGTCAAACCCGCCACTTATAAGCGGAGCCTGTGTTGTGCCGGCCACTTTCAGCCTACCGGCCATTTCTGCATCAAGGCCATGCCCACGCACAAAAAACTTGCCGGGGGATGTCAGGCTGAGATTTAGCCCAATAACGGCTGCCTTTGTGGCTTCTGCCTTGGCGGCTTCTACTTGCTTTTGCGCATCACCGGGGCGCACAACATCCAGCCGCGCCACGGAAGATGGCAAAGAATTGGGAATATTGATTTCTACACGCCGCAAATCCACCGTGCCATCAACATCCATACGGGTTTGCACCTGCCCTTTTACGGCAATATCCGCATTCATCACCGCAGTCAGCAGATCACTGGAAACGGGTTGAGCATCATGCGCCTGCAAATGAATATCCAGCGGCATACCGGGAGCGCCAATGCCTACAAAGCCGGTTACATTCAAACTGCCATCACCCGCCTTGGCCGTAAGGTTCTGAATAACCACCCGGTCGTTCTCACCCACCACGCGACCGTTGATATTGGCCAAATGGAAGCCCTGGGCAAAATCCTGCACATCGGCATCACGCAGATCAACTGTGCCCGTTATACGAGGAGAGGACACGGTGCCCGCAACCAGCAGCGCCATCTGGGCCTGCCCCAGCGCCTGCCGAGCCTGCGCACCCAAAATGCCATTGGCAATACTTAAATCCAGATTGCCATTAACACGCAGGTTCATGGGGCCGGTTTTATTCAACGGAGCTGTGCCGCCCACATTCACATTCAACTTGGGGCCAGCACCTGCCGCCACCTGCACCTTGGCGGAACTGCCCGCCAGATTGGCGGCAGCATCTACATGCAACGGCGGAATGGAAGCGGCAGCAGAACTGCCCGCCATACGCAAATCGCGCCCGGTTAGCTTCACCTGCCCTTGTGGAGCATTTAACGTTCCTGCCACCTTGGCCTGAACGGAAACTGTGCCAGATGCCTTGAAATCTGGCGCGAATGGATGCGCCAGCGCAGGCGTAAGATTACGAATATCTGCCGTAACCGCCAAAGAAGGTTTGACCTTGCCCGCAATATCAATAGTGGCGGGTTGGCTACCTGCTGTTACCAACGTGGCCCGCAGCCGATCTACCCCCATTGTCGGCCCAAATGAGACCAGCGCCGGGGCCAACAGGCGCAATGTTTCCTGCTTGGCCGTGGCATTCAGGCGCTGCACCTTGACCTGTTTGGCAGGCAGATTCAGCAGGGCGGCAGTATCCAGAATCAAGGGGCTGCCAGACCAGCTTGCAGGCCCTACCTGAGCTGTTAACGCCATGGCGTTATCCGGCCCCTTGGCGCTTAAGCGCGCCTGCCCGGTTACGCCTGAAGCAGACAACCCACCCAGTTTGAGCGTAAGATCCGCATTGGGGTGTGCTGCGGGGTCTTTGACCGTGCCAGCCAAAGCCAGAGATCCAATTTTGACATTGGGCATGGCCACATTGCCATCCAGCTTGAGGGCTACCTGAGGCTTATCCGCCACCTGCGTGGTTTTAACAGAAGCCGCCAGCGCGCCAGATATGGCCTGCCCGATAAGTGGGCGGAAATCTGCCAAACGCCCCACCTTCAGGTCCAGCGTACCCAGCGGCACCACCTCACCCGTGGGGAGAGAAAGCTGCCCCTGCCCGGCCACGCTGTTCCAGGACAGTTTGCGAATATCAACCTGCCTGTCTCCCTGTGCACTCTGGGCCAGAGCCACATCCAGCAGCAGCGGTGCGCGGTTTAATGTGCCTTGCGCCTGTATTGTACCTTCTGGCGCCGTAGGCAGATGCTGCACATTGGCATCCAGTTCTATCGGGCCGCGCGGCATGGTGGGAGTGCCGGGGTCTCCCTTTGCATGCAGAGTGGCAGTAAAATCCTGCATCGGGCCTTTAGCCTGCAAAGCCAGCGTGAGCGCCCCGCGCAGGGAGGGCAATGCCCGTGCCAGATCGGTCAGGCCCAGATCAAACGCCAGATCCATGTCTCGGCCTGTATTCACCTGCCCACCCCCTTTAAGGTTGAGGGCACGGCCATCCACACTCAGATTTTGCAGATCAATCTGTTTGGAGGCGGGCAGTTTATCCTGGGCCGCCAAAGGCCGCATAGTAGCTGTAAGAGCAAACTTGCCATCTGGGCCAATCAGCCCGGCAGCCTGAGGCTGCCCGCCTGTAATAGCCAAGGTGCCATCTGCCGTAAGGTGCGTATCTCCTTCCGGTTTTGCTGGCAGGTCAAACTGTGCGTTCATACCTGCGCTGCCACGCAAGGGCGTTCCTGCCATTTCACCAAACGGAAGCAGATCGGGCAGTTTTAATGCTACCGTGCCGCGTTGTGGCGCGGCTGCCTGTACGTTTCCTGACAGATCCAGCAAAGGGTGAGACAGTGTAAAAGCCAGCGGCTTACCCGGCTTTTGTGGCTCCAGCCGGGCATCAAGCTGCAACGGGGCGGAAGCCAGCAGCGTTGGGGCCTTTCCGGGCAGGCGCACGCCATCTGCCGTGGCCATTACATGCAGCAAATTGGCCATATCGGCACTGCCGTTCTCGCCAGAAAACTGCACTTTTAGCGTGCCCACGCCAGCGCCAGATGCAGCAAGCTGATCAACCTGCACCTGTGCCGTGCCCAGTGGCGCGGCCATCTTGCCATGCAATTGTGCATCTAGATGGATACCGCCCCATGCAAGATCGGGCGAAAGTGACATGGCGGGGGCATCCACCCCTGCATTCAGCTTGCCCAGCTTTTCTGCAAGCAAGTCCAGCACGCCATCTGCATGGGCTTTGATATCTCCCGCAGTCGCCGCAAAACCCAAAACGGCAGCAGAAGGCGGTCCGTTAATATCCAGTTTGAGCGCCAAAGGCACCAGTTGCGGCATTTTCAGGCGCGTGGCGGCAAAACCATCTGTGCCCTCGCTAGCATCCAGATGCAGGCCAAGCTTGCCCTTACCCGTGGTTGTGGCCAGATCAATCTGCCCGGCAGCATCCAGCCTTTTCAGGTGCAACGCGATATCCGCACCCGGCAGAGATGGCAGGCTTAGCCCATTGATAACCGGATCAATATTGGACAGCTTTCCCTGCCCGGACAGGGAAAAACTGGCTGGAGAACCCGCAAGTGCGGCCCCCACATTTATGCGCCCCACCGCAAGTTTACGTATATCCACCCCCAGATGCAGCGCAGAAGGTGAGCTTTTGGAAGGTGCCGCAGGCTTGGACGGGTCAGAAACAGGTAGGCGCGGAATATCCAATTCATCAGCCGTAACGGCATAAATACGTGCCGTGCGCCCCACAATGGCCAAAGGGGACCAATCAAGCGCCACATTATGCAGCGTAAGCCACGCCCCCTGCTTATCGCGAATTTCCAGCGTATCCAGCCGGAAGTTATCGGGGAAACGCCCGGACATGCCAGAAAGCCCGATCATTCCGCCTGTCAGGGCAGATGTCTGGTGCATTAGCATTTTGCGCCCCGGTCCGGTATTGGCCCCTACCAGCAAAACCGCCACAGCCAGACCGGCCACACCCACCAGAGAACCCCCGGTTATCAGGGCAATGCGGCCCACGCGCCGCCATAACGGACGGGCTGGTTTATCTGGCGTGCGTGGCAGAATGGGTTCTGGCCTATCGGGCATCAGAATGTCTCCCCAAGGCCGATATACAGGTCCCACTTATCGCCCCGCGGGGCGCGGTTAATTGGCACGGCCACATCAAGCCGAATGGGGCCAATAGGCGTATAATAGCGCACCCCCCCACCTGTGCCCGCGCGCAGCTTGCCGGTAAACGGCAAACTGCTGCTGCCAACCTGACCTGCATCTATATACGCCGCCATACCAAAGTTCCCGATCAGCCTCTGGCGGAATTCAGCGCTCCCGGCATCAAGCGATGTGCCCCCAATGGCATAGCGGGTGTTTTTGTATTGTGGCCCCACACCCTGCCAGCGAAAGCCACGCACAGTAGAGCTGCCACCGGCGTACAGGCGCTGATCTGGCGGAATATCCCACGTACTCGCCCCCTGGATGCTGCCGATCATGCCACGAAAGGCCAAAACACTGTTGCCCGGTTTGCTGATACCCAGATGGTGCAGATCATAATACGTGGAGGCCATGCCATTCAGAATGGCAAAGAACGAGGTGCCACTGCCCTTGTTACCCAAGGAAACAGAAGGCGTAATGCTGATGCTGGCCCGCACGCCGTGGGTTGCAGGTTCAATCGGGTTGCCGACCCCTGTATTATCAAACATGACGGAAAGTGGTGCGGAAACAATGGTGTAATCACGCGTTACGTCAAACTGCTCAATCTTTTCCTGCTCTGCCATCAGCCCAAAGCTGCCGTTCCAGTTTTTGGCCAATGGGCGCGTAATGCCACCACGAATTAAAAATGCCGTCTGCCGATAAGACCAGAACAACTGCCGCAGCCCTTCAATACGTGCGCTCAAATTCTGGTTGCGTTGCAAAAAATCGGGTTTGAAGAAATCAGCATAAATATCATAACCCAACCCCTGCTGGGCAGAGCCACCAAGGCCGGTAATCAAAGCGGTAAGGCGCAGGCGCTCTGCATTACCCAACAGGTTATAATGTGTCCATGATCCACCGGCGCGCGCCCCCAGATCTGTGGAATACCCGCCTTCTGCCGCCACGGAATGGCGTTTGGCTTCCTTAAAGCTGAAGTCCAGCGGCATGGTGCCGTCCACCGCGTAGGTGGAGGCATCCTGCACTGTCACATTGGAAAATACGCCAACAGAGGCCAGATCCTGCCGGGCATTTTCAATTTTGGAAGGCTGATAAAGCTGCCCTTCCTGTATGGTCATACGGCGGCGCACAAACTTTTCATGCACCTGCTTTAAGCCTGTTGTGTCTATCTTGCCGATATTCAGCACCGGGCCGGGGGTAACCGGGTAAGTAATGTTCAGCGTATGTGTGGCAGGCTCCAGATAGGCTTTGGGTTTTTCCACCGTTGCCAACGCATGCCCATCTTCACGCAAGGCATCCATCAGGTTACTGCCGCTATCCAGCACAGTTTTGGCAACGGCTGGCTGGCCCGGTGCAAGACCAAAAGCCTTTTTTTGGTCTTCCGTTAACGTTGGGGGCTTGCCGGTTTTATCATCCACCAGCGTAACCGTACCCAGATGAAAAAGCGGCCCTTTGTCCACCTTCACCTCGGCCTGAATTTTTTCACCCGCAGGTACAGATTCGATCCATTGCGACAGAGCGGGAGACATCCCGTCCATCTTCACGGCATCCTTCCCGCCATTCCGGCTGAGGGTAATGTGCACCGTGCCCGCATAATAGCCACAGCTTTCCAGCGCCGTGCGCAAACGCTCATATTCATTATGCACGCGCCCCGCCAAAGCAAATGGCCCCACCGCATGCGTGGACTGAAGAGACAGAAGATCGGACGAGCTTTTGATAGCCGTATCCAGATCAGATTCTCCGGTTGGTACCAGCTTGGTGGTGTAAGGCTGCGGGTCTGCCGCCCAGGTCAGGCAGGAGGATGCCCCCCACAAGGCCGCACCTGCAAGAACACGATTCGCGGTAAGGGCAAGCCTGTTCAGCATGTTGTTCTTGCGTGTCCTCACCAATAATCTGCCTGCACCTATTTGCGAATGTTCTGCTTACAAATCCTTTTATGCACATACCATGACAAAAATGCGGTGCCGACGTCCAAAACAACTTCTGTTACGCATAAATTGGGTGATGGATTGTCCCGCCGCCTAAAATCGCGGTAAGAGAGCGCATGCTTTTTCATTCCATCTGCGCTGCTAGGCGCGTTTGTCCGACAGAGCTGTGTCTGGCAGAAATGAAACGATGACACCACGCCCGTCTGACCAACCCCGCCCCCCTTATGCTTCCCCCCCCAAGAAGCCCGATGGCCTTTCCCCGCTGCCAGCGTGGGTAGAAGCCTATTTTCGCCGCACGGCAGATTTAAGGGCGGCCCTGCGCCTTGGCGCGCTGGTTGTGTGGGTGCCGCTCTCCGTAGGGTTTGAGGCATGCCTTCTGCTTGTGCCCGGCACACCCAAAATCCGCTGGACGCGGGTTATCTGGGGGGTGCTGTGCCGTATTATCGGGTTGCAGATCCATGTTGTGGGGCAGCGCGTGGGCACTGTTGGTGGCCTAAAAGCCCGCAAACGGGGTGAACGGCCAGTTATCTATATCTGCAACCATATGTCATGGCTGGATGTGCCAGTACTGGGCACCATTCTGCCCTCTGTGTTTGTGGCCAAGGGCGATATTGAAAAATGGCCCATTATGGGCTTGGTCTCACAAATCGGGCGTACCATTTTTGTCAGCCGCCAGCGCAGCACCACAGGGCGTGAGCGTGATGAGATGATCCGCCGCATGGTGGAAGGGGATAATCTGGTATTGTTCCCTGAAGGCACATCCTCCGATGGTTCGCGCGTGTTGCCGTTCATGTCCGCTTTTTTTGCCATCGCCAAATTACCTCGGCTGAAGGAAGGAATGGATAAAAGCCTTCTGCCCATAACGTTTGAACCGGGTATGACACCGCTGATCCAACCTGTCTCTCTTGTGTATGACCGGCTGGAAGATCTGCCCATTTCCCGCCTGCGCCGCCCGGTGTTTTCATGGTACGGAGATATGGACCTTGGCCCGCATGTATGGGCCTTGCTGAAATGGAAGCGCTCGCGCGCAACCGTGCTACTGCACGAACCGCTGGACCCGGACATGTTCCCCAGCCGCAAGGCTTTGGCACAAGCAGCATGGAAAGCCGTGGCAGAAGGCGCTGCGGAACTACGGCAAAACCGCACGCCAAAAATTGTAAAGGGCCGGTTTAACCCTGCCACCTTGCCTGCCAATTTTCTGCCGCCTTATATCAGGAAAGCCAAAAGCGTACTTGACAAAACCGCCTCCTTTTTTGCTTCAATACGTATACGGCTTTAGGTCAGAAACCAGGTGGCTGTTACGGGCCGCCAAACCTATAAGGAATCTCCGGTCTGTTAACCGCCAGAATGCTGTTTGGCCGTTCTTATCTTCCCACTATTCTCACCGTGGTGGGAAAAGAGACTTGACCTGCACGCTCTCTGGCCCGATTTCCTCCACTTGCCGCATGGAATGGGCCAGCGGCATAGCGGAGCGCCTGCCATCATGACCGGAACCCCAGCCAACACATCCCCTGCCCGTGGCCTGCACGTTATTACGTGGGGTTGCCAGATGAATGTGTATGATAGTGCACGTATGGGGGATGTTCTGCGGCCACTCGGCTATCAGCCAGTTGCCACACCAGATGCGGCAGACATGATTATCCTGAACACCTGCCACATTCGGGACAAAGCGGCAGAAAAAGTGTTTTCAGAACTCGGCCGCCTACGCAAAATCAAAGAAGCGCGGGAAACAGCCGGGCAGCAAACCATTATTGCCGTGGCCGGGTGCGTGGCGCAGGCCGAGGGGCAGGAAATTCTGGCCCGTGCACCGTATGTAGATATTGTGCTGGGGCCGCAAACTTATCACCGCCTGCCAGAAATGGTGGCCCGTGCAGCGCGCGCCGGTGGCGCCGTTATTGAAACGGATTTTCCCGCAGAGCAGAAATTCGATTTTCTGCCAGAAGCGGAAGCCCCACAAACCGCAGGCAATTACACGGCTTTCCTGACCATTCAGGAAGGGTGCGATAAATTCTGCTCCTTCTGCGTGGTGCCTTATACGCGCGGGGCGGAAAGCAGCCGTCCTGTTCTTTCTGTGCTGGCAGAGGCACGCCGCATGGTGGAAAGCGGCGTAAAGGATATCAGCCTTCTGGGGCAGAACGTAAACGCCTATCATGGAGAAGGCCCGGATGGCTCCATATGGGGGTTAGCGCAACTGGCCTATGAGCTGGCCAAACTGCCCGGCCTTTCGCGCATCCGTTACATGACATCCCACCCACGGGACATGGATGATGCACTGATAGCCGCTCACCGTGATCTGCCGCAGTTAATGCCATTCCTGCATCTTCCGGTTCAGGCGGGGTCTGACCGCATCCTGCGCGCCATGAACCGTGGCCATACGGCTGATGAGTATCGGGATATTGTGCGCCGCCTGCGTGATGCACGGCCTGATCTGGCTCTTTCATCCGACTTCATTGTGGGCCACCCCGGTGAAACGGATGAGGATTTTGAAGCCACCATGCAGCTTGTGCGTGATGTTGGCTTTGCGCTGGCATATTCCTTCAAATACTCCCCCCGGCCCGGCACCCCGGCCGCAGGCGCTGGCATGCAGGTGCCAGAGGATGTGAAGGATGCCCGCCTGCAAGCCTTGCAGGCCCTGCTGCGTGAACAGCAGGATGCCTTTAATGCAACACTTGTTGGCAAAACCATTCCTGTTCTGTTTACCTCAGAAGGACGGAAACCGGGGCAGATTGCCGGACGTTCTCCGTGGTTGCAGCCTGTGCACGTTTCTGGGCCCAAGCATTTGATTGGCAAGGAACTGCCCGTGCGTATTGTTGAACGCCTGACCAATTCCCTGTCCGGCGTTTTAGAAGAGGAGTGTGTGTCCGCTTGAGCAGCACGCGTATTTCCGCCTCACCCCGCATGGCTGCAGAAATGCCCCATGCCTCTGCGACCCTGCAGTTTGAAGACAACACCCTTCTGGCGCGCCTTGTGGGAGACCACGACAAGCACCTGCGCTGCCTGGAAGAAGGTTTGGAAGTGGAGGTGGCCCGGCGTGGCAACCGCATTTCCATTCAGGGTGTTCCTGAACAAACAGCCCGCACCCGTGCGGTGCTGAGCGTGCTGTACCAGAAACTGGCAGCAGGCGAAAATGTGGATATCAGCTGCATAGAGGCCGCCATACGCATGTCCCGCCCGCCACAGAACACCACCAGCATTCTTTCCAACACCCCGCAGGCTGCCCCGGAAATAGAAGGCGATCTGCCTGTTATCCGCATGCGGCATGGCAACATTGAGCCGCGCTCCCCCGGGCAGGCCACGTATATGAAGGCACTGGCAAAAAAAGAGCTGGTGTTTGGTATTGGCCCTGCAGGTACAGGCAAAACCTATCTGGCTGTAGCGCAAGCTGTGGCCATGTTGCAGGCTGGTTCCATTGATCGGATCATTCTCTCCCGCCCGGCTGTGGAAGCCGGCGAGCGGCTGGGCTTTTTGCCCGGTGACATGAAGGACAAGATCGACCCCTACCTGCGCCCACTTTATGATGCCCTTTACGATATGCTGCCGGGAGATCAGGTTGTGCGGCGTATGGCATCGGGAGATATTGAGGTCGCGCCGCTGGCCTTTATGCGCGGGCGCACACTCTCGCACGCATTTGTTATTCTGGATGAAGCTCAGAACACCACCATTGCGCAAATGAAGATGTTCCTAACCCGCCTTGGCCCCGGCTCCCGCATGGTGGTGACGGGTGATCTCACGCAGATCGACCTGCCCGCAGGCACCACCTCCGGCCTGCGTGATGCGGTGGAAACGCTTGAAAATGTCAAGGGAATTACCATTTCCCGCTTTGATTCAACCGATGTGGTGCGCCATAAGCTGGTCGCCCGCATTATTGAAGCCTATGATGCAAAGGCGACGGCTGTAAGGGAACCCTCCCGTAGCAAGGGCCGTCAGGAGAAAAATGGAACCGCCAAGTAGCCCCGCCCATATCCCTATGCAGGATATGGATGCCCCTGAAAAAATCCTGCCTTTTCAGGCCGTTTTTTCCGATGAGCAGAACGAAGGCCCTGAAATCCTTGTCCGGGATAGGCGCTGGCGCTCTTACGTGCATAACCCGGAGCAGCTGGTATGGCGCGCTTTGGCCGCCTGTTCAGAATATGGCGGCTTGCCCAATACTGTTGTGCTTGCAACAGATCGGGAGGTGCGTGAACTGAACGGTCGCCACCGTGGCAAGCACCGCCCCACCAATGTGCTCACGTTTGAACCTCCGCCCGGCATTACTGGTGGAGACATTATTCTGGCGCTGGAAACCGTGGTGCGCGAAGCTCACAAAGCCGGCAAACCTGTTGCAGACCATCTTGCGCATCTGGTCATCCATGGCAGCCTGCATCTGGCTGGGTATGACCACCACCACCCCGGTGAAGCGCGTGAAATGGAAATGCTGGAATCCCGCCTGCTTTCGCGGCTCAGGGTTCCCAACCCTTGGAAACCCCGATCATGAGCGAAAACGATTCTGCGTCCGACAAGCAGGAAACCAATAATCGCGGCCTGTTTTCCTTTTTCCATCGTAAAAAACATCAGACCGATTTGCGCAGTTCCATCGCGGCCCTGGTGCAACAGGCGGCGGATGAACCCGAAGAGTCTGCAACGGGTGAAAAACCGGAACTGGACCGGCAGGAGCGCGCGCTTATTGCCAACGTGCTACGCCTGCGCAACATTTCCGCTGATGATGTGATGGTACCACGGGCCGATATTGTGGCCATGCCGGTGTCCATCAGTCTGGACGAAGCACTGGCCATGATGCGGCGGGAAAACCATTCCCGCATGCCGGTTTATCGGGACCAGTTGGATGATATTGTGGGCATGATCCATGTGAAGGATCTGATCGCCTATGTTGGCACCAGCGAGGCCTTTAATCTGGAAGTGCTTTTGCGCCAACCGCTTATGATTGCGCCGCAAATTCCGGTGTTGGATCTGCTGCTGCAAATGCGCCAGCGCCAGACCCACATGGCACTGGTGATTGATGAATATGGCGGCATTGATGGCTTGGTGACCATTGAAGATCTGATTGAAACCATTGTGGGTGATATCTCGGATGAGCATGATGAGCCCGCTATTGTCATGATCACCCCGCGGCCAGATGGTTCTTTTGATATTGATGCCCGCTGCCCGATTGAAGAGTTTGAAAAAACCATCGGCCCCATTCTGACCGAGAGTGAGAGAGAGGCCGAAATTGAAACCATTGGCGGCCTGGTGTTCCGCATGGCGGGGCATGTGCCCACCCGTGGTGAAGTGCTCACGCATGAAAATGGCTATCTCTTCCGCGTATTGGATGCAGATGCCCGGCACATTCGCCGTGTGCGCGTGCGCAAGCTGGCAGAACAGCCCGCAACGCCCACGCAGACAGAAACATCTGCCACTACAGATAAATCTGTGGGTTGACGGCAGAGCAAATCTGCCGTCATGCCTTTAACGCCTATGATTTGCACCCCTGAGGGAGACCGGATTTCCATGTCTTTCACCCGCCGTTCCATTCTAGCTGCCGGAAGCCTGGCCGTTGCCTCCACCGCCCTGCGCGGTATTTCCCTGGCAGCAGATGCCACGGATACGCGCTTTACCCCGCGTGAACTGGGCAACCCAAACGCCAAGATTGTTGTGGAAGAATGGTTCTCCCTCACCTGTATCCACTGCGCACATTTTGCAGAAAACACCTTCCCACAAGTGCAGAAAGAGCTGATTGATACCGGGAAAATCCGCTACGTTTTTCATGATTTCCCTACAGATCAGCTCGCAACAGTTGCCGCCATGGTGGCCCGCACTCTGCCGCCAGAACGGTATGAACCCTTCTGCTCCTCCCTGCTTTCCAGCCTAGACCGCTGGGCTTACACCAAGGAAGGCAGCCCAAAGGATGAGCTAAAGAAAATGGCAGCCTTTGCTGGCATGCCCGCTGATACATTTGAAAAAGCCATTGCTGACCAGCAGCTTATGCAGTTCATTCTGAACCAGCAGTCTGAAGCGCAGGACAAATTCCATTTTGATTCCACTCCCACTTTCCGCTTCAATAACAAGGAGCAGGTGTCCAGCGCATTGTCTTATGATGACTTCACCAAATATTTGGCAAAAGCCAGCTAAGCTTACGCATGTTTTCCTGAGCCCACGCCCTATACCTGCATGACAGTTCGTTTTGTTCGTCTGCGCATTGTCGGATTCAAAAGTTTTGCGGATCCGGTAACGGTGGAAATTCTGCCTGGGCTAACAGGCATTGTGGGCCCCAATGGGTGCGGCAAATCCAATGTGGTGGAAGCCCTGCGCTGGGTGATGGGTGAATCTTCCGCTCGCTCCCTCCGCGGGGGGGAAATGGATGATCTTATTTTTGCAGGCACCACAGGCCGCCCTGCCCGATCTCTTGCTGAAGTCACTGTCACACTTGAAGGCACCAAGGGTTTTGGCCCCGCTGCTTTTGCTGATCTGGATGAGCTGCAAATTACCCGCCGGGCAGAACGCGGGTCTGGCAGCGATTATCGCATAAATGGCCGCTCCGTACGTGCGCGAGATGTGCAAACTCTGTTTGCAGATCTGGCATCTGGCGCACGGTCTTCCGCCATGGTCAGCCAAGGCCGTGTGGCCATGCTGGTGGGCGCACGGCCAGAAGAACGCCGCACCATTTTGGAAGAAGCCGCAGGCATTACCGGCCTGCACGCCCGCCGGCATGAAGCGGAACTGAAGCTACGCGCCACAGAATCCAACCTGACACGTGCAGAAGACCGCCGCCAGCAACTGACAGACAGGCTGGATGGGCTGGCCGAACAATCTCGCGATGCCAGCCGTTACCGCGAGCTTTCTGCCGCTTTACGGGATGCCGAAGCGGAGCTGCTGGCCGTATTACATGCCCGTGCCCGGCTTGCTGTGGAACGCGCGATTGATACCGCCGCCCGCGCCCGCAAAGCCCTGACAGAACATGAGGAAGCTGCGGAAAGTGCCGTAGTTGCCGAGTTTGAAGCCAACAAGGTTTTACCAGGAGCCAGAGAAAAGGCAGATGCCGCCCGCACTGCGCTGGAACGGTGCCGCGTGCTGGCCGAAGGCGTTGCGCGTGAAGAAGAACGCGCTGCCACACAGGCACAAGATGCCGCCGAACGCCTGAAACAACATGAAGCAGATGCCAAGGCTGCAAAAACCCGGCTGGATGACGCCACAGCAACGCTTGAACGCCTGAAGGCCGAAAAAGCAGAAACAGAAGCTGCCATTACCTCACTCCCCACGCGCACAGCCCTGGCAGAAGCCAAGCAGCAAGCGTTGACGGAAGAACTGGCAAAAACGGAACAGACTCTTGGCCAGTTGACCGCAGACCTGAATACAGCCCGCGCTGCTCATGAACGTGCGGCTGAAAATCTGGCCGCAGCACAAAACCATCATACACGCATTGCCGCAGCCTACACAGCATTACAGGCAGAACTGGCATCTCTGGAGCAACAGCTTCCGGTGTCTGAAACTATTCAGGCGACAGAAAAAGCTGTTGAAAAAGCCCAGACAACTTTCCAGAACGCCAAAACCACACTGGATGCGGCAGAACGCACGCGGTCTGAATGCAATGTAGCGCTTTCTGTTGCGCGCAATAACGCACAGGCTGCGGAACAAGCACTTACGGAACTCCGCCGCACGTTAGAACAAGCGCGTTCTCGGCTGGCTTCCCTCAAGGCTGATCTGGCCCAGGCTGAAAAACGCCATGCTGATACGCTAAGCGCTTTGGTTGATGAAAGCATCAGGCTTCAACTCAAGCAGGAAACCGATGCCGCCGCACAAGCCGTGCAGGCTGCCCGTGAAGCACTGGAAAAGGCTGAAACAGAGCGGCTAAACACCAATACAGCCCTTACAGATGCCAGCCGCGCGGCGCAGGAGGCCGAAGCCCAGCGCCGTAATACAGAAAACAGCCTGCGGGCTGCCGAATCCTCTCTCAAACGCGCAACGCAGGAGGCCCAGACCTTTACGCAGGCGCTGGAAAAAACACAGGCAGAAGCACCGCCCGAAGATGCGCTAAAGCAAGCGCGAGCACAGCGCACCACGCAAGAACAGGCCTTGCAAAAAGTTGTGCAGGCGCTGGAAACAACCGAACGCAACCTGCAACACCATCGGCAGGAACAAACACAAACCCAGCAGACGCTCACCACTTTGCAAACCGAGCTGACGCGCCTGCGTGCTCAGGCAGAAGGGCTGGCGGAAGCTCTGGGGAATGAAAAAGAAGCCTCGGCTGAACCAATATCAGCTCAGATCACTGTTCCCGAAGAATATGAGGTCGCGCTGGCCGTAGCACTCACAGACGGATTGGATGCGCCTGCGGCTGATAACGCCCCACGCGGCTGGCATTTACTGAAAGATACTTCTACCGTTCCTCTACCCGGCAAAGCTGTTGCCCTTAAATCCGTTATCACCGCACCGCCAGAACTGAACAGAGTGCTAGCATATACTGGTGTTGTGCCCGATGGCACAGATGGCACAGCCTTGCAGGCGCAGCTTCTGCCGGGCCAATGCCTGGTGTCTCGCGCCGGGGATTTATGGCGGTGGGATGGTTTTTACACCCGTGCGGGAGAGCCTGATGCCTCTGCTCGCCGTCTGGCCCAACGCCGTATTCTGCGTGAAACCTCGGCCCGCATTGCAGAAATGGAACAGCACGTTCCGCAAGCCGAAGAAAAAGCCGCAATTGCCCGTGCTAACGTGCAGGCTGGAGAAAAGCTGGCGCAGGAACAACGTATAGAACGCGGCAAGCTGGAACAAAGCTTGCAAAAGGCCCGTACGCAGGAATCCGAGCTGGAACGCCAGCATACATCTTTCCGCGCACGGTTAGATGCGTTGCGCCCCCAACAGGAACGTGCACTTGCCGCCAAGGCTGAAGCCGAAGCTGCTTTGGCAAGCGCCACAGCAGCGCAACAGGCACTGCCCCCATTGCAAAGCTTTCAGCAAGCCCTTTCCACCGCACGGGCACAGCATACAGCCGCACAGAAGGCCGAGCAGGACTGCCGCACAGCCCTTAAACTGGCGGAACAGACCTTTCAGCGTGTGCAGCACAAACAGACTCAAACCGAAAACCAGCACACAGCCGCCACCACTCGGTTGGAAACACTTGCCCCAGAACGCCAACGCCTCAAACAAAATCTGGATGTGGAAGCAGCAACTGTTCTTGAACTGGAACAACGGCTGACAGCTGCGCAAACAGAAAATGCCACAGCCGCAGCCTTGCAAGACGCTCAAAACAATCTGGAACAGGCACAACTGGCTTTTCAAACGGCTACGTCTGCCTTTATCCAGGCCGAACAGGCTGTGCAAACCACCACTCAGCAGCAGCAGAAAATGCAGGAACAGGCCCTTGCCCTGCGTAGCAGAATTGCCGCCCTGACCCCTCGGCTTGAAGAACTCCAGCATGAGCAGCAGGATGCCCAAGACAAGCTCATATCTGCAACACAGGCCGAGGCTCAAACAGCCGCAGACATGCCACAAGATGCAGAGAACACACTTGCCCAACTGCACACGCAGCGTGCTGCTCTTACCACTCAGCTAGAAGCAACGCGTGAACTGCGCGCCACACTTCTGGCCGAAGCCACAACGCTGGAAGCACGCCTGACATCTCTTGTGGCTGCAGAAGAAGAATGGCGCCAACGCGCCGCAACAGCCCACACAGAGGCCGAAAATGCGGCGCAACGCGTCAAAACGGCACAGAGTGATCACAGTAAGGTTTCAGAACTTCCGGCTGAGGCGCAACGCCAGAAACAGCAAACCCTTTCAGCCTTGGAAGATGCAGAAGAAGCCTACGCACAGGCCGATAAAATACGTGCTGAAGCCGAATCAGCCTTAAATGCCGCCAATGAACAGCGCCGCCGCACAGAAGCCGAACTGAATACAGCACGTGAAAACCTGCTGAAAGCCGATGCCAAAAGTGAGCAGGCACAGGCCATTCTGGACCAACTTCTGGCGGATACACCCACTCCGCCGCGTCAGCCCACGGGGGATCTGACAGAATCTGCAGAAAACGCCCTCCGCCGCAAAATATCCCGTCTGACGCGGGAGCGTGAAGATATGGGGCCTGTTAACCTGCGCGCAGAAATTGAGGCTGAGGAAGCTTCTACCCAAGCGCGTACACTGGCAGATGAAATTTCTGACCTGGAAGCCGCCATCAGCCGTCTGCGTGGCTCTATTGGCACACTCAACAAAGAAGGGCGTGAACGGCTGATGGCTGTGTTCACGCAGGTGGACCACCACTTCCAGTCTTTGTTTACCCGTATGTTTGGGGGTGGACGTGCCCATCTGGGCCTTGTTGGGAGTGATGACCCGCTGGAAGCCGGGTTAGAAATTTACGCACAACCTCCCGGTAAAAAGCTTGCAACCCTTTCTCTTCTTTCAGGAGGTGAACAAGCTTTAACCGCATTGTCATTGATTTTTGCTGTTTTCCGCTGTAATCCTGCTCCTGTATGCGTCCTTGATGAAGTGGACGCACCGCTGGATGATGCCAATGTAGGCCGCTTTAGTGCTCTACTTGGTGATATGGTAACCGAAGCGGGAACCCGTTTTCTGGTAGTCACCCACCACCAGTTAACTATGGCCCATATGGACCACCTGTTTGGCGTAACCATGCAGGAGCGAGGCGTAAGCCGCGTGCTTTCAGTTGATTTGGCACGAGCGGCTTCCATGGCTGGCCAGAATGATAAGGAAGAACCGAATGTCGCACCCTGAAAAGGCGGCTGACATCTCTGTAAAACAAAGTGGCAAATCCTCTTCTGGTTGCCTTAAAAAAATCGCACTGGCTGTGGGCCTGTGCGTGGCCGTGGGCACAACACTGGTTGTGCAGCACTCCAAGGCCTATGGCATTATGGCACGCATCCACCATGGGTTGATTGTGTGCACACCGGGCACAGGGCTTGTCACTACGCCGGTTTCAGCATCATCCCCGCATGAGGGTGTGCCCTCCATGTTGCGGTTGGAGCTGGCCAGCGGGCCAGATGGTCGGATTATGGTGGAACCCGGCTCTAATGAGCTGGGGGGCGTTTTGGCCTCTGCCCACCGGTCTAATACCCTGTTAATGCTGGATATGAACACCACCAACGCGGATGAGGTGGTCAAGCTGGTGCGCAAAACCCGGATGCGGGACAGGGTTATTCTGGTGCCTTCAGACCATAAAGACACAGAAACCGTTTTGCATGCGGATTCCAAAATTATGGTGGCCATTCCCGTAAATTCAGAGCGTGATGCCTATGCCGCGCATAAACTGGCGGGCCGCCACCCCTATGCAGCCTATATTTCCCCTTCTGCAACACCGCATTTGTTTGCACTGACACACCGTGATGCTGAAGCCATTATTACGGATAACCCAGGCTCCCCCCAAGGCTCTACCAGCGAGTTTCTGGCTGAACGCCCTGTGGATATCATGATTACCCAACAACCCACGCAACTCGCCGATACAACCACCAATAAAAGCTGATTGTAAAAAAGGCTTCCTCCCACCCTCATAAGGAACATGGGAAGAAGCCGAAAAAAAGAGGTGGAAATCCACCCCTTTTTTTATGATGGGAGCATGGTGCCCGTATCAATAAACCGCTGATGCCAAGACAGAGCTTCCGTCAGCAGATGCGGTGTGTGCTTACCAAAGGAATTTTTAAGCGCACGATCAAAATAATCCTGCAACATCGGCCGGTAATCCGGATGCGCACATTTGGAAATAATTTCACGCGCACGTTGCACCGGTGAAAGCCCACGCAGATCCGCCAGCCCCTGCTCGGTTACAAAAATCTGCGCATCCTGCATGATGTGGTCCACATGCGCAGCCATCGGCACAATGGCTGAAATCTTGCCACCTTTGGCTGTGGAGGGAGACAGGAAGATGGACAGGTAGGAACTCCGGGCAAAATCACCCGATCCCCCAATACCATTCATCATCTTGGAGCCCATCACGCGGGTGGAGTTTACGTTGCCGTAAATATCCGCCTCAATCATGCCGTTCATGGCAATACACCCTAAACGGCGGATAATGCCGGGACTGTTGCTGACATCCTGCTGGCGCAGAATGATCTTGCTCCGGAAGAAATCCATCCGGTTATTGATTTCTTCCGCAGCTTCCGGGCTCAGCGAGAAAGACGTGGCAGAGGCAATACGCATACGGCCAGAATCCAGCATGGCCAGCATGCCATCCTGAATCACCTCACTATAGCCCACCAGATTTTCAAATGGGCCTTCCTTCAGCCCTTCCAGCACGGCGTTGGCCACATTGCCCACACCAGACTGGAGCGGCAGAAGTGAGGGCGGCAAACGGTTCTGTTTGACTTCATGCCCAAAGAAATCAAGCAAATAGCCCGCAATAGCTTTTGCTGTTTCATCCGGCGCGGCAAACGGGGCATTTCTATCCCGGTCATTCGTGCGTACAATGGCAGCAATCTTGTCCGGGTTCACCCGTAAAACCGGGCCACCCACGCGCTGATCTGCCCGTACAATCGGCACAATATCACGCGTAGGCACGCCACTTACGTTGCCATCCCAGATATCATGGATGCCTTCCAGCATCGGATTCTGCCATTCATTTACCTCGATAATGACCTTTTCGGCCAGATTGAGGAATGTCTGGGAATTGCCGACAGAAGATGTGGGCACAATGCCGCCATCTTCCGTAATGGCTGTGGCTTCCACCAGCGCAATATTGAACTTGCCGTAATTGCCCTGCACGGCACGGCCAGCCACCTGCCCCAGATGGTTATCAAAATATTCCGTTTCACCCGCATTAATACGGTTGCGCATGGTGGCATCCGTATTGAATGGCGAGCGGAAATACACCCCGTTGGCCTTGGCCAGCTCACCATCCAGCTGAGGGCCCGTGGATGCGCCCGTAATCAGGCTGATCTGGTATTTTTCGCCCCGATCATGCGCAGCTTCCATCCGCTGGGCCAGCGCCTTGGGTACTTCCTTGGGGTAACCTGCCCCGGTAAAACCGCTGGTCCCCACCACGTCTCCGTGCTTGATCAACTCGGATGCGGTTTCTGCCGGACATACTTTACTGCGCAGCGCGACGTTCCGAATGCGCTCTGTCATGAGAGGGCTTCCTGTTCTTTTTCAAACTGTTCCGAATTTCCGAAAGCACACACCACCAAGCAAACACGGCGGCAACAGTGTAAGGCTGTTCCAACGCATTTTTCTCTCTGTGGCATGTTGTCCTTCCGTTTCAGGCTGTTTTTCAAAAACCCGATTGCCCGTATAACGTAAGCGCAAACACATCGTGCTGGCGCGTCACATACTTGTGCACGATCAGGAGGAAAGTGAAAAAAAACTTGCCCTTCCAGTTCCTGTTTGATCTCGGAAAGCCTACATGGAAGTAAGGAAATAACGGATTAAAACACCATGTTTGAACAGCTTCCCCCTGACGGAAACGTGAAAAATGCAATGCGAAACGGACTCCGCATTGTGGGGGACGTGCATGGAGATCTGGACGCTTTCCGCCACGCCGTGGCCACGGACCGCTTTGTTATACAGCTGGGGGACTTGGTAGATTACGGCCCAGACAGCGCAGGCGTTTTGCGGCTGATGTTGCAAGTGATGCATGAAAAGCGTGGCCTGTTTTTAATTGGCAATCATGATCGCAAGCTGGGGCGCGCCCTTATGGGCAAACGTTTACGCTCCACCCCACATCTGGAAGAAACACTGGCGCAACTTTACCAGCCAGAAAATGCAGATGTACTGCAAACCCTTCTGCCCGTGCTGGAAAGCGCACCCGCATGGCTGGTTATGGGCCAGACCATTTTTGTGCATGGCGCATTTGACCCACGCATGCTGATGGAACCCCCACCGCCGCCACTGGGCCGTGTGACCTATCTGCTTTCACGCGCATTGTTTGGGGAAACCACAAACCGTATGCAGCCAGATGGATACCCGGAACGTACACTCAACTGGGTAAACACCATTCCCGCCGGTTACACTATCTATTGTGGGCATGATCAGCGCTCCACCAATGGCTGCCCGCTTGCCATTCCCGGGCGTTCTGGTGGGCAGGCCGTTTTTGTAGATACAGGCGCTGGCAAAGGGGGACATCTGGCATGGCTGGACCTGCCCCCTCCTTTTGTGGAAAAAGCCTGATTAAACCCTACCAACCACAGCGCCCCTTGCAGGCGCTGATGCCTATTGTGACAGAACCGGAACAGCATGACCGTGACAGACGACCAGCCCATCTCCCCCACTCAGGCCCTTCAGGACCTGCGCTGTAGTATTGATAATATCGATTCTGCCCTGGTTTCCATGCTGGCGGAACGTTTCCGCTGCACCAAGGCTGTAGGTGCACTTAAAGCACGCTACAACATGCCCCCAGCAGACCCTGCACGTGAGGCTCAGCAGATTGCCCGCCTGCGTAAACTGGCAGAAGACGCACATCTGGACCCGGATTTTGCTGAAAAGTTCCTGAACTTCATTATCCATGAAGTGATCCGCCACCATGAAGCCATAGCCCGGCACACAGCCGAAGCCCCCAAAGCATAAGCCCCACGCATGCGCCGCCTTGTTCTGCTTCGCCACGCTGAAGCCGCTTCCGCCCCTTTGGGAAATTTCAGCGTTGATGCTGACATGAATCGCCCACTTACGCCCGCAGGGCAAGAGGCGGCACAGCGCTGTGGGCACTGGCTGGCAGCGCACGGCATTGTGCCCGATACCATTTTATGTAGCCCGGCAGTGCGCACACGGCAGACTCTGGCAGGCGTTGTGGCGGCACTGGCATGCCCCCTTCCCACGCCCGAATATTGTGCAGATATTTACGACGCCACGCCTGAAGCTTTGTTGGCACAAATTCAGCGCGTTCCCGATTCAGCCCACACAGTGCTGATGGTGGGGCATAACCCCGGTATTTCCTTGCTGGCGCATCAGTTAGACATGCAGGCCAGTGCGCTGGATCAGGGATTCGCTCCAGCCTCTGTTGCTGTTTTTGAAATGTACGGTAGCGAAACGTTGCCAGATATAACACGCTGGCAAATGTGCGATGCCCAAAGCATGCATTTGCACACATTCGCGCGACCCTAAACCCAAAAAACTGTGGTTTTCCAAGCATACTCCTTTCCGATAACGCTTCGTTTATCGCTGGCAACCTTCCGGTTTCCTTTTGAATGAGTGACAAAGTGCGACGAGCAGGCCGCAGCAGCGACCGTGGCCCAACCATGCAGAAGGAAACACTAATGAGCGCGTCGCAGAAAGAAGGTAAGCTATCTACCGCTACCATTTCGGTTGATGGAAAATCCGCCGAAATGCCTGTGCTTTCAGGCACTCTGGGACCGGATGTTATCGACATCCGCAAACTTCCGGCGCAACTGGGCGTTTTCACGTTTGACCCAGGTTACGGGGAAACAGCGGCCTGCAACAGCAAAATCACCTTTATTGATGGTGATAAAGGCGTTCTGCTGCACCGTGGTTACCCTATTGCGCAGCTGGCCGAAAATGCTTCCTACGAAGAAGTTATTTATCTGCTTTTGAATGGCGAACTGCCCAACAAGGCGCAGTACGACACCTTCACCAATACCCTTACAAACCATACGCTGCTGCACGAGCAGATCCGTAACTTCTTTAACGGCTTCCGGCGTGATGCCCATCCCATGGCCATTCTGTGTGGTACGGTTGGGGCTTTGTCTGCCTTCTACCCAGATGCCAACGATATTGCCATTCCCGCCAATCGGGATCTGGCAGCCATGCGGCTGATTGCCAAAATCCCAACCATTGCGGCATGGGCTTACAAATACACGCAGGGTGAAGCCTTTATCTACCCGCGGAATGATCTGAACTACGCAGAAAACTTCCTGTCCATGATGTTCGCGCGCATGTCCGAACCTTACAAGGTCAACCCTGTTCTGGCCCGCGCCATGAACCGGATTCTGATTCTGCATGCCGATCATGAGCAGAATGCCTCTACCTCCACCGTACGTCTGGCTGGTTCTACAGGGGCCAATCAGTTTGCCTGTATTGCTGCGGGCATTGCCGCTCTGTGGGGACCTGCACATGGTGGCGCAAACGAAGCTGTGCTGAAAATGCTGGCCCGTATTGGCAAGAAAGAAAATATTCCTGCCTTTATCGCACAGGTGAAGGACAAGAACAGCGGCGTAAAGCTGATGGGCTTTGGCCACCGCGTTTACAAGAACTTCGACCCTCGTGCGAAGATCATGCAGCAGACCTGCCACGAAGTGCTGACAGAACTTGGCATTAAGGATGATCCGCTGTTGGATCTGGCGGTTGAGCTGGAAAAGATTGCTCTGAGCGATGATTACTTCGTGCAGCGCAAACTTTACCCGAATGTGGATTTCTACTCTGGCATCATTCTCAAGGCCATGGGCATCCCCACCAGCATGTTTACTGTGCTGTTTGCCGTAGCCCGCACCACCGGCTGGGTGAGCCAGTGGAAGGAAATGATTGAAGAACCGGGCCAGCGTATCAGCCGCCCTCGCCAGCTTTATATTGGCGCACCGCAGCGTGACTATGTGCCGCTTGCCAAACGCTAAAACAGACTAACCCCCAAAAGCCGACTTTCCTTACGGGAAGTCGGCTTTTTGTTTGCACGCTCTTTCCAAAAAAATAGGGCGGCAGAGCGAATAAACGCTACCTAGCCTTCAAGCATAAAAAAACGCATGCCCATTGCCGGAACATGCGTTTGATAACGTTGAACGATCCGTTAAGTGCCTAGTTGCAATCACACCCTTTGGTTGGGCCGGAATCCATACGGACAACGTGATGATCAATCCATTCGGAAACAAGGCGCCGCGCCTCATTCACAGAAGATTCGGGATGATGAATACGGTACAGGGTTGTGCAGGCATTAAACGCCGTAACATCTGCTGTCCCAACTTCGCGCAGTTCCTTGTAAGCCGTTATAACGGCCCGCTCACACTTGCGCGCAATACGATTAGCTTCGGCGGCCACGGCATGTTCCTTAACTGATAATCAATCTTAACTAGCGTTGATTAAACGCTACATCCGGCCTGTGCGCAAGGTGGAAAAAGCAATTCCCAGACTTTTGCACATCACAAGTTTTTCACTCTTATGCCATTTACACATCAATACAGGATGTATTTGCAGGAAAACCCTTCCATCAGGCATGGATTTTCCACGCTTGCGGCGTTATTCCAAACATATATGCACAACCGTTAAATTTAAGGATATGCGCACATGACATCACCCTCAGGCGTGGCCTCTGCCCACCCAGCCGAGACCAGTGACTGGGACCGCGACGCGGCCTTGACCACCGCACGCCTGCTGCTGGAAATCAAGGCCGTGAATTTCCGCCCAGAAGATCCCTATACCCTGACCTCTGGCTGGAAATCCCCCGTCTATATTGATTGCCGCCGCATTATCTTTTTCCCCCGTGCCCGCGCCAAAATTATGGAACTGGGCGTGGAAAAAATTGGTCGCCACGTGGGGTATGAAAGCCTGGATGCTGTGGTTGGGGGTGAAACTGCAGGTATTCCGTTTGCTGCATGGATGGCAGACCGCATGATGCTGCCCATGGCCTATGTGCGCAAAAAGCCCAAGGGGTTTGGCCGCAATGCCCAGATTGAAGGCGATGTGCCCGAAAACATGCGCACCCTGCTGGTAGAAGATCTGACCACAGATGGTGGCTCCAAAGTGCAGTTTGCCAACGCATTGCGTAATGCCGGGGCCATTATCAACCACGCGTTTGTGGTGTTCTACTACGGTGTTTTCCCCGGTGCACAGAACACTCTGGCGGAAATGAACGTATCCTTGCACGCGCTGTGCACATGGTGGGATGTGCTGGAAGCATGCTCCACACGGCCATACTTCTCAGAAGAAGCCGCATCAGAAGTGCGCCGTTTTCTGGAAGATCCCTGCGCTTGGTCCGCCCGCCATGGTGGCGTTGCCAGTCTGGAAGAAGCCGCAGCATTCAAGGCAGGTAAGGATAAATAAAGCGGTGCACACACATGGCCCTGCTTTTTTTGCTCCCCGGCATATTCTGGCGTTTGATTCCGGAATTGGGGGGTTAGGCATTGTCAGGGCCATTCAAACACTGGCACCAGAAGTTTGTATAGATTATCTGGCCGATACCGCCGTTTTTCCTTACGGCGAGCAGGACGATACATTCCTAATTGAACGAATCGTCTCTCTGCTTTCTCAAGCCATTACACGCCTGAAACCTCAAGCCGTGGTGGTTGCCTGCAATACGGCCAGCACATTGGCATTGGAGGCTTTGCGCGCGGCGTGGCCAAACATGCCTTTTGTAGGGTGTGTGCCTCCCATTCGTTGGGCTGCGCGTATCACCCAAACCAAAGTTATTGGGCTTTTGGCCACACGTGCCACAATACGGCGGCCCTATCTTTCCCGCCTGCATGCGCTTTACGCGCCAGAATGTACACTTATTGCCCATGCCGCACCGGGGCTGGCAAGCTGTGCAGAACTGGCTTTTCGGGGGCAAGATGTGCCGGATGCCGCTATTTTGCGTGAAATTGAAGGGTTGTTCATTCACCCGGATTCCAGCAGGCTGGATGTCGTGGGCCTTGGCTGCACGCATTATACCTTTGTGCTGGATCGCCTGCGCAGGCTCTCCCCCCCCAACCTGACGTGGCTGGACCCCGCACCCGCAGTCGCACGGCACACCTGTAACCTGCTGGCCAACCTGCCAGACAAGACCTACGCACAACCACGTGCATGGTTTACAGCGTTACCAGATGATCAGCCTTTGCTGATGCATCTCAGGCACTTTGGGTTTAGTGCCGCCACCTTGTGGGAAAATATGGATCAGTTGGAAGCCAGCCATTACCAGATGTAATGGCCAGCCCCCAATATGCAGCCGCCTTAACGCTCGCGGCTTGCAGAATAACTGGCTGTTTCCAGCAACAGATTTTTGAGTGTGCTTTCTGGAAACATGGAAAGATTTTCACGCGCCTTGGCAGCGTAATCTTCCGCACATTTCAGGGTAATCCCTATGGCATTGGTTGCTGCAATACGGTCCAACGCAGCTTCCAGATCTCCGGGGTGCTGATCACACTCCTCAATCACCCGCCGCCAGAAAACACGGTCTTCCTCATTTCCGGCATCATAGGCAGCCAGAACTGGCAGAGTGACTTTTCCTTCGCGGAAATCATCCCCCACTTCCTTGCCTAATGTGGCCTGATCTGCAGCATAATCCAGCGCATCATCCACAATCTGGAAAGCCATACCCAAGTTGGCACCATACAAACGCAAGGCCTCGCGCTGTTCTGGTGTGGCCTCACCAATAACGGCGCCAGATTCGCACGCAGCCGCAAAAAGCGCAGCGGTTTTGCCGTAAATAACCTGCAGATACTGATCCACCGATGTGGAAAGATCATTCTGCGTGGTCATCTGCATAACCTCACCTTCTGCCAGCGTGGCAGAGGCAGCAGACAGAATGGCCATAACTCCCAGAGAAGCATCTGCTGTCAGAATCTGGAAAGACCGCGCAAACAGGAAATCCCCCACCAGCACAGAGGCCTTGTTGCCAAAAATGGCATTGGCACTTGCCAGCCCGCGCCGGAGCTGGCTGTCATCCACCACATCATCATGCAGCAGCGTGGCTGTGTGAATGAACTCTACACATGCAGCAATTTCCACATGCCGCATGCGCCCATCCTGATTGTTGTAGCCGCACATTCTGGCCGCAGCCAGCGTGAGCAAGGGCCGCAGCCGCTTACCACCCGCCGCAACCAGATGGGCCGCAAGCTGCGGTATAAGCGCCACGGGGCTTTGCATACGGTCTACAATGACCTGATTGCAGGCAAGCATGTCCGACGCAAGATAATCGGCCAGCGCTTTCAGGCCTGCTTCTCCTGGTTTACTCACTGAAACTCCAGATCCATCCTGGCTTGTGGTTCTGCCTGTTTCTGACAGACTGATTGCAACACCCAAACGTTTTATCCCCCAGCCATGGGATGAGTTGACGTTCTTCTATATGCGAGGCACCTGAAAAACGGTCAAGCGCCTACGAATTCAAGCCAGCCAGACACATAGCTCCCATCGGAAACCATGCCAGCTCGTTTTGCCATTACTCCCGGAACGCTTTTGCGTGGCCGTATCTCCTATAGCCAGTTTCTGCAAGGCTACCGCACAGGGCTGGAACCTGTGCTTATGGCCGCTGCTGTACCTGCCCGCACAGGCCAACATGTGCTGGAAATTGGCTGTGGCGCTGGGGCCGGGCTGCTTTGCCTGCTTTACCGCATTCCTACCCTTCATGGCACAGGCGTGGAAAAAGAAAGCGATACAGCAGCCCTTGCCCAACAAAACGTAGCAGCTAACCCGCAGCAGAATATCAGGATTCTGAACGCAACATTTCCCGATGTTTTTATGGCGGACACTGCGCAGCCGGAACAAACATTTGACCATTGCATGGCGAATCCACCATGGCATGCCCCGGCAGGCACGGCCTCGGCCCATCCCCGGCGTGATCTGGCCCGACGTATGGGCGCAGACACCCTGCCCACATGGATTGAAGGTGCAGCCCGAATCCTACGCCATAAAGGCAGCATTACGCTTGCCCTGCCCGCCGCCTTGGCAGATCAAGCCATTTTCTGCCTCTGCAAGGCTGGGTTTGGAGGCGTTACGCTGTATCCCTTCTGGCCAAAGGCCGGGCGAGAATCGCGCATTGTGTTGGTGCAGGCCCGCAAGGGCGTAAAAAGCCCTGCCCGTATTCTGGCAGGGCTGGTGCTGCATGAAGCAGACGGGGCCTTTACACCGGCTGCCCGCACAGTGCTGGAAGAAGGCGCCCCGTTGCCGGGGCTGTAACCTGCTTATTCGAATACAGAATTTTCGAAGGCTTCTTCCCACGTGCCGGATGTAGAGGCTCGGCTGTATTCCGTAGCGCGGTTTTCAAAGAAGTTGGTGTGCTCCACTGCGTTCAGCATATCATCCAGCCACGGCAGCGGGTTGGTTGTGGTGTTGTAAATCGGCTCCAACCCCAACTGGGTGAGACGACGGTCTGCAATAAAGTGGATATAGGTTTTTACCTGCTCCGCATCCAGCCCTTCTACAGCACCCATTTCAAAGGCCAGATCAATAAAGGCCTCTTCATGCTCCACAATGGTGCGGCAGATATCTGTCAGTTCCGTACGGAGCTGCTCTGTCCACAGTTCCGGGTTTTCCTGAATGAACACGCGGAACAATCGGATAATGGAGAGGCAGTGCAGTGTTTCATCACGCACAGACCATGACACAATCTGCCCCATGCCCTTGAGCTTGTTGAAGCGTGGGAAGTTCAGCAGAATGGCAAAAGATGCAAAAAGCTGAAGCCCTTCCGTAAAGGCCCCAAAAGCTGCCAGCGTTTTGGCGATTTCATGCTTACTGTCCACCGTGAACGTCTGCATGTAATCGTACTTATCCTTCATTTCCTTATATTTAAGGAAAGCGGAATACTCGGTTTCGGGCATACCGAGTGTATCCAGAAGGTAGCTGTACGCGGCAATATGGATGGTTTCGATGTTGGAAAACGCCGAAAGCATCATCAGCACTTCCGTGGGTTTAAACACACGGCTGTAGTGCTTCATGTAGCAGTTGTTCACTTCCACATCAGACTGGGTGAAGAAGCGGAAAATCTGCGTTACAAGATGCTGCTCACCCTCGTTTAAAACGCGGTGCCAGTCTTTCACGTCATCAGCAAGTGGTACTTCTTCCGGCAGCCAGTGCAGGCGCTGCTGCGTCAGCCACGCATCATACGCCCACGGATAGCGGAACGGCTTGTAAACCGGGTTGGCTGTCAGCAGGTCAAACTTCTGTTCCTGCTGCGGCTCCTGACCAGACATATGCGCGCTCATGCTGCCCCCTTTTGACGGCAACACGCGGGAAGCCGTCATATTTCTTTTATAAACAAGTTGTTCGTGGCCAATGCTTACTGGCAGGCCAAGCATTCTTCGTAGTTATTCCCACTGGATGTGGGACCAGACTGCGCTTGGGATGAATCCACGTTCATCACATCATTTTTGGCCAGCACATTGCTCACTGTATCTGCACGCTGAATAGACAGGCTGCGGCAATAATACAGAGACTTCAGGCCCTTCTTCCACGCCATATAGTGGATCTGGTGCAAATCCCGCTTATGCACATCTGCTGGCAGGAACAGATTGACCGATTGCGCCTGACAGATAAACGGCTGGCGATCCGCCGCATGCTCCACTATCCAGCGCTGATCCAGTTCAAAGGCAGTTTTGAACACATCCTTTTCCTGCTGGGTCAGAAAGTCCAGATGTTGCACGCTGCCCTTGCTGGTGGTGATGGAAGACCACACCTCCGGCGTATCTTTCCCTTTTTCTGCCAGCAATTTCTGCAAGTGCCGGTTACGTACCGTAAAGGAACCGGAAAGCGTTTTCTGCAAGAACACATTGGCCGCTATCGGCTCAATACCCGGGCTGGCATTCCCAGCAATAATGGAAATGGATGCCGTGGGCGCAATGGCCATCTTGTTGGAAAAACGCTCCATAATACCGTATTCTTCAGCATCCGGGCACGGGCCGCGCAGTTCCGCCAGTTTGCGGGATGCCGCATCCGCCTGCTCACGAATATGCTTGAAAATCTTACGGTTCCAGACTTTTGCTACCACGCTTTCAAACGGCACGTTGCGGCTTTGCAGGAAGGTATGGAAGCCCATAACACCCAACCCGACAGAACGCTCCCGCATAGCCGCATATTTGGCACGGTGCATGTCTTCAGGCGCACGGTCGATAAAATCCTGCAACACGTTATCAAGGAACAGCATCACGTCCTCAATAAACTGCGGATTGTCTTTCCACTCATCCCACGTTTCCAGATTGAGGGAGGAAAGACAGCACACAGCCGTACGGGCCTTGCCGTGATGATCTATGCCGGTTGGCAGCGTAATTTCGGAACACAGGTTGGAGGTTTTGACTTCCAGCCCGGCCAGCTTGTGGTGTTCAGGCCGCGCATTGTTCACGTGGTCGGAATAAACAATGTAGGGTTCACCCTGTTCCATCCGCGCGGTGAGAATACGAATCCACAATGCGCGGGCGGAAATTTTACGGATAACGCTGCCATCCTTGGGGGAAACGAGCGCCCATTCATCATCACTTTCCACCGCCCGCATAAAGGCATCTGACACCAGCACGCCATGATGCAGGTTCAGCGCCTTACGGTTGGGGTCTCCCCCTGTTGGGCGACGCAGTTCGATAAATTCTTCAATTTCCGGGTGCCATACCGGCAGATACACCGCAGCAGACCCACGGCGCAAAGACCCCTGAGAAATAGCCAGCGTGAGGCTATCCATCACACGGATGAACGGAATAACGCCGGATGTTTTGCCGTTACGGCCAACATTTTCACCAATGGAGCGCAGATTGCCCCAGTAGGACCCAATGCCACCGCCCTTACTGGCCAGCCAGACGTTCTCGTTCCACAGGTCAACAATGCCCTTCAGGCTATCGCTGGCCTCGTTCAGAAAGCACGAAATGGGCAGCCCGCGTGATGTTCCGCCATTAGACAGAACAGGCGTTGCCGGCATGAACCAGTGCTTGCTGATGTAATCATAAATACGCTGGGCATGGGCCGCGTCTGCCCCGTAATAGGAAGCCACACGACCGAACAGATCCTGATACCCTTCATCCGGCAGCAGGTAGCGGTTATCCAGCGTGGCCTTACCAAAAGGTGTCAGCAACGCATCACGCGAACGGTCCACCCGCACCTGATGATGGCCGGGCAACTGCACCATATCTTCCATCTTTCCGGAATTGAACAGATCAGGCTCTCCAGCTTCAGCACCCCCGGACGAGGAACGACGAATGTCATTTTCCTGTACGTCAATCAGGGTCATGGCTGGGTTACTCCGCTCTTTTCTGCGTCAATTTCGGGGTCGGATGGGGAGGCTTGGCCTCCGCACCATATCTCGTGCTTGTGCGCCATCTTGCCCCCTATATCTAGTGAAATTTTGCACACAAAGCCAGAAAAAGGGGCTTGAAATTTTGAAACTGGCGGTTTTCTCCCGCTTCTGTGGCACGGTTTTCTGTTTGGTTTTATTCGGCCTGAATCAGTCCGGAAAGCTCCATCCGGCGGCGAGATTCGGCAATACCATCTGCCACGGCCAGAGCCGCCGCCAGAGCACGCCGACCAGCATTTGCGTCCACCACCACAGGGGCACCATCCAGGCACGCAGCAACAAAAGCTTCGTGTTCGGCCAAGAGCGAATCATGCTCCTTCCATGTGATGTGCTCACGCCGGAATCCACCCGTACCCGGCAAGGGCAAGCCACGCTCTCGGCCAATCATTGTCAGCTCCCGTTTTACGAAATCGGCGGACAGGTAGCCTTCTTCAGAGAACAGACGCATGCGCCGTTCTGTTTTAAGTGAGATACGGCTGGCGGTAATGGTGGCCACACACCCGTTTTCAAACCGCACACGCGCATTGGCAATATCTTCATGCGCAGAGCTTACGGCTGCCCCCAAGGCATCCACCTGCGCAATGGGGCTATCTACAATGGCCAGAACCAGATCCAGATCATGGATCATCAGATCCAGAATAACGGATACATCCGTGCCGCGCGGCTTATAGGGGGCGATACGTGTGGCCTCTATATAAAGCGGGCGTGTAATACGCTGGGTAATGGCATCATGCTCGGCAGAATAACGGAGCAGATGCCCAACCTGACACACCAGCCCGCTCTCATGCGCCAAGGTCACAAGAAAATCTGCCTGCTCCAGCGTGGCTGCTATGGGTTTTTCCACCAGCACATGCTTGCCAGCGCGCAGCGCCTGCACAGCCAGTTCAAAATGGAACTCTGCCGGGGCCGCTACCACCACAGCATCACACGCAGCCAGCAGGGTATCCACGTCCTGCATAACGGGGCATCCGGCTTCCTTTGCCACCAAGGCGGCACGCTTGGTATCGGGGTCAAACAGCCCTACCAGCGTTTCCCGCGCAACATGGCGCACTTTCAAGGCATGAAAACGCCCAAAATGCCCGGCTCCGATAACGCCAACCCTGAGTGTTTCAGCCATGAAATCCGCCTTCTTTTTCTGCACCACAAGACTACACTCAGGCGTAGCACCCCCGCAGCCGAATGCAAGCCGCCCCCAACAACAGGCAGACCTGCCGCAAACTGATGCAGTTTGGCCACGTACATCTGGGTGTGGCGACCATACAACAGGTATGAAACGCGAATAATGCAGCACAACGGTTGCATCCCGCCTGCCGGGGCGGCATGTTCCGGGCAAGAAAACTGCAAGCGATCAGGTGAGAATGTATTACAGCCGCCTCAAACTGGCCTCGGTGCTGGGCGTGTGCCTGTTGGGCCTGCTGCTGTGCCTACCCAATGGTATGCGCAAGCCTTTCCCTTCCATACCATGGCGTCAGATCCATCTGGGGTTGGATTTGCGGGGCGGGTCCTACCTGCTGATGCAGGTTGACCTTAAAAGCCTTACACATGACAGGCTCCAGACACTGGCGGAAAACACGCGTGATACCCTTCTGAAATCTCAGTTGGGTTACCAGAATATCAACGTGGATACTGATAAAAACACTGTTTCCTTCCAACCGCGTGATGCGGCTGAGACGGATGCAGATGTTGCCACGCTGGATAAACTACCCCGCGTTGTGCCCAATGAATTCAGCGTAAAAAAGCAGGATGATGGCACAGTCGCCCTCGTGCTTTCAGCCGATGCCATCAAGGCCCGCGCGCGTGATGCTGTCACCCAGTCTATCGAGATTGTGCGGCGGCGTATTGATGGCACCGGCGCGGTAGACCCGGAAATCACTCGCCAGGGTGATGACCGGATTGTGGTGGAACTGCCCGGCATCAGTGATCCAGAGCGGATCAAGGCACTACTTGGCACCACCGCCAAAATGACCTTTCGGCTGGTGGATTCCAACCCGGTGCACGCCACCTATCCGCCGCCGGGTGTAAGCCTTGTACCAATGGCCAACCCGGCTGAAGGAGGTCCCCTGCCCGTTTTTGACCATGTGGATGTGGACGGCACAGACCTGACAAATGCTGGCGCCGTAATTGACCAGCAGACGGGCGAATGGGCGGTCAGCTTCTCGTTCGATTCAGTTGGTACACGGGCATTTTCATCTGTTACGCAGGCCAATGTAGGCAAACGCTTTGCCATTGTTCTGGATAACAAGGTGGTGGAAGCCCCTGTTATCCGCACCCCCATTACAGGTGGCAACGGGCAGATTACGGGCGGGTTTGACGCCCAGAAAGCCACGGATCTGGCCCTTATGCTCCGGGCTGGCGCACTGCCTGCACCGCTGAGCGTGGTAGAACAGCGCAGCATTGGACCATCCCTTGGGGCCGATTCCATTCGGGCTGGCATTCTCAGCCTTGGCGTTGGTTTTTTGCTGGTTGTGGTCTTTATGGTGCTGTTTTATGGCCGCTTTGGCTGGTACGCAGATGTTGCCCTGCTGGCCAATCTTATTCTGATGGTGGCTATTCTCTCTCTCTTTGAAGCCACACTCACCCTGCCGGGTATGGCAGGTATGCTGCTGACCTTGGGGATGGCGGTGGATGCCAATATCCTGATTAACGAGCGCATACGCGAGGAAGTGGCCCGCGGCCGCACGCCTCTGGCCGCCATGCAAACCGGGTTTGAACGCGCCACTTCCACCATTGTAGATAGTAATGCCACGGCCTTTTTGGCCCATGTCATGCTGTTTGTCTTTGGCACGGGGCCGGTGCGTGGCTTTGCGCTGACCATTACCATTGGTATTGCCACCACGCTGTTCACCACCCTGCTGCTTTCCCGCATGCTTATGGCCCGCTGGTATGCGCGTACGCGCCCTGCCAGCCTGCCTGTCTGAAGCGAGGCCATTATGTTCGGACGTCCTCTTCTGCGTTTTGTGCGCAAAGACACGCATATCAACTTCATGCGCGGCCGGTACATGGGGCTTATTGTCTCGGCTGTGCTTTCTATTGCCTCTATCATTTTGTTCTTCCACCCCGGTCTGACACTGGGGCTGGATTTTAGAGGCGGCATTGTGGTGGAAGCCAAAACCAGTGGCCCTGCAGATTTTGGCAAGCTGCGTGCGGCATTGGCAGCGCAGCATATTTCCCATGCCTCACTTCAGGCCTTTGGTGCACCTGATGATGTGCTGATCCGCCTTGATGCGGGCGATAACCAGAACACAGATGCCGTGGTGGACACGGTGCGCCGCGCGGTAACAGAAGCACAGCCGGGCACCACCATTTTGCGGGCCGATGCTGTTGGCGCTTCTGTTTCTGCCGAGCTGTTCCGCAATGGCATGCTGGCCCTTGGGCTCAGCCTAGCCATGATTCTGGCTTACATCTGGTTCCGCTTTGAATGGGAGTTTGCCCTCAGCGCCGTTATTACACTGGTGCTGGATCTCACCAAAACCATGGGCTTTCTGGTGCTCACCGGTTTTGAATTTGACCTTGTTATGGTGGCTGCCATTCTGACCATTCTGGGGTATTCCACCAATGATAAGGTGGTGGTGTATGACCGCGTGCGTGAAAACCTGCGCAAATATCGCACCATGCCGCTGATGGAACTGATCAACCTGTCCATTAACGAAACACTGAACCGTACTTTGGGCACATCCTGCACCGTATTTCTGGCAGCGCTTCCGTTAGCACTGTGGGGTGGTGCCACACTTTCCGGTTTTGCATGGACAATGCTGTTCGGCATTGTGGTGGGCACTTCCTCCTCCATTTTTATTGCCGCACCATTGCTGCTGTTTATGGGAGAAGGCAGATTGAAACGCGGCGCCAAGGCGCCTTCCGCTCCGGCACAACAGAAAAGCTGATCTGTCTTTATTTATCTGCACCACACCAACAAAAAACGGAGCGGGTTATACACCCTGCTCCGTTTTTTTATGCTTAATGGATAAAACCGGGAGTGAGTGGAGGCGGAAGGAGAATGGGGCCAGACACTGCTGGTGAAAGAGGCTGAGCGGGTTGCTCTATAGCGCCAATAAAATCTTCCACTTTCTGGCCGGCCTGCCGCAGCGTGCTGCGGGTTGGTTTATCCCGAAAAGCCAGAATGGCCACAAGCGCATTTTTGTCTGTTGTAACGATGTTGAAAACCTGAGCTGGCGGTAGGTCTTCTGTCATCATACGTCCGCGCGCCATACCATTGGCAATAACGTAGCTGTAAAGCAGCGTGCGCGGTGTTTCCTGCACCTTAAGGCCGTGTGAGCTTTGGCACCCGGCCAACCCAAAAATAGCCAGAACACCTAAAGCTGAACGAAAAAAAACCGGAAAGCTGGATCGGGAGCGCTTCATACAAGAAGCATATCCCATATCCTACTTTCCGGAAACAGATCACACACCCACCATTTTATAGTTATGGTGGCACATGCAAGGCGGATTAGCCCTGATGTGGAGCCTGATCTTTATTGTTGGCTGCCAGTTCATCACGAATCTGCTCAAGCAGAACTTCGGTTTTGGAGGGCGGCGGCGGTGCCTTGGGCTGTTCATCTTCACGCACATGCAGGCGTGTCAGAGCTTTTACCATCCAGAAAATGGCCATGGCCACAATCAGAAACTGGATTACAGCGTTCAGGAACAGGCCAATGTTCAGCGTAACGGCACCGGCTTTCTGGGCTTCTGCCAGAGTGGCCAGATGCGGGCCTTTAAGGGTGATAAACAGGTTGGAAAAATCAATCCCGCCAATAAGAAGGCCAATAAGTGGGTTGAAAATGTCTTTTACCAAGCTGTTTACAATTGATGTAAACGCAGCACCAATAATAACACCAACAGCCAGATCAACAACATTACCGCGCATAATGAATGCCCGGAATTCGCCCACCCAACCTGGGGCATGGACGTGAGACTTAAGGTCAGCCATACAAAAAATCCTGTAAATACTGGGAAATACTGCCCTGAATTAGCCGTTTTAGCGCTGCGCTCTCAAGCCCATAGTATCCAAATGGATAGACTTTTCTTAATATTTCATGCGTTCTGTAGCACAAATGCAGCACAAACGGTGTAATTGGCCATTTATTTGCGGCGTATCTTCATCTTGCCAAGCAAAACAAAATGAACGGTTGATCCAACACACGCATTTCGTTTATATGCACGGCACTCTTGGCCCGGTCGGTATCGGGCCCTTTCTGCTGTAACGAAAGAACCAGTTTCATGAAACCCGGCATTCACCCCGATTATCACGAAATCAATGTTGTCATGACCGATGGCACGGAATTCAAGACGCATTCCTGCTATGGCAAGGCTGGCGACACACTCCGTCTGGATGTTGACCCCAAGTCTCACCCAGCATGGACAGGCGTGCAGCGTATGCTGGATACCGGGGGCCAGGTTGCCAAGTTCAACAAGCGTTTTGCTGGTATTGGCACCCGCAAGAAAGGCTGATTTTTCAGTTCTTTACGCAGGTTCAAAAGCCCCGCCTCTTGAAAAAGAGTGCGGGGCTTTCCACGTTCAGAGGGATGGAAATGCCCGTATATGGGGTTTCCGCCAAACAACGCTGCCGGGCAGATTGCCTTCGGGGGTCTTGGCAAAACCGGCAGAACCTTGCTGAACGAGGAGGTTCTTACATGAGTTACGATTTTACACCGCTGCTGCGTACTGCAATTGGGTTTGACCGCCTGGCACAGGTGATGGATAGCGCTGCCCGGTCTCCCGGCAATTCCAGCTTCCCTCCTTATGATATCGCTAAAACGGGAAATGATCGGTACACGCTGACAATGGCGATAGCTGGCTTTGGGCCGGATGATATTGAATTGATTGTGCAGGATAACACGCTTGTTGTTTCTGGCCGTGTCACCACACCGCAGGATGAAGGCGAAATCTTGCATCGTGGTATTGCACGCCGCGCGTTTGAGCGCCGTTTTGCACTGGCAGATCATGTTGAAGTGACCGGCGCGGAAATGAACAACGGCTTGCTCCGTATTACTGTGCAACAAATTATTCCCGATGCACTCAAACCGCGCCGCATTCCGGTTAAAACCGTCAATTCCACACCTGCGGAACATACCGTGGTTTCCGCTGCCCAACAGCCGACACAACCGCAGGCCCCGCAAAGCATAGCTACAGCGGCCTGATAACGGCACAGTGCGCATAAACCATATATTGGCAAGGTAAGGGGAAGCTGCGGCTTCCCCTTATTTTATTTGTGCAGAATGTAGGTGTTGTGTGCATTGCGGCTTGACCTGAAGCAGCCACTCCCCCCATATCGTGGCACAGATGCGCGCCGGCAGGCACGCAGGCCTGCGGAACACGTTCCGGGCCGTCAAGTTCCCGGTGCCTGCGCAAGCGCCGCCCGACGACAGGAATACAAAACCATGACGACCCTACCGTTAATGCCCAAAGCAACCGCTGTGTGGCTGATTGAAAAAACAGCGCTCAGTTTTGAACAGATTGCCGCTTTTTGCGGTATGCACCCGTTGGAAGTGCAGGCCATTGCAGATGGCGAAGTGGCACATGGCATTGTCGGTTATGATCCGATTGCGAATCATCAGCTCAAGCAGGAAGAAATCCAGCGTTGTGAGAAAGACCCCAACGCACGGCTGAAAATTCTGCCAACCAACAATCCTGTACGCCGCCGCTCCAAAGGGGCGCGTTATACGCCTGTTGCCAAGCGTCATGATCGTCCAGATGGCATTGCTTTTCTGCTACGCAACTATCCGCAGCTGAGCGATCAGCAGATTGTCAAGCTTCTTGGCACCACCAAAGATACCATTGCAAAAGTGCGCAACAAGCAGCACTGGAACACCCCCAACATCAAACCGCGTGATCCGGTAACAGTGGGGCTGTGCAGCCAGACAGACCTGAACGCTGCCGTGCATGAAGCCAATATGCGTCTGGAACGTGAAGGGCAGGAAATTCCTGCACCTGTTACAGACGTGGAAAGCTTTAGTATTTCTGAAGAATAAACCGCGTTATAGTCTGAGGCAGAAAAACAATCGTTTTCTGCCTCAGAAATGTTCAGTGTGCCAAATTGAATATCAGGTTGAAAGACGCTCTATTTCTTCCTTAATTCGCAATTTCTGAAGTTTCAGGCACATCAACACGCGCGCGTCCGGTCTGGGGCGTCCGCCTTCGCTCATAATTTTCTGATCAATACGGAAATGGCGCGTTTTAAGACTTTCGATCCTTGAAAGGCGTGTCATTTGTGGCCTCCACTCGATTGATGACCCGTCAACGCTAACGTACCGAGGTCAAGAAAGTTCATGTTAATTTCATATATCGTGCCCTTCTGGTATGCAGCCTGAGCATGGAAGTTTTTTTGTAATCCTGGCTGGCGTCCGGGCCTTACATGGTAAACACTGCTTCGGGCATGCTATTCACTTTGCGGGCCGCCACACCCGGCGCACGATTCCGCACCAATGGTGAAGGAGACAGGACATCATGCTGCGAGATCGCGATTTACTGCTTGCCCAACTGCATGAACTCCGGAGTGAACACAGAGATCTGGATACGGTTATCAACCGCATGGCGCATGAAACCACTTTTATTGACCAACTCTATCTCCAGCGGCTGAAAAAACGTAAACTTCTGTTAAAAGATCAGATTACCAAGGTTGAAAGCCTTCTGATCCCTGATGACATTGCCTGAACCTCTCCGTTACAGACTTTAAAAAACCGGATAGATACCCACCGTGAGCGAAACCGCCCCCCTGCCCTCTGCTTCCAGTGCTTTAGAAGATAAAGCAGCCTCTGCCCCCGTTGTGGGCATTATCATGGGCAGCCAGTCAGACTGGGAAACCATGCGCCATGCAGACGCATTGCTGACAGAGCTGGAAATTCCGCATGAAACCCTCATTGTTTCAGCACATCGTACTCCAGACCGGTTGGCGGATTATGCGCGTACGGCAGCCGAACGCGGCCTGGATGTGATTATTGCCGGAGCTGGTGGAGCTGCGCATCTGCCGGGTATGTGCGCGGCATGGACACGCCTGCCCGTGCTGGGTGTTCCGGTAGAATCTCGCGCTCTTAAAGGCATGGACAGCCTGCTTTCCATTGTGCAGATGCCCGGCGGCGTGCCTGTGGGCACTTTGGCTATTGGGGCATCCGGCGCCAAAAATGCCGCCTTGCTGGCCGCCTCCATTCTTGCACTGCATAACCCGGCCCTTGCCGCACGCCTTGAAACATGGCGCGCATTGCAGACGGCCTCTGTCCCCAACTCTCCCATTACCGAAGATAAATGACCTCTTTACATTCTCCGCTTAAGCCCAATGCCGTTATCGGCATTGTGGGGGGGGGCCAGCTTGGCCGCATGTCTGCTGTTGCTGCCGCGCGCCTTGGTTTTCGCACGCATATTCTTACGCCAGAGGCCAACGGCCCGGCGGCTCAGGTCTCTCACTCCGTAACATGCGGCAAGTATGATGACCCGACAGCACTGGATGCCTTTGCCCGCGCTGTTGATGTTGTTACCTTTGAATTTGAAAACATCAGCGCAGATGCACTGGACCGCCTAGCCAAACACTGCCCTGTTCATCCTTCGGGGCATATTCTGCGCATCAGTCAGGACCGGTTGGCAGAAAAAACTTTTTTTGCTTCTGCGGGTATTCCGCTCGCGCCATGGCATCCGGTTACCGATGTCAAAACGCTACACGAAGCCGCAGAAAAAGTGGGTTTGCCGCTGATTCTCAAAACCACTCGCAATGGATATGATGGCAAAGGCCAGCGCCGTGTGCATCACATCCATGATCTGGAAGAGGCTTTCAACGCTCTGGCACCACATCCTCTGGTTGCAGAAGGTATGGTGGATTTTGCCTGCGAGATTAGTGTTATGGTGGCGCGTGGTGCAGATGGCACGGTAAGGTGCTTTGACCCGGCCCTGAACCGGCACTGGAACGGTATTCTGGATCTGACATTAGCCCCCGCCCCCATTGACCCAGATATTGCCACGCAGGCCATAAAACTAGCCACCACCATTGCAGAAAAGCTGGAGCTGGTTGGTATTCTGGGCGTTGAAATGTTTGTTGATCGCACCGGCAACCTGCTGGTGAATGAAATGGCCCCGCGCCCCCATAATTCTGGTCATTGGACCATGAATGCCTGCCCGCAGGACCAATTTGACATGCATATCCGTGCAGTTGCGGGGCTGCCTTTGCCACACGCTGTGCGCCATTCTGATGCGATCATGAAAAATCTGGTCGGGCCGGAAGATATGGCGCTGCTGCCGCAAATTATGGCCACGCAGGGCTTTATTCCACATCTATATGGCAAGGCAGAAGCCAGAGTGGGCCGTAAAATGGGGCATGTAAATGTTCTGTTCCCCTACGGTGCGCTGCCAGGCAATTTGGGTATTCAGGATGCCTTGGGCCCATTGGCCACCAAAACGGCCGCTGTGGAAGAAGAGACATCTGCCAGTTAAGGCACTGCGTGAAGCAGATACTTACAAAAACCCTGCTTCACGCATGCTCAACAGCTTTTCTCCGGCAACAATGATATGATCCCAAACATGGATATTCATAATTTTTGCCGCCCCACAGATTTGGTTTGTCATCACTACATCATCGGCTGAAGGTGTTGGGTCACCGCTGGGGTGGTTATGCACCAATACCAACAGGGTTGCCTTTAATTGTAGCGCGCGGGCTACAATTTCCCGCGGGTAAACGGGAGTATGGTCTACGGTACCCTGCCCCATAATATCGTCAGCCAGAAGTTGATGCTGGTCATTTAGAAAAAGAACACGCACTTGCTCGCGCTTTTCCGGCCCCATTATGGCCCGCAAATAAGCATACAGCTGTTGTTGTTCTGCCAATATGCCGGAATGTTGCAATCTTGCACGCTGGATACGCAACCCGGATTCACGCACCAGCATAAGCAGAACACGCACAGCTTCTGGCAAAGTTTTTATACTTTTACTTGTTTCCTGCCAACTTACTGCAGCCATTACTGCTGCCAGACTTCCATATTCTTGCAATAAATTCTGTGCCTGTTCATTTGCTTTTATATTCCTGGGCTGCGCTTGCAATATAAGGCTGCATAACAGGGTAAAATCCGTATCTTCTGCTCCCGGAAACGTCTGCTCTGCGCGCTCATGCATTTCGGCGGCAAATGGAACGGTTTGCGCAGTTGCAACATTCAGCCGGAAATGTGTAGCATCAGCAAATTGACCGGTGGCATTTTTTTCTGACTTTGTGGGCGGACGCTTCAAGATTTTGAACCTGCAGAGTGATTAAAGCTGCGCCATTCTCCGCGTCCTATAGCAATATGATCATGCACCTCCACAGCCAACAATGGGGCGCTCCGCTGTAATTCCCGCACAAATGGTGCATTTTGTGCAAGGCTTTCATCCAACGTTTGATCTTCCGCTACCAGATCCACAGTTACCAATGCGCAGGCATGCAAGGCCAGTGCACGTTGCAAAACCTGCGCCACAGCATGCCGAATACAGGCCATGGCTTCATGGCTGCTGTCTTCATGCAAAAAGGCCGGCACAGTTTCATCCGCAATCAACTGGTTACGGCTATCCAGAAACAAAGCCCGCACCTGCCCTTTGGGCGTATGCGCCAGATACACATCTGCATATTCTAAAATACTGTCCCAGTTCCCCAAAAAACGGCGTGATTCTGCACCATTTTCTGGCAACCTGTCTGCCACGCGGGCCACATTCTGTAATAATGCCGCACTGGCGCGCGTTACACCGCCAATCTGGCGCAGATCTTCTTCTTTTGCTTCTATAACTGCCTGAAAAGAGCCAAACGCATTGATAAGGCTTTTAGCCAGCGGCTTTGTATCCTTACGCGGAACCCCAACATACAACAGCATTTCCAGCAATTCATAATCAGCAAGAGCAGCGGCTCCCTGCGCCATTACCCGCTGGCGCATGCGTTTACGATGCCCTGTGGGGCCAGTACTTTCAAAAGCAGGTATGGAAGCTTGAGGCGCAGATTGACAACCTTGGGTTGTGCCAGCCTTTGCAACGGAATGCTCAGGCTTTTTTTGCCTTTTCTGTCCCGCTGACTGTCTCTCCATTCCATTGCTCCGTTTGGCCTGAAGCGCACATGCTTATATAAAGGCATGGTGAATACGTCCGAACACCCCTCCGCCCCGCTTTTTTCATCTCCGTCTGCCTCGGGTGACAGTTATCTGGCTCGTCTCAACCCCGAACAGCGCGCAGCTATTGAAACAACGGATGGCCCTCTGCTTGTGCTGGCTGGTGCTGGCACAGGCAAAACACGGGTTTTAACCACCCGCTTTGCGCATATCCTGCTTACGGGCCGCGCCAAGCCGTGGCAGATCCTGACAGTAACCTTTACCAATAAAGCTGCGCGCGAAATGCGTGAGCGTATCGGCCTGCTTTTGGGCAGTCCGGCAGAAGGGTTATGGTTGGGCACATTTCATGCCCTATGCGCGCGTATGCTCCGCCGCCATGCGGAATATGTGGGGCTGACACAAAGTTTTACCATTCTGGATACGGATGATCAGCTACGCCTGCTTAAACAGGTGATGGCACCGTGGCAGATTGATATCAAACGTTGGCCAGCACCGGGCCTTTTAGGCGTGATCCAACGCTGGAAAGACCGTGGGCTAACCCCCGAGCGCATTACCCCCACCGAGGATTCGGACTTTGCCAATGGCCATGCCCGCGCCATTTACACCGCGTATCAGGCCCGCCTGAAGCAGCTAAACGCCTGCGATTTTGGTGACCTGATGCTGCATGTGACCGAGATCCTGCGCACACGGCCAGATGTGCTAGCCCAGTATCACCGCCTGTTCCGTTACATTCTGGTGGACGAGTATCAGGATACCAACACCATTCAGTATCTCTGGCTGCGCCTGCTGGCCAAACATGCCGAAGGCCCAGCCAATATCTGCTGTGTGGGGGATGATGATCAGTCCATCTACTCATGGCGCGGCGCGGAAGTTGAAAACATTCTGCGGTTTGAAAAAGATTTCCCCTCCGCCAAGGTTGTACGGCTGGAACGCAATTATCGCTCCACCCGGCATATTCTGGGGGCTGCCGCAGGGCTTATTGCCCATAATAGCGAACGGCTGGGCAAAACACTCCGCCCCGGTCGAGAAGATGCAGAAGGTAAAAAGGTTAGCGTCACTGGTGTTTGGGATTCGGATACAGAAGCCCGCATGGTGTGCGAACACGCCGAGAAACTGCGCGGGCAAGGTCATGCCCTGAACGAAATGGCCATTCTGGTACGTGCGGGCTTTCAAACCCGCGCGTTTGAAGAGCGCCTGATGCAAATGGGCCTGCCTTACCGCATTGTCGGCGGGCTGCGTTTTTATGAACGCGCAGAAATACGTGATGCACTGGCCTATATGCGCGTATTAAGCCAACCAGTGGATGATCTGGCTTTTGAACGCATTATCAACGTGCCCAAACGTGGTGTTGGCCCGGCCGGGCTGCAAAAGCTACATGCAGCAGCACGCGCCAATAACCTGCCCCTTACAGGCGGCACGGAAAAACTGCTGGAAGATAACGCCCTTAAAGGAAAATCTGCCGCCCATTTACGCCAGTTGATGGAAGCCTTTGCCAGCACGCGCGATATTCTGGCGCGCGAAGGACATGTAGTGGCCGTAGAACACCTGCTGGAAGAAAGCGGGTATCTGGACATGTGGCGGCAGGATCGCTCCCCCGATGCACCGGGGCGGTTGGAAAACCTGAAAGAACTGACGCGCGCACTGGCCGATTTTGGAACTCTGGGCGAGTTTCTGGAGCACGTTGCTCTTGTTATGGATCATGATGAAAACGGGCAGGATGATTACCTGTCCATCATGACGCTACACGGCGCCAAGGGGCTGGAGTTTGATACGGTATTCCTGCCCGGATGGGAGGAAGGCGTTTTCCCTTCCCAACGCACGCTGGATGAAGGCGGCCTGAAAGGGTTGGAGGAAGAGCGCAGGTTGGCTTATGTGGGCATTACACGTGCCCGGCAGGAGGCCATTATCTTTCATGCTGGCCGCCGGCGTATTTACGCCAACTGGCAGCCCTCCATGCCCAGCCGCTTTCTGGATGAACTGCCAGATGAGCACGTGCTGCGCCATGATGAAGGCAGCACATTCCAGCGGCAGGGGCTTAACCTGTCCGAATCCGTATTTGATAACGGCCCCCTTATTGCCCGCCGTAGAAAAGACCCCATGCTGGAGGCCGCACCAGCTCTGCAACTGGGCGACCATGTGCGCCACCCCCGCTTTGGCGAAGGTATCGTGATTTCAGCAGATCGGCACCATGTTGAAGTGTCTTTTGATTCTGTTGGCACCAAACGTCTTCTTTCATCCTTTATCGAGAAAATCTAATGGCTCCTCCTTCCCGCCGTCATGCCACCAGCCTTGAAACCATTTCTGTCACTGTGCCGGAAGCGGCGGTGGAAGCTTACGAAAACGCCATTGGCAGCGTATGCGCCACAGTTGGCATTTTTGAAGCCAACCCCGAAGGCACCCAATGGCGGGTGGAAGGTGTAAAAGACACCGGCCACCGGGAAGATGAACTGGCAGCAGCCCTTGCGTTGGCAGAACTCACCAGTGGTGTCAGTGCCCCGCTGGAACGCACCAGCACAGAAGCCGAAGGCTGGCTGGCCCGCACGTATGAGGCTTTTCCCGAACAGGAAGTGGGCCGCCGCTTTGTGGTGCGTGGCACGCATTTGCCCGATTCCAAAAATGCCACGCGCATTGTGCTGACACTGGATGCGGGCGTGGCTTTTGGATCTGGCGAGCATGGTTCTACCCGCGGGTGCCTGCGTGCGCTGGAACGTGTGGCTTATCGCCACCCGCGCCGTATTCTGGATCTGGGTTGTGGCACCGGTATTCTGGCCATGGCTGCTGCGGCATTATTGCACCAGAACGTCCTGGCTGTGGATATTGAACCGTGGTCTGTGCGTGTAGCGGCACAAAATGCCAAGCGTAACCAGCTGGGGCGCGCCATGACATGCCGGCTGGGCAATGGCTGGAAAACCCCTGCCATTTGGAAAGCCGCCCCGTTTGATCTGGTTTTTGCCAATATTCTGGCACGCCCCTTATGCCTGATGGCCAAGGATCTGGCGCGGTATCTGGCCCCCGGTGGCACAGTTATTCTGGCCGGGTTGCTGCGCACACAGGTGCGCATGGTGCTGGCAGCACACCGCCGGCAGGGTTTGGTGTTGGAGCAGGAATTGGTGGAGGGAGAATGGGCCACCCTTATCCTGCGCCGCCCCAATCTTCCTATCCGCAAAACAGCCTAAGCAGCTTTATCTTTTCCTACGTTATTTCAGGACACGGTTTTCATGGCGTCTGCATCTTCTACCCGTCTTGCCGCACTGCGCACCCTCCTGCAACGCGAAGAGCTGGATGGCCTGATTGTGCCCCATAGCGATGAATTTTTGGGGGAATACACGCCAGCCTGCGCAGAGCGTCTGGCATGGCTAACAGGTTTTACAGGCAGCGCAGGCACCGCCATTGTACTACCGCACACAGCCGCCGTGTTTTCTGATGGACGCTACATTACCCAAATGGATCAGCAGGTAGATGGCACTTGCTGGCAACGCCTGCATATTAGCCAGACACCGCCCGCCTTATGGCTGAAAGAGCAAACCAAACCGGAAACCCGCGTGGGGTATGATCCGCGCGTTATGAGTGTTGCGGAACTGCGCCCGTTCGCAGCCCAAAGTGGGGTGAAACTGGTACCCACCACGCGCAATCTGGTAGATGATATCTGGGCAGACCGCCCTGCATTTCCCGCATCACCAGCCTGTGTACATCCCCTTGCTTTTGCGGGGAAAAGCTCTGTTCAAAAGCGGCAGGAGATTTCTGCAATTCTTACGCAGAATGGCCAGGATGCTGCGGTTTTAAGTGATTCAGCCTCTATTGCATGGCTACTGAATATTCGTGGTTCCGATATCCCCTGCACACCTGTGGTGCTGGCATTTGCACTGGTGCACGCAAACAGCTCGGTTGATCTGTTTATTGCACTACAAAAAGTTTCGACAAATATCAAAGACTGGCTCGGCACTTCTGTGCGTGTTCACGCGCCGCAGGATATGGAGCAGGTTCTAGCAACGCTCAACGGTAAAACCGTTGGGGTTGATCCTGCCAGCAATGCTGTCTGGTTTGGCCAAACCCTTACCCGGTATGGTGCAACCGTGCAGGAAACACCAGATCCGTGCCTGCTGCCCAAAGCGTGCAAAAACAAGGTGGAACAGGCTGGCATGCGCACAGCCCATCTGCGAGATGGCGTGGCCCTGTGCCGTTTTTTGCATTGGCTGGATACAAAAGGCCACAACTGCACAGAACTTGAAGCCGCCAAACGGCTTGATGCCTTCCGGGCTGAAGGCAAGGACTACCGGGAAGAATCTTTTCCCGCCATTTCCGGCTCTGGCCCCAATGGCGCAATCATTCATTATCGTGTCACGCCGCAAAGTGACCGGAAATTACACGACGACGAAGTCTATTTGATTGATAGCGGCGGCCAGTACCCTGAAGGCACAACAGATGTGACCCGTACAGTCTGGACGGGCCCCAATGCCCCTCCTGCTAGCCTGAAAGACGTCTTTACCCGCGTGCTGAAAGGCAATCTGCGCTTGGGCCGTGCACGTTTTCCGGTTGGCACCAAAGGCCATGCGCTGGATGCACTGGCGCGGTTTGACCTGTGGCAGGCCGGGCTGGATTATGATCATGGCACTGGCCACGGCGTTGGCAGTTTTCTTTCCGTGCATGAAGGGCCCGCCCGTATTTCCAAAATGCCCTCTCCCATTGCGTTGGAGGAAGGCATGGTGATTTCCAACGAGCCCGGATTTTACAAACCCGGCGCTTACGGCATCCGGTTGGAAACACTGGTGATGGTCCGCCCCGATCATACGACAGATTCTGAGCGTGCTTTTCTGGAATTTGAAACCCTTACATTGGCCCCTTTTGACAGGCGGCTGATTGACCCGGCCCTGTTAGGCCCGGAAAATACGGCCGTGCTGGATGCGTACCATGCTCAAATCTTGGATCAGGTAGGCCCTCACCTGCCATCTGATGCACAGAAATGGCTGAAAACGGCATGCGCACCTCTCAAGAGGGCGTGAGAGACGGAGTCTTTCCCCTCTGGTCACGAAATTGAGAATCGCGTGCACCGTAAAACGGGCGCAAAACAGGCTACGAAGTTGAAGGGAGCTTCTCAGAATGACGACAGACAGCAAGACCATTCCAGCCACTCTTATTGCAGGTGATGGCATCGGCCCTGAAATTGTTGAATCAGTTACCGAAATTCTGGATACCGTTGGTGCCCCATTTGTATGGGATCGCCAGCTGGCCGGTATGGCGGGTGTGGACGCGGTAAATGACCCGCTGCCCAAACAGACAATTGAAAGCATCCGGCGCACGGGCCTGGCCCTGAAAGGCCCGCTGACAACGCCTGTTGGTGGTGGGTTCAAATCCATCAACGTAACCCTGCGTCAGGAATTTGGCCTGTTTGCCAACCTGCGCCCAACCAAAACCATCATTCCCGGTGGTCGGTTTGATGATATCGACCTTGTTCTGTTCCGTGAAAACCTTGAAGGTTATTACGCAGCAATGGAACACTACATTCCGGTGGGTGAAGACCCCAAAGGCATTGCGCTGAGCTCCGGCTTTAACTCCCGCGCAGAATGTCGCCGGATTGTAAAATTCGCCTTTGAATATGCGGTCAAGAACAACCGTAAAACGGTGACCATTGTTCACAAGGCCAATATCCTCAAACTGCTGACAGGCCTGTTCCTTGAAGAAGGCCGCAAGGTTGCAGAAGAATATAAGGGCCGCATTGAATTCAATGAACGGATTGTAGATGCCTGCGCCATGCAGCTTGTTATCAACCCGTGGCAGTTTGATGTGATTGTGACCACCAACCTGTTTGGTGACATCCTTTCTGACCTTACGGCCGGTCTGGTTGGTGGTTTGGGTATGGCACCGGGCGCAAACATTGGTGAAAAAGCCGCTGTGTTTGAAGCCGTGCACGGTTCTGCGCCTGATATCGCAGGCAAAGGCATTGCCAACCCGCTGGCTCTGCTGCTGGCAGCCGTTATGATGCTGCGCCATGTAAACCGGAATGATCTGGCTGACCGTATTGATGCCGGTATCAAAAAGGTTATCACCAACGGTACGGTGCGCACGAAGGATCTGGGCGGCAATGCCTCCACAAAGGATCTGACGGCAGCTCTGAAACAGGCTGTTGCCTGATACTTTGCATTCCGGCTGTTCAAAAACCGATTGCGATGGAGAGGGAGCCTTATGGCTCCCTTTTCTTTTGGCCATACATCGCATTAGGGTAAGGCATGACCCGTTCTTTTGGTGGCCTGTGGCCTGCCCTGCCCCTTTCTGATTGCTTCCGCATTGATGTGGAACCACCACCTCCGGCGGTTTCGGCTGATATTGAGCAGGAAATCACGCGCCTATGGCAACAAGCCTGTAAGGCCACGCCGGCTCTGTTTAATGGCTGTGTGTTTTCAGCTTCCCGCGTAACGCGCACAGCTATTAAAGGCTACTGGACAGAATATCGCCGCGTCTTTGCGCAAATGAAGAATCCTGCACTTTTTGCGTATCTGCGCCTGCAACCTCTGGCTGTTGTGGGGCTGTTGCGCACGCCAGAAGGATATGTGCTGGGCCGGCGTCACCCTTCATCCATCTATCAGGGAAATTTCTGGCAAAGCCCACCTGCTGGCAGCATTGAAAAACGCACAAACACACAGAGTGTGCATCTGGCCGAGCAGATTCTGGCCGAAGCCAAGGAAGAACTGGGGCTGGATGCACAAAGTCTCCAGGTCAGCCGCCCAATTATGGCGGTGAGGCACCCCAAAACCCGCGTGCTGGATATTGGGCTTATGATCAAAACCCCGCTTTCCTTTAAAAACGTAAAAGAAAGCTGGGAACACCATGCTAACAGGGAATATGACCAACTGGCTTGTGTGCCTGCCCAGAACATAGCAACATGGATGGCACAAAACGCCATTTTGCCCACCAGCCAGTATCTTTTACAGCATGAAGCAAAAGGCAGAATGCCGCGCATTTTGTAATACGCGGCAAATACATTGCTTATTTAATTTCTATGCCAATCTGTTTGATATCATGAAAACTGATATCTGGATTCTGCTCTTCTGTACGGCGCATCATAAACGCTGAGGTAGCCAGAAATACCGGATCATCATCCAGATCATCCGCCATAGCGGAGCGATGTGCTGCGGCAAAAGCCTCAATTTTCTCACGCGGGCCGGTAATCCAGCGTGCCAGAGAATAAGGTGTGGAATCAAAGCCAATGGCCACGCCGTATTCTGCTTTCAGGCGAGATTGCAACACATCAAGCTGCAAGGTACCCACCACCCCAACAATGGGTTGCGCACCATCTTGCGGGCGAAATAGCTGCACCACGCCTTCTTCTGCCAACTGCACCAGCGCCTGTTTGAGCTTTTTGGCCTTCATGGCATCATCCAGCCGTACACGGCGCAGGATTTCCGGGGCAAAGTGTGGCACGCCGGTAAACTGGATATCTTCACCTTCCGTCAGTGTATCGCCAATACGCAAGGTGCCGTGGTTGGGAATACCCACCACATCACCTGCAAAGGCTTCTTCCGCCAGATGCCGGTCCTGCGCAAAAAAGAACTGCGGCGTATGCACGGCAAAGCTTTTGCCCGTACGCGTGTGCTTCAGGCGCATACCGCGGCTGAGCTTGCCAGAACAGATACGGGCAAAGGCAATACGGTCACGGTGGTTGGGGTCCATATTCGCTTGAATCTTGAACACGAGCGCCGTCATGTTTGGCTCCGTGGCCTTTACCACGCGGGTTTCTGCGGCCTGGTCACGCGGTGGCGGGCCGAAGGCCACCAGTGCATCTAGCAGATCGGTCACCCCGATTTCCTTGATGGCACTCCCGAAAAATACGGGGGTAAGGTGCCCGGCATCGAAGGATTCTTTATCAAACTCTGGCAGCGCGGCTTCCACCAGTTCCAGCTCCTCACGCATCTGCACAAGGCGGGCATCATTTTCCGGTAGCTCAACCGTTGTGTGCAGCTTTTTGGTGAGAATATCGTACGTACCAACAAACGTGGCCGCACGCCCAACCGGCCATGTGGCGGGTGATGTATCCAGCGCGAGGGATGATGCAATTTCATCCAGCAGGGCAAACGGATCCTGCGCCTCACGGTCCATCTTGTTGATGAAGGTAACAATCGGAATATCGCGCAGGCGGCAAATCTCAAACAGTTTGCGTGTGCGGTCTTCAATACCCTTGGCGGCGTCAATCACCATGACGGCGGAATCAACGGCTGTTAGGGTACGATAAGTATCTTCGGAAAAGTCTTCATGTCCGGGCGTATCAAGCAGGTTGAACACGCAGCCGCCGTAATCGAACGTCATGACCGAGCTGACAACGGAAATCCCACGGTCCCGCTCAATGCCCATCCAGTCAGACCGTGTGCGGCGGCGTTCACCCTTGGCGCGCACGTTGCCCGCCATCTGAATAGCCCCACCTGCCCTCAATATCCGTTCTGTCAGCGTGGTTTTACCGGCATCCGGGTGCGAGATAATAGCAAAGGTCCGGCGGCGGGTAATGTCACTGCTAAGCGGGGCGGATGCGGTATCAGACATAAGGGCTCTGTTCCGAAACAAACATGAGTAAAAACGGCAAACGCCGGATGAAGGGAAACCCCTCCACCCGGCGCGGCATAAAACGAACCTAACCGCCGATTAGCGGGAGTAGTATTCAACCACCAGATTCGGTTCCATCTGCACCGGATACGGCACATCGGAAAGCTGCGGGCCACGCAGATACGTGCCCTTCATCTGGCGATGATCCACTTCCATGTATTCCGGCACATCGCGTTCGGAAGACTGTGCGGCATCCAGAACAATAGCCAGCTGCTTGGACTTTTCACGCACTTCGATAACGTCACCATCCTTCACGAGGTAGGAAGGAATGTTCATCTTCTTGCCGTTAACCAGAATGTGGCCGTGGCTGATGAACTGACGGGAAGCGAACGGCGTGATCGCAAACTTCATGCGGTACACAACGGCATCCAGGCGGCGTTCCAGCAGGTTGATCAGGTTTTCAGACGTATCACCCTTGCGGCGCACGGCTTCCTGATAATAGCGGCGGAACTGCTTTTCTGTAATGTTGCCGTAGTAACCCTTCAGCTTCTGCTTGGCCATCAGCTGAACGGAAAAGTCAGACGGCTTGCCCTTACGGCGCTGGCCATGCTGGCCCGGACCATATTCGCGACGGTTAACCGGAGATTTGGCGCGACCCCACAGGTTTACACCAAGGCGACGGTTAATTTTATACTTGCTCTCAAGGCGCTTGCTCATAGTGCGCTCTTCTCTCTTAACAGGCGGAACATCGGGCGGATGTCCGTCGTTACACCGGTAGTCTCCGTCCACCACGGATCGGAGCGGGCGCAAACCGTATTACCAGCGGGGCATGTTCCCCTACTGGCCGATTTGTCCACATTCCCGGCAATGGAGGCAGGAATTACGAAACCCCGGGCGCAGTGTCAACTTTTTCCATTGCGCTTTCTTCTATTCTGCAGTGCATAGTCGTGAACATTGGAACACAAAATTGAACAGAAAGGATTGCTTAGCATGCCATTTGCCAAAAAATGGGGGCTATTTGTGGGGTTGGGCCTCGCCCTGATCATATTGGGTTTTATTGCCTGTATTGATGCTGTTTCCGTTACCCTTGCCAGTACCATCTTTATTGGCGCGCTGCTCATTGTGGCGGGCATTATGCAGCTGGTGCATGCTTTTGCCGTGCGGGATTGGGGCGGCTTTATGTTCTCCCTGTTGTGCGGGCTGCTTTATGCAGCTGGTGGCTACCTTCTTATAAAAGAACCTGCCACCGGTTCTGTGGCCATTACCATTTTTGTATCTGCCTGCTTTGTGGTTGTGGGGGTACTGCGCTGTGTTCTGGCCCTGCAAGCACGCGGCATGCCCGGCTGGGGCATTATTCTGGGCAGTGGGCTTATCAGCCTGCTGGTGGGCCTGTGTCTTTACTTCACCCTGCCGTGGTCTGGCCTGTGGCTGATTGGCACGTTTGTGGGCGCAGAACTGATTGTAAGTGGCATAAGCTGGCTACAAATTGGCTTGGCCCTGCGCCAGAGCAACTCTGTGCCCCCACCCATTACCCGCCTGTAAATTTTACAACACAAATATAAAAATGGCGTGGAGCTTACAGGTCCACGCCATTTTTTATATCTACATGCCAGAACTATTTTGTTTCATCCGGCGGTGGTGGTGCATCCTCTTTTGGGGCCAGTAGCATAAGCGCATCCTTACCGGCATCATCCTCCACCTTCCGATTAGCCCCCGGCAAAAGAGCTATTGGCCGCTCTCCTGCTTCCCGCTTACGCAAAATGCCCTGAATATTTTCCAGCACTATGGGGTAATCTTCTATCAGACGTTTGAAGCGGCTGGCTGTAATGACCATGAAATGCCCAAACTGCACGGCACGAATGGTGCCGGGGCACCGCCAGTTATGCAGAGCTTCCTGCGCGCCTATCAGATCCCCCGCGCCATACAGCACATCTGCCCCGGCCACGTGGCTTTCTGCCAGACCGGCACTGATAAAATAGATAGCGCGCATTTTGCGCCCTTTTCGGCAAATAACCTCCTGCGGAGCCACAAAGCGCAGAGATGTTGTGGTGGCCAGATCATGCAGTTCCGCCCCGGGCAGCCCCTTGAAGATGGCGGCATGTTTTAGCCGGTCTTCTATACCACTGCGCAAATCAAAGCTCATCCGCTTGACCAGACGATGCCTGCGGCGTTCCAGCTCTTTGAGCAGTTCCCGGCTCAGCTCATCACTGATCAAGGATTCTGCCAGCAGAGTGGTATATTCCTCGCTTTCCAGACGCAGGGCTATCTGGCGGAAAATGCGGTTTTCCAGCGCCTCGGCATAGCCATGATAATGCAGCCGCAGGGTTTCCAGTGCCTCATCCAGCAACTTGCGCTGGCGAGAGAGCACCTCGGCCACAATTTCTCCAATACGGCTCCCCAGCGTGGGTTCCAGCCGTTCGTGCATGAAGCGTGTGAGCGAGATGGAAATAAAATGCGCCACCATTAGCATTTCAAACCGTTCCGCCATGCACAACATCAGCGGCCGATCCAGACGCAAATGATTATGCACCCACTGCGCAAGTTTGAAGCGTAGAGAGGGGCTCAGCCGCTTGCGCAATGCCCGCACATACCCCAAACGCCCTTCCAACCGTGCACCATCAATAGCTGCTTCAGAAGACCGCAACAGCGTTTCCATCACCCGGCGGGAAAGCCCTTGCATGCGGAACAGGTCCAACAGCATGGAGCGTTCCTGACTGGCTATGGTAATCAGCGCCAGATTAACGCGCTGGATATCGGAGAGCGCACGGTCAAACTCGTTAGCGGCCTGCTCTTCCTCCGCACGGCGCGCCAGATGATCCACAACCGAGCGTGTGGCATCTGCGCTAAAACCAAGCTCATCCCCCAATTCCTTGGCGCGATTACAGACATTGCCCAGCCCAATGCTGAGCACCTGATGGCGCATGGCCTCATCAATGGGGGAAAGCCGGTCCAGCTTGAGAAACAGCACAAGAGACCGCAGCGTGGTGCCGTTAACCAGCAGCGTGATCAGCACAAACCCGGTGGCAATAATCCCGATAAAATGCGCAACAGGAGTGGAAACATGCTCGTTTTCCGTAACAGCCAAGGCCAGCGCCAACGTAATGGCCCCGCGCAAACCACCCCACACCATTGTTACCTTGAACGGTGTTGGCACGGGGGGAGAAAGGCGTGTCCATGCCAATAAAGGCAACATGCCAAACACCACGGCTGCACGCGCCACCAAACCAGCCACGCTGGCAATAAGAATAAGCACCCAGTCCCACCGGGTCATGCCCACCAGCAGGCGCGGCACCAGCATGGAGGCCAGCACAAACACCAAGGACCCCGCCCAGAACACCAACTGTTGCCAAAGCTGATTGAGAAACAACCACGTTTGCGGCCGAATGGTGGAAGGCCCGTAAACAGAGAGCGTAAGCCCGGCTGCCGCTGTGGCCACCACCCCGGAAACCCCCAGAATTTCATCTGAAAGGATGTACACAACGTAAGGCAGCGCGACAGTAAGCGTAATTTCCGCCGCCGAACTGGCAATGGCAGACATCATGACCAATGTCAGCCGCCCAACAACCACCCCGACAATCAGCGCCCCCACAAAGGAAACCACAAACGAGATGAGCGCATCACCCAGATGGATGGCCTTGTGCAGCGTGACAGACGGCAAAAGGATGGAAAAGATGGAAATGGCGGCGGCATCGTTCAGCAGCGCCTCACCTTCCACAAGCCGGGTCAGGCGTGTTGCAGCACCAATATCACGGAAAATACCCGCCACGGCGGACGGATCCGTGGTGGCCACAATAGAGCCAAGCAGCAGGCAGACCACCAGCGGCATCTGGGCAAATGGGTATAGCGCAAAGCCAATAGTAGCTGTGGCAATCACCACGGCCACCACAGCCAGCAGCAAAACAGTGCCTGTTTCATGCGCGAGGCGGCGCACATCTATGGCCAGCGCGCCCTGAAACACCAGCGCAGGCAAAAAGATAAGTAGAAACTCTTCACTATTCAGCGGGAAATCAAGCAGTGCTTCTGCAATGCCATTAAGGGCCGTGCTGTGGGTGCTGCGCAAGACAACATCTGCCAGAGAACCAATGATAATACCCACAATGGCCAGCAGAACCGTTTCAGACAGTTCCAGCTTGCGCGCAATGGGCTGCACGGTGCTAACCACCACCAAAAGCAGTGCAATAACAAGCAGTACCGCTGCCAAACCCGTTACCGCCATGCCACGCTATTCCCTATTTCCAACACCAACATCCACACTGCGCCTGCCGTTATCATCATGATAAGGCAAGGAAATGGCAGCCTGCGCACCTTATATGCGTTACCCCTAACATGGCATACCCTTTCCCCACCATATTCCCCAGAGGCATGGCCTCATTATTCCCTCATTTTCCACCCATTATGTGGCGGTACATGGCTTGCACGCCACATATTGAGCACCTACCGCTTTAGTCTTGGCGCGCGGCGCCAAACAGCGCTATGTTGGAGATATTATGATGAGACAGTTTTCTTCAGTGCGGCGCGCTCACAAGGTCGCCCTTTTGTTGCTGGCCGGGTTTGGCCTTGCTGCCTGTGGGCATGAGCCGCACCGGCATTATTATCACCCTAATTCCAACCATGGGCGCGCGGCTCCGGGTTGGTATCGCCCCCCTCTTACCCCGCAGCAGGGCACCAACCCGTATAAGCACTCCACCACCAACTATGGCGGCGGTGCCATGCGTTATGACCAGTAAATTCGTACGAATCTGCATTGTTATCGCCACAATAATTGTGGGTATAATGATGGTGTCATCCCTTTACAAAAACCTGAGCACGCTCATGACATCATCTTCCCCCGAAGCGGCTTTGGAGCAGAGTTCTGGCCAGTAAATCAGGCAGATTGGTGCGCTTTGCCTGCTTTTGTGTTCTGCTTGCTGCCAGCACCACAAAAGCAGGTATGGCAGCTCATGCGTCTGATACTCCACTTGTGCCGCCACACCCACACATAGGGGGCACTCTGCGGTTGGTTGCCGCATCCTCTGGCGGCACATTGGATCCACAGATCAATTACACCGGCAAATACATCAATCTGTTTGCCGGTGTGTATGATGGCTTAACAACCTTCCGCAAAGCAGATGGTTTGGCCGGGGCAGAGGTTGTGCCGGATCTGGCAGAGCAGCTTCCGCAGCCTGAAGATGGTGGGCTAACCTATACCTTTCACCTGCGTGAAGGCATTACTTTCTCTAATGGTCAGCCTGTTACAACCGCGGATGTTGTGGCCTCATTCCGCAGGATTTTCCGTGTGGGCAGCCCAACCGCTGGCGCTTTTTATGGGGCCATCAAAGGAGCAGATGCCTGCCTGCGCGCACCTGCAAGCTGCAAGCTTGAAGGTGTTGTGGCAAACCCTGCCACACGCAGCATTACCTTCCACCTGACAACACCGGATACGGAATTTTTACATAAGCTGGCCTTTACACATGCCGTTATTCTGCCAGCCAATACGCCCGACCATGATACCGGTAACGTGCCCCTGCCAGGCACCGGCCCCTACCAATTGACAGCATATGACCCAAACCGACTTTTAAAGCTGGAACGCAACCCGTATTTCAAGGAATGGAACGCACAGGCCCAGCCTTCTGGTTATCCTGATCGGATAGAATACACTTTTGGCATTCCTGACGAAGCCGCTGTAACGGCTGTGGAAAATGGGCAGTATGACTGGATGGCAGACCCCATTCCACTAGACCGGCTGGGAGAACTCGGCAGCCGTTTTGCAAGCCAGACACATGTATTACGGCACCCGGCCATGTATTTTCTGCCCATGAACATGCGTGAGGCCCCTTTTTCTTCCCTCAAGGCGCGGCAGGCCGTAAATTACGCACTTAACCGCAAGGCCATGACCATTTTATATGGTGGCCCCGGTATTGCCCGTCCGTTATGTGGAATGCTGCCTTCCACTTTGCCGGCATCCTCCACACAATGTTTTTATACCAAAGATGCCTCTCCCCAATCTCCCGCGCCCATGTGGCGTGGAGTGGACATGGAAAAAGCCCGTAATCTGGTGCGTGAAAGCGGAACATACGGCCAGAAAGTTACCGTAATTGCCGCCAATACCAGTGTGGATCTGGCGATGGGAACATGGGTGCGGGATATGCTGCAAAATCTTGGTTACCATGCCAATCTGCGCCCGCTGAGCAGTGCGCTGGCTTTTTCTTACATGCAGAACTCGGATAACCACGTGCAGATTGGCGTGGCATCATGGTCTGCCGATTATCCCTCTGCCTCCAATTTTCTGGATGCCCTGTTGGGGTGTGAAAATATTCATCCCGGTTCAGACAGTTCCATCAATATTCCCGGCTTTTGCAATCATGATGTGCAAAGCCTGATGGATAAAGCCAAAACGGATGTAAGCCTGCCTGTCCAGGCACAGAACGCCCTGTGGCAGGAAGCAGACAGGCTGGTGATGGAACAGGCCCCCGTAGCCCCGGCCATTGAAAAAGATGCCGTGATTTTAACATCCCCACGCCTGAAAAACCTGCTGTTTACAACCGTAAACCAGCTTTTGTTCTCTCAGGCATGGGTGCAATAACGTCTCTTATCGGGTACGTTATCCACAGAATCTGTGGATGAAACGTGGGACAACCGCAGAATGAAAATGGAATGAACGGGATGAACCGAATATGGGTTTATTTCAGCCGTTCCAAAACTGCATCCCGCACCACAACCGGCAGCGGCACGTAGTCCAGCTCCTTGCTGGCATCCTCACCTTCTGTCAGCCCCCACCGGAAAAAAGTTCTTACGGCTTTTCCGTGGTTTGCCTCATTTTCCTCACGCGGCACCAACACATATGTGGTGGTTACAATTGGCCAGCTTCCGGCTCCATCTGCATCGCATAATGAGGCTGTCATGTCTGTCTGGTCCCACGTGGCATTTTCTGCTGCACGCATAAAGCTGGTTACAGACGGCACAACAAATTCCCCTGCCCGGTTTTGCAAAACAACCGTGGAAAGATGGTTCCGCTCAGCATAGGCATATTCAACATACCCTACGCTGCCTTCTGTATTTTTAACGTAGGCGGCAATGCCATCATTCCCACGTGCGCCAGCTCCCATAGGCCATGCAACGGATGTGCCGCGCCCTACCTGTTTTTCCCATGTGGGGGAAACCCGTGCGAGATATTCTGTAAACACATAGGTTGTACCAGATCCATCTGCCCGGTGCAGAGGAGCCACGGGGAGATCTGGCAATGTTACACCCGGATTGAGTGCCGCAATGCGCGGGTCATTCCATTGTGTGATGGATCCATCATAAATGGCGGCCAGAACTGGGCCGGTAAGGCGCAAACCCCCTTCTGGCACCCCGGGCACATTGGCGGTAACAACAATGCCCCCAATAGCGGTAGGAAACTGGAGCAGGTGCCCCTCTTCCAGCCGCGTATGAGACATAGGAGCATCAGACGCCCCAAAGTCCACTGTACCAGCCAGAACCTGGTTCTGCCCGGCGCCGGAGCCAATGGTCTGATAATTAAGCTGCACACCGGTTTGCGCCGCAGAATGTGCTGACCATGACTGATACAAGGGCGCGGCAAAGCTGGACCCGGCCCCTGTAATCTGCTCGGCCCGTGCCTGTGGCAAAACAGCGCCCGCCAAGCCACACAACAAGGCAGACAGGAAAACAGTTTTTTTCCAACCCATGTTTTCAGCCCTGCCTGCCATGATGCGCTTTTCCTTCATACAGCCCTGCTCCTTGCTACTTAACGCAGGGTTGCGCCTGTTGCCTTGCTAACAGCGGCAACAATTTTTTCAGATACAGCCTCAAGTTCTGCATCTGTCAGGCTCTTATCCATGGGTTGGAGGGTCACTTCCACACCGATGGAGCGATGCCCTTCTGGCACATGCGGGCCTTCATACACATCAAACAGGCTTACATCCGCCACAAGCTGGCGCTCTGCCCCCCGCACGGCCCGCAACAGTTTTTCACCCGGCACATCACGCGCCACAACAAATGCAAAATCACGCCGCACAGGCTGGAACGCAGAAAGACGCGGCGCGGCTTTCTTTTTACGCTTGGGGTCTGGCACCACATCCGGCATCAGCTCAAACCCCACAACCGGCACATCAATGCCTTCGGCCTGAAGCAGAGATGGATGCAATTCACCAAAATAGGCCAAAACGTTTTTAGGCCCCTGCCGCAGCACGCCAGAACGGCCGGGGTGGTACCAGCCCGGTGCATCTGTGGTGGTGGAGAGTGCATCCGGGTTTACGCCAAGCTCTTGCAGCAGTTCCAGCGCATCGGCCTTGGCCGCCCAGAGAGAAACAGGCTGCCCCGCCTGCCCCGGATAACGCGGTGTATGGCCAGAGCGCACACCAGCCACCACTGGCTGCTGGCCGTTTTCTGCAAACGCCGGGCCAACTTCAAACAGCCCCAGATCACCCCAGCCACGTGCGCTGTTGTGCTTAACCGCAGCCAACAGGTTGATCATGGGTGTGGGGCGCATCTGGTCCAGATCAGATGCAATGGGGTTAAGCAGACGCAGAGATTCCGGCGCGCCACCAAACCGTTCAGCTTCCTCGTGCGAGACAAAGGAGAAACCAACTGTTTCTGTTAGCCCGCGTGCAGCCAGAAAACGTCGTGCCAATGCCAAACGCGCCTGCCGAGGTGTGAGTGCTGCTTCGGGCACAACCACCACAGATGGCAGCGGCACTGCAGGTACAGCATCCAGCCCTTTCAGGCGTAGCACTTCCTCCACCAGGTCACTTTCTGATTCTATGGCGGCAACACCTTCCGCAGCCTTCGCCGCAACATCAGCCGGTATGCCTTCGCCCTGTGCCAGAACAGGCTTTTGAGCGATATCATTGCGCCATGAGGGCACGCTGACACGCACCTGCGCATCATCACGGTCCTGCACCTCAAAACCCAGCTTTTCCAGCAGATCCACACTTTCATCGGCAGGCACGTCCAACCCACCCAGATCGCGCAGGCGGGCAAAACGCAACGTGGCATCACGCTGCCATGCAGGCTGCGCCCCAGCAGAAACAACCTCACTGGCCTCACCACCGCACAGATCAATAATCAGGCGTGTTGCAGCTTCCAAAGCCGAAACGGGCAGAGCAGGATCTACCCCACGCTCAAACCGATAGCTGGAATCTGAGGAAACGCCGACGCGGCGGGCACTCAGGGCAATTTTCACGGGGTCAAACAGTGCGCATTCCACAAACACATCTATGGTTTCTGCCGTGGCACCTGTGGCCTCACCGCCCATAATCCCGGCCAGAGACTGCACGCCCGCCTGATCTGCAATGACGCAATCTTCAGTGCCAACAGTATAATCCTGCCCATCCAGCGCACGGAACTTTTCCCCCGCACCGCGGCAGAGAGTCAGCTTGCTACCGGCAATTTTAGCCGCATCAAACACATGCAGCGGGCGGCCGAGGTCGAAACAGAAATAGTTGGTAATATCCACCAGTGCAGAAATCGGGCGCAGGCCAATGCTTTCCAGCTTGCGCTGGAGCCATTCCGGGCTGGGGCCATTCTTTACACCACGAATAGTGCGGCCCAGCACCCAGGGGCAGGCTTCCGGGTAGGAAATATCCCACACCACGGGGGAATCAAACTTGCCTTCCACCGTTTCTGCCAGCCACGGGCGCAACGTGCCCAGCCCGGCAGCGGCCAGATCCCGCGCAATGCCGCGCACACCCAGCGCATCGCCCCGGTTGGGGGTAATGGCAATGTCAATCACCACATCATCAAGGCCCGCAAAATCAGCATAGGACTGGCCGGGAAGTGTATCTTCGGGCAGTTCGGCAATGCCGTTGCTTTCCTCACCAAGGCCCAACTCACGCAGGGAACACAGCATGCCGCCGCTGGCTTCACCACGGATTTTGCCTGCCTTGATGGTAATATCCAGCCCCGGCACATAAGTGCCCGGTGGCGCAAAAATAACGGCCAGCCCCTTACGGGCATTGGGGGCACCGCACACCACCTGCACATCCTGAAAACCGGGGCCTGCATCTACCCGACAAACCTGAAGGCGGTCTGCATTGGGGTGTGGCTGGGCATCCAGAATACGCGCGGTTAAAAATGGCTCAATTGCCGCACCGCGGTTTTCAACGCTTTCAACCTCAAGCCCGATCTGGTTCAGCTTTGCGCAGATTTCTTCCAGCGTGGCCTGTGTATCCAGATGGTCATACAACCAAGATAGCGTGAACTTCATTCCTCACACCCCCTCATGCAGTAGCGCGGGCGCAAGTGGGTCTGACCCATAATAGCGCAGCCAGCGGATATCACTTTCATAAAACGAACGCAGATCGGGAATACCGTTCTTCAGCATGGCCAGCCGCTCAATGCCCATACCAAAGGCAAAGCCCTGCCATTCACGCGGGTCCAGCCCACAGTTAGCCAGCACGCGGGCGTGAATCATGCCTGCCCCCAGCACTTCCAGCCAGTCTTCCCCGCCTCCAATCTCACCGGTTTTGCGCGACCAGCCAATATCCACTTCCAGAGAAGGCTCGGTAAACGGAAAGTAGGAAGACCGGAAGCGCACCGGCAGGTCTGGCTTGCCAAAGAACGCCCGCAAAAATTCAATTAGGCAGCCCTTAAGGTGCCCCAGTGTAATGCCCTTGCCCACAACGAGGCCTTCGCACTGATGGAACATGGGGGAATGCGTGGCATCATGATCCGCCCGATAAGTGCGGCCCGGCACAATCACGCGGATAGGCGGCTTTTGCGCCAGCATGGTACGGATTTGCACGCCAGATGTCTGGGTACGTAGCACGCGCGTAACGTCCAGCCCCGGCTGTGGCGGCAGATAAAACGTATCATGATCCGTGCGGGCAGGATGATGAGCGGGCGTGTTGAGGGCGGAGAAATTGTGCCAGTCAGTTTCGATATCCGGCCCTTCTGCCACCTTAAAGCCCATGGCGCCAAAAATGGCGGTCATTTCTTCAATCGTGCGGCTGATGGGGTGCAGGTAGCCACGCTCTACAGGTGGCGGGGGTAGGGTAACATCCACCCGCTCGGCAACCAGACGGGCTTCCAGTGCTGCGGCTTCCAGTTCCTTGCCGCGGGCTTCAATCGCACGGGTCAGTTCATCACGCAGGCGGTTCAGCGCCACGCCGCGGGCTTTGCGTTCATCGGGCTGCATTTTCCCCAGCGCCTTGAGCAAGGCCGTCAGCCTGCCGGATTTTCCCAGTGTGCTAACACGCACGGCATCCCATGCTTTTAGGTCTGTGGCGCCAGCCAGTTCGGACAGGACTTCCTGCCGCAGAATCTCAAGATCGTTGCTCATGAAACCTCACGCGAGGAGAAAATGCTTACCGGGCGGATACAATCTCTCGCAGCGGGAGAAAAGCCCCAAGAGGGAAGACCACATCTTCCCTCCCCGGCACCAAGCAAAAAGGCCGCCCACGTGGGACGGCCTTTTCTTCAACCTTATCGTATCAGACAGGCAGATCAGGCAGCCAGAGCAGCCTGAGCCTTCTTTACGATTTCAGCAAAGGTTGCGGCATCATCAAACGCAATGGCGGCCAGCACCTTACGGTCGATTTCGATACCAGCCTTGTCCAGACCGTTGATGAAACGGCTGTAGGTCAGGCCATGTTCGCGCACCGCAGCGTTGATACGCTGAATCCACAGAGCGCGGAATTCACGCTTTTTGTTGCGGCGGTCACGGTAAGCATAGCGCAGTGCCTTTTCAACACGTTCGAGCGCAATGCGATAGTTGGTGGAGGAGCGGCCGCGATAACCCTTGGCCAGTTCCAGAACTTTTTTATGACGAGCAAGGGTGGTCACACCCCGTTTTACACGTGCCATGAATCAGATGCTCCTTATAGCCCGTAGGGGGCCCACTGCTTGACGGTACGGCCGTCCTGCGGGGTCATGGTCTGCGTGCCGCGTGCGGAGCGCTTCATTTTCTGGGGGCGCTTGATAAGGCCGTGGCGCTTACCGCACGGACCAGAGAGCACCTTGCCGGTTGCGGTGATTTTAAACCGCTTTTTGACCGACGACTTGGTCTTCATCTTGGGCATTTCAACACTCCTGAACAAATCTGGATAATGTTACCTTAAATTATTAAGGCAACCAACCACGGCCGGGCATGCCCTACAAGCCCGGACGCGTGTGCGAATGCGCTCCCTTAACGGAAAGCCCCATCACTTTCAAGCCTCACATGCGCAGCTTTCTTGCTTATGCTGCGTTTTGTGCAACATTATTCCCCAACAGATATTTTTAAGCGAGGTACACGGCTTTCATGATTCCTCTTTCCAACGCCACACTGCACCAGCTTCCTGTTCAGGTCACCACGCCGCGCTATGATCGGCAGAAAACCACGGCAGGCATTGCACATCTTGGCGTGGGCAACTTCCATCGCGCCCATCAGGCCATGTATATCAACAAGGTGCTGGAACGCGCGGGCCAGCAAGGCTGGGCCATTGTTGGCATAGGCCTGCGCAATTCCGCACGGGAGGACAAACGTGCGGCCATTATGGCGGAACAGGATAATTTATATACCCTGACCACCTTTGCGCCCGATGGTTCTCATGAAAGCAGCGTTATCGGCAGCATTAAAGAATATATACATGCCGCCAAAGATCGTGCCGCCGCTATCAAGCGCCTGACAGACCCAGATATTAAAATTGTTACCCTCACCATTACAGAAGGTGGCTACTATCTGGATGCCAAAGGCAACTTTATGCTGGATCATCCTGATATTAAAGCAGATCTTGCGCGGGATGTGCCTGAAACAGCTTTTGGTCTGGTATGTGAGGCCCTGCGCCAGCGGCGTGAAAGCGGCACCGGCCCCTTTACAGTGCTCAGCTGCGATAATCTGCGCCATAATGGCAAGGTCGCCCGCATGGCTTTCTGCACCTATGCTACAGCGCGTGACCCTATTTTGGGCGCATGGATGCAAGAAAATGTTTCCTTCCCCTCCAGCATGGTGGATCGGATTACACCTTCTGTTGGCGAAGCCGACATAACACGACTGGATGCCTTAACTGGCGTTGCCGACAAAATGCCCATTTTTGCAGAAGACTTCACCCAATGGGTGATTGAAGATAATTTCTGCGATGGACGGCCCGAACTGGAAACTGTGGGCGTACAGTTTACAGATGATGTTGGGCCTTATGAGCAGGTGAAACTGCGGATGCTCAATGCCTCCCACTCCATGCTGGCCCTGCCCGGTGTGCTGATGGGGTATGACACCGTGCCGCATGCCATAGAAGATACGTTGCTACTGGGGCATCTGGAACGTTTTCTGGCAGAAGATGCCTCACCTTTCATTACACCACCCCACGGTGTCTCGCTGGCGCAGTATGCCCAGTTAGTGCTGCATCGCTTCCGCAACCCCGCTGTGGGCGATCAGCTTTTGCGCATTGCTTCTGATAGCGGCTCCAAACTACCTGTTTTCCTGACCGATACGGTCAATGGTGTTTTGGGTGCGGGGCGTGACCATTGGCGGCTGGCATTTGGCACGGCCTGTTTTTTGGAATATCTGCGTGGCACCACAGATGCAGGCAAGCCTTACACCATTACAGAACCGGCACTTAACGCCGCGCAACTGACGCTGGCACGTGCGGAAGATCTGGCCGCAGGTTTGCAGATGACCGTTTTTGCCGGCTGGAACCTTAAAGATCATCCAGAATTTGGTGCGGATGTTGTCAAACTCCGCCAGAATATACGCGCGCAGGGTACACGCAAAACCCTTGCCCAGCATATGGGCTAATCTGCCTTAGGCGTTCATGCCTTTTGCCACCGCATCCTGTGGTCCATACGCCCCGAAAATGGGCAGGACAGAGGGTGCGGTGGCCTCTTTCATCGCTGAAATATGATTTCTTTCAAGAACTGAGTGCATGGCATACATGCAAAAGCAGCACTTAACTATATATGCAAAAATATAGATAAAGACAAAACTCCCTGTTTTTCTGCAATATTCTCGCAGGGCAAATAAATCTTATTCAGATTCTGCTGCAATACAGCGGAACCTATGCGTTTATTTACATCGCAAATCCAGATAAGAATTGTCCTGAATCAGGAAACGAACCTCAGACGCTCATCCATCGGCTCAAGGCATGCTGGTCTGCATGCCACCCGCCAGATGGTACGTTTTTCACGGGATTGGGGGTAGAGTGATCAAACGTCTTCTAGCGGGAGTAGCCGCGGCCGGGGTCCTTGGGGGGCTCGGGTTCTTATATTATGCATGGTATCCACCAATTGCCCCGATTGAGCGGCCAAACCCCGCCAGCTTTTCTGCCGAGCAGATAGAGCGCGGGCGGATTGTGGCGGCCGAAGGGTATTGCGCAGAATGTCACACCCGCACAGATAACGGTGGTGGCCCGGAACTGGCCGGTGACTATAAAATGGATACTCCATTTGGGGCCATCTATTCTTCCAACATCACACCAGATGTTGAAATGGGCATTGGCGCCTGGTCGGAAGAGGCCTTCCGCCGCGCCATGCATCTTGGTGTTTCCCGCAAGGGTGCGCATCTGATCCCGGCTTTCCCGTACGATCATTTCACCAAGATGACGGATCAGGATATTTCTGACCTGTATGCGTACATCATGACACGCCCGGCCGTGCATATGTCTCGCCGCCCGAACGAGCTGCCCTTCCCGCTCAGCCTGCGTATTCTTCAGGCAGGCTGGAAGCTGCTATATCTGCGCCCCGGCGTGTACAAGCCCGACCCTCGGCATGATGCGTTGTGGAACCGCGGCGCCTATCTGGCCGAAGGCAATGCCCATTGCGGCGCGTGCCATACCCCGCGTGACCTTATGGGGGCCGAAAAGAAAGGCTCTGCCTACGAAGGTGCTGTGGTGGATAACTGGATTGCGCCTGCCCTTAACGAGCACAACCCAACCCCCACCACATGGACCGAAGATGAGCTGTACCAGTATCTGCGGTTTGGTGTAGCCCCGCTGCACGGCCCGGCTGGCGGGCCTATGTCCCCCGTGCCGCATCGCTTCCTGTCCACCGTGCCGGAAGAAGATGTGCACGCCATTGCGCATTACTTTGCGGATGTGGACCATGCCGCCGAGCGTGAAAAGAACGACAAGGCCGCACTGGCCCGCGCCATGGAAGAATCCAAAACCGATCTGATCGGCCCGAATGTGGACCCGGATGCAAAGCTGTATCAGGGCGCCTGTGCGGCCTGCCATTACAACGCAGCGCCCACGCCTGTTCTGGGTCGCCCGGATCTGGCGCTGAACAATGCATTGTGGCTGGATGAACCCACAAACCTGTATCAAGTCATGCTACGTGGGCTTACGGCGGAAGAAGGGCAATCTGGCGTGGCCATGCCCAGCTTCTACAATGCGTTGTCCGACAAGGATATGGCCCGCATTGCCGCTTATCTGCGCCGCACCCGCACCACACTGCCACCGTGGACAAACCTTGAGAAAAAGGCCGCCGAAGTGCGCAAGACCGTCCAGCCAGTTCCTGTCAATTCTTCGCACTAAGACGGAACACGGAGCAAGAGATGATAAAGTTCAAACTCAATGGCCGTGACGTTTCCGTCGATGTGCCAGAAGATACCCCCCTGTTGTGGGCCCTGCGTGATGATCTGGACCAGACAGGCACAAAGTTTGGTTGTGGCGTAGGCCAGTGCGGTGCATGCACCGTACTGGTGGGTGGCCGTGCCACCCGCTCCTGCATTACGCCCATCAGCTCCATTGAAGGCGCTGATGTGACCACCATTGAAGGCCTGCACCCAGAAGGCAAACACCCTGTGCAGGAAGCCTGGAAAGATATTCAGGTTCCACAGTGTGGTTATTGTCAGTCCGGCCAGATCATGCAGGCTGTTAGCCTTCTGAAAGATTATCCAGACCCGACGGATGAGCAGATTGATGGTGTTATGGGCGGCAGCCTGTGCCGCTGCATGACGTATGTGCGCATCCGTAAGGCCATCAAGAAAGCAGCCGCCGCCATGCAGAAGGAGGAGGCATCTCATGGGTAAGCTGGAACGCATTGCAGCCCGGCAGGATCGGGCCGCTGGCCGTGGGCCCACACGCCGCGGTTTTCTGCTTACGGCCATGGGCTCGGCCTTTATGTTCGGCTTTGCACGGCAGGGTAATGCTGCGCAGGTTTATCCGCAGGCCGCAGCCAATCTGCCCGCCGGTGGTGCGTTTGAACCCACAATCTGGTGCTCCATTGCACCGGATGGCTGGGTGAACGTAAACGTTATCCGTGCAGAAATGGGCCAGCATGTTGGCACCGCCCTTGCCCGGATTATTGCCGATGAAATGGAAGCAGACTGGGACAAGGTTAAGATCACCTATGTGGATACAGACCCCAAATGGGGCCTGATGGTTACAGGTGGTTCTTGGTCTGTCTGGATGACGTGGGATCAGTTCCGTCAGGCTGGGGCTGCAGCCCGCACTGTAATGGTGGATGAAGGGGCACGCTTGCTGGGTGTGGCGCCATCTGCCTGTATTGCACGTAATGGGCAGGTTATTGCGGGCAAGCGCTCCATTTCCTACGGCGAAATTGTAAGCCGTGCGCACCCCACCCGCACCTTTACGCCAGATGAAATGGCCAAGCTGCCGCTAAAACCCTCATCCGAACATCGGTTGATCGGGCGTGAAGTTAAAGCGCTGGACATTCCATCTAAAACAGATGGCACGGCCATTTATGGCATTGATGCCAAGCTGGAAGGCATGGTGTATGCCCGCCCCAAAATGCCGCCCACGCGGTATGGCTCCAAAGTGGTTTCTGTTGATGATACAGAAGCCAAAAAGGTTAAGGGCTATATCCGCTACATTGTGCTGGATGATCCCTCCAACACAGTACCGGGCTGGGTAGCTGTTCTGGCTTCCTCCTACCCTGCTGCCATCCGCGCAACAGATGCCCTGAAAGTAACGTGGACGCCGGGTAAAACCGCCAACGTGACCGAACAGGACATTATTGAATACGGCCGCAAGCAGATTGCCGAAAAAACCGGCGGTTCGCGCATCTTCAATGATGCCGGAGTGGATGAGGCACTGGGCAAAGCCGATAAGGTAGTGGAACGCACTTATACGTGCTCTTCCGTGCTGCATTATCAGCTGGAACCCATGAACGCTCTTGCCCGCCAGCATGAAGGCAAGTGGGAAGTGCATTGCGGCAACCAGTGGCAGACCCTGTTCCTGCCCGTTATTGCCAAAGCGCTTCAGGTTCCTGAATCCGATGTGGTGATGCGCAGCTACCTGCTGGGGGGTGGCTTTGGCCGCCGCCTGAACGGGGATTACGCAGTTCCCGCCGCGCTTATTTCCAAGGCGCTGGGTGGCAAGCCTGTTAAACTCGTCTTCACCCGTTCTGATGACGTGCTGTTTGATTCCATCCGTTCCCCCTCCATCCAAACAGTGCGCGCTGGTGTTAACAAGGATGGTTCCATTAACGGGTGGGAACATCATGCTTCCGCCGGCTGGCCAACAGGCGTGATGGCTGCTGCCTTTATGGAAAAAGGTGAAGACGGCAAACCATACGATCAGTTCGCCATTGCAGGCGCTGACCACTGGTACGATGTTGGCCCCATTCTGGTGCGTGCGCTGGATAATGATCTGGCCGATGCCACCTTCCGCCCCGGCTGGCTACGTTCGGTCAGTTCCGGCTGGACACCTTGGGCGCATGAAAGCTTTTTGGATGAACTGGCCCATGATTATGGGAAAGACCCAGTTGATTTCCGCCTTGGGCTGCTAACCTGCAAGGGCCGTAATGCTGGCAGTGCTCCCAACTCTGTTGGTGGGGCATCCCGTCAGGCCAATGTGCTTAAAAAGTTGGTGGAAAAGTGCGGTTACGGCAAAGTTAGCCTGCCTAAAGATACGGCCATTGGCATTGCCACCACCTTTGGACAGGAACGCAACATGCCAACATGGACAGCAGGTGCCGCACAGGTGCATGTTGACCGCGAAACAGGCGTTGTAACCTGCCAGAAAATCTGGCTGGTGCTGGATGCCGGCACGATTATTGACCCGGACGGCGCTTTGGCCCAGACCGAAGGCGGTGCACTGTGGGGCCTGAGCATGGCGCTGTTTGAAGGCACGGAAATTGAAAACGGCAACGTGCGTGACCGTAACCTGAACACCTATACGCCCCTGCGTATTACAGATGTGCCGGATATGGATATTGAATTCCTGCCCAGCACAGAAAAACCCATGGGGCTTGGTGAACCGGGTGTCACCACCATTGCCCCAGCTATTGGCAACGCCATTTTCAATGCTGTTGGCGTGCGTATGCGGCATCTGCCCGTGCGCCCTGCTGATATCTTGAAAGCGCTGAAAGAAAAAGGGAACGCCTGATTTTTTCAGGCACCCGCTTTTCTGTAAAGCAGGCATAAAAAAACCGGCGGCTGGATTTTTCCAGCACGCCGGTTTTTTATTTGAAATTGCACCACCTCTATAAAGGCGGCGCAATTCACATTCAGTTCAGGCCACAGCAGAAGCCGCAACGGAACGAATAGCCCGCGCCATAGCTTCCACCCCATTTCCTCGGTTAGTGGAAAGAGCCTGCACAAGCCCCAGATCACGCAGGAACTTGGGGTCTGTTGCCTGAATTTCTTCCTTGGATCGGCCGGAATATACGCGCAATAGCAAGGCCACCAACCCGCACACTATGGCGGCGTCAGACAGGCCTGCAAAATACAGTTTGCCGTCCTCTTCCTTTTCTTCCAGCCATACCTGGCTTTGACAGCCAGGCACGCGGTGGGCATCATCACACCATTCTTTCGGGAATGGGGGCAGCTTGCGCCCCATTTCTATGATGTACTGATACCGCTCCATCCAATCATCAAAGATTTCCAGCTCATCACGGATGGCTTCAATAGCTTCTTCTGCCGTATCTTCCTGCGGCGTTACAAATGGTGCTTCCATTACAGAATAAACCTGCTCAGATCTCCCTTGCGCGCCAGTGGCGCGACTTTTTCCTGCACCATTGCAGCATTTACTTCCACGGTTTCGCCCTTCCGGTCCGATGCCGTGAAAGAGACATCTTCCAACAATCTTTCCAGCACCGTGGCAAGCCGCCGTGCCCCAATATTTTCTACGCGGTCATTAATATCTGCTGCCAGTTCGGCCAACGCATCCACGGCATCATCCGTAAAGTTCAGGGTTACGCCTTCTGTGCCCATCAGCGCGATGTATTGCTTGAGCAAAGAATGCTCCGGGTCTGTTAAAATACGGCGCAAATCCTCACGGCTGAGCGGCTGTAATTCTACCCGAATAGGCAAACGCCCCTGAAGTTCTGGCAACAGGTCAGACGGCTTGGCCAAATGGAATGCGCCAGAGGCAATAAACAGAATATGGTCTGTATTCACCGGGCCATGTTTGGTGGAAACGGTTGTGCCTTCAATCAGCGGCAGAAGGTCACGCTGCACCCCTTCGCGGGAGACATCACCACCTTTTGCACCGCTTTCTGATGCACGGGCACACACCTTGTCTATCTCATCTAAAAAGACAATGCCATTTTCCTGCGCATTGGCTACGGCTTCCCGCGTAAGGGCCTCACCATCCAGCAGGCGGTCCGCTTCTTCGCGCTTCAGATATTCGCGTGCCACAGAAACCTTGAGCTTTTTCTGCTTGGGGCCACGATTCATGAAGGCTTTCATCATATCGCCTACATTGATGGCCTGCCCCGGCACGGCTCCGGGCATGTCACTGCTTCCGGCAGGGGGCTGCTCGGTTACGGCAATATCAATTTCCTTGTCTTCAAGCTGGCCGCTGCGCAGCATGCTGCGGAATTTGCTTTTTGTGTCGGCCGAAGATCCTTCCCCCGCCAGCGCATCCACAATACGTTCTTCCGCTGCCTGCTGGGCCTTTTCTTCAACATCCTTGCGGCGAGATGTTTTCAGCATGGTGATGGAAACTTCCACCAGATCGCGCACAATGCTGTCTACATCACGGCCCACGTACCCCACTTCGGTAAACTTGGTGGCTTCCACCTTCAAGAAAGGGGCTTGCGCAAGTTTGGCCAACCTGCGGGCAATTTCCGTTTTACCGCAGCCGGTAGGGCCGATCATGAGGATGTTTTTGGGCACAACCTCTTCACGCATGCCTTCAGAAAGCTGCGCACGCCGCCAGCGGTTGCGCATGGCAATGGCCACGGCCCGCTTGGCATCCTGCTGACCGACAATAAACCGGTCCAGCTCGCTTACAATTTCACGCGGAGAAAAGTTAGGAGCATCCATTACCGGCTCTCCTGATCTGTATCAGCCTTGAGTGTTTCCACCCGGACAGAATGATTGGTGTAAACGCAGATATCACCAGCAATCTTCATAGACCGCCGCACAATTTCCTCTGCCCCCAGCCCATCAACCGTCAGCAGGGCACGGGCGGCAGAAAGAGCATAATTGCCGCCGGACCCAATAGCGATAATGCCATCTTCTGGCTCCAGCACATCGCCATTCCCTGTGAGGGTAAAGGAATGTTCGGCATCTGCCACGGCCATCATGGCTTCCAACCGGCGCAGGTAACGGTCTGTCCGCCAATCCTTTGCCAGCTCCACACAGGCGCGCTCAAGCTGGTTGGGGTAGCGTTCCAGCTTGGCTTCCAGCCGCTCAAGCAGGGTAAAGGCATCTGCCGTGGCCCCCGCAAAACCCGCCAGAATATTATCCTGCGGGCCTATGCGGCGCACCTTACGGGCATTGCCCTTAACAACCGTGCTGCCCAGTGTGACCTGACCATCGCCCGCCATGGCAACTTCGGCCCCGCGCCGCACGCAGAGAATGGTTGTCCCGTGCCAGCCGACGGGATCATGGGATGAGGAAGCTGTGTGAAAAGTATGCATGATCTTCCTCAGATAAGCCTTATTCCGCCCAGAACAAGGGGTTGGCCTATGCAGCCAGCATAGCCTTCACATCTCCTAAAAGCGCATCACGCGTGTACGGTTTGTGCAGCACGGCCACGCCCTCTGGCAGAATACCGAGATCTGCATAGCCTGTTACAAACAGCACTGGCAGTTCTGCCCGTTCGGCATGAATACGTTGTGCGGCTTCGCCCCCATTCATGCCGGGCATCATCACATCCATCACCACAAGGGCGATATCTGGCCTGTTACGCACAGTTTCCACGGCCTCTGCCCCACTGGCAGATTCCAGAACCTCATACCCCGCGCGGCTCAAAAAGCCTGCTGTTACGGCCCGCACGCCCGGCTCATCATCCACAACCAGAATAGCGCGGCCCTGCGGCGTGGCAGCCAACGTGCGTATATTGCTGGTGCTATTGCCTGTGCTGGAGATGGGAGGGAGTGCAGCAGAAAACTGCGCATCCATAGCCGGGAACCACAATTCTACAGATGTGCCCCCACCCGGCGTGCTTTCTACCCGCACCTCGCCACCGCAATGGCTGATAAAGCCGTAAATCATGGACAGGCCCAACCCTGTGCCCTGCCCCATATCTTTGGTGGTAAAAAACGGATCAAAAATACGGGCGCGCATTTCCTCCGTCATGCCCACGCCTCTGTCCGAAACCTGCACCACCACCCATGCGCCCGGATGGTCCTTACCCACATGGCGGCCTAACAGTCGCGCCACCTGCCGCACGGAAACACTGGTGCGTCCTCCCTCCGGCTGTGCATCTATGGCATTGATGCACAGGCTGAACACCGCCAGTTCAAGCTGCACCGGGTCTGTCCATACAGGCGGCAGAGGCTCATCGGGCAACACAAACTGCACGCTGCTAAAGCGCCCGCTGCCTTCCACCAAGGCGGGATCCAGCGCATCGCGGATATCTTCCGGCACCTTGCCCTGCTTCATAAAGCCCTGAAGGTTTTGCATGACCTCCTGCACTTCTACCCGCTGGCACACCAAATGGCGCGGGCGGCTGAAATCCAGCAGTTTGCGCGTAAGTGTGCCACCACGGCGAGCGGCCTCCATGGCGTTCTGATACAGGCGTGACACCCCCGGATCACGCGGGGGTTCCAGATCCTGCACCAGTTCCAGTGAACCCTGAATGGCCGTGAGCAGATTATTGAAATCATGCGCAATGCCGCCAGCCAATGTGCCAATGGCCTGCATTTTCTGGGCTTGCCGCAAGCGCTGCTCCAACCCCAGCAGATCTGTTACATCCCGATCAATCAGGATGGAATAATCAGATAACAGACCCGAACGTACCGGCGCATTCAGCAGGCTATCAAGCCGCACACGGGTAAGATCATGCCAGCGGTTTTGCCCATCCGGCCCCGGAAGCTGCAAAACCTGCTGATCGCGCCCAGATGTTTCCAGCGCCTGACGTGCTTCTTCCAGGCTTTCCTGCCGCGGGCCGTTTACCAGATCTTCCTCTTTCTGGCCCAGACATTCCGCAACGCTGCGCCCGAACTCTCGCGCCATTTGCTGGTTCAGGCGGATAAAACAACCGTTCTGGTCCTTGAACCCCAGCCCGAAGGGAAGGTTTTCCAGCAATCCACGTAGCAAAAGTTGCTCACATTCCAGCTCTTTTTCCAGAAAATAGCGTGCTGCTGCCTGCCCAACCATGGAAAGAAGTGTTTCATCATCCCATGGTTTGTACGCAAAAAAGGAAATCTGCCCGCGGTTCAGCGCAGCTTCCACGGCAGAGATATCGGCATATCCCGTAAGCAAAATGGCACCCGCACCCGAAATATCACGCGTTTGTGCCAAAAAGACATCACCCGTCATGCCGGGCATGCGCTGGTCCGAGATAATAACCGCTACATCCGGGTTTGCACGCAGCAACGCCAAACCCTGCTCTCCTGATGAAGCAGAAAGAACGTGGTAGGTTCCCTCTAGCAGGTCTGTCAGCGCAACCAGAATTTCCGGTTCATCATCCACCACAAGCACGGTGGGACGCTGTTTCAGGTCAGGCAACGTTATCACCGCGCCTCTCCTCTCCTGCTCTGTATGGCACGCGGAGGGTAAAACAGGCGCCCCCCAGCGTGCTTGCATTGGTTACAACAACATTGCCGCCGTGGGCCTGCACCACACCATATGCGGTGGCCAGCCCAAGCCCCGTACCAGACCCTACAGGTTTTGTGGTGAAAAACGGTTCAAAAACACGTTCCTGCAATTCTTTGGGCACACCGGGCCCGGTATCGCTAATCTGGATCACGTATTCTTCGCCTTCGCCGTTTTCCGCCTGCTCCAGAAATGAGGAGATAAGAATGCGATCTGCCTGCACACGCGGAGCTTCACCATTTTGGATAGCCTCACGGCGTTTATCCAAAATGGCATCTGCCGCGTTGCTGACAATGTTCATAACAACCTGATTTACAAGTGCAGCCTGGCAGACAAGTTCCGGCGGGGCTTCTAACTTGCACGTGACCTCAATATCCTGCCCCAGCTTGGGGGCAAGCAATGTCAGCACCATGCCAATTGCTTCTGGCACATCCAGCCGGCGGAACTCTCCTTCCTCCAGCCGAGAAAAACGGCGCAGACTGGCCACCAGATCCCGCATGCGGGAAAGCCCGATAAGAGAGGCAGATAGGCGCTCACTCCCCTTTATCAGCGCGGTTTCTGCACCCTCCATATCCTGTGATCTCACAGCATGAAGCGCTTTGGCCATACTGCGCTTGACTGTATTTTCATGCGCCAACACAAAGGCCAGCGGGTTATTGAATTCATGCGCAATACCGGCGGCCAATTCCCCTAGGGATGCCATTTTGGCAGACTGCACTAACTTGGCCTGTGCCTCTATCAGCTTGCGGTTGGCCGCTGCCAGATCTGCATTAACACGCCGCAGGGCATCGGCCAGCGCCATACGTGCGCGGGCGCTTTCTATATGCGCTTCTTCCCGCCGGGCTTCATCTTGCAAGGTTTTGCGCCGCACAAGGCTGCCAATACGGCTGACAAGCAGATCTACCGGAGTATCTGCATCCAAAAGATCATCAATACCGGCATGGAAGGCACGGGCCACCTGATCACCAGAAAGGCTGCCATATTCCACCATGCCCATAATACGCGTGCACTGGCGGCTACGCCTGCGAAACGCAGCTATTGTGCGGGCAAGCGCAAGCCCATCAAACGCCGGACAGGCCAAATCTATCACCACACAGTCCGGGCTAGCATGACTGCTGGTAATACTGGAAAAATCCAACTTTTCTGGATCTTCCACCAGCAAGGCATCTTCCCCATTCTGTTGCAGCAGTTCCACCAGATAGGGCTGCCCACCTCTTACTGGTTCAAAACTTGCGGGTTTCTGCCTGTCAGACCACGCCCACAGCACACCGCCTGGAGCTGTCATGATTACGATACGCGGCTGCCGAAAAACCACACCCTCGCGTCCGGCCAGGTCTTCATCATATTCGCGCAGCAGGGCGCAGATACGAAAAACCAGCAAAACCGGATTGTCCGACATGCTAAAACAGCAATCTGCCACACGTTCTAAAATGTCGGCTTCCTGCCGGGCATTGGGCTGAGAGAGCAACACCACAACCGGAATCCCCCGTGTGGCGGCATTTAACCGCAAACGCTGGCAAAGCTGCGTGGCAGGCATATCTGGCAGACGCGCTGGCACAACCAGAAGATCGGGCAGATCCTCATCAAACCCCGCAAAGGCAGAACGGCCATCCGCCACGCTGTTAACGTGCAGACCTCGCGCCTGTAGCAAGGTTTCCAAATGCGCCTGCCAAGCCGCATCCACCCCGACAAACAGGATGGAGCAGGAAAGAAAATCCATAAATTTTACCGCCACCGGCACAAAACCAATGGCATGTCCTTTTTTGGAGGTCTGAGTAAAAAACGCAGCTTATCAAACCTCCGCCTTACCTTCCTCATCGCGAATGCGTTACCAGCATGAAAACATGCCCTGCACACTTCATATGGCTATCCATTGGCATGCGTTACCCTGTGCCTGTATAGAAAGGGCAAGAATAGTCCGCCTGCGCGCTCTGTGGGTTGGATAGAGCAAAACAACGCGGCCCTGTTTACGGCCGACAAGGAAATACATCCATGGACCCGCGCATGCCGCTTTCCTCCCAGTCTTCCGCAGCCTCTCGTTCTGGCATTTCGGCCTTTGGCCTGGTGCGTACGGCTATCTGGTCTGTTTGTTATTTTGCTTTCTATTTTGTGCAGCAGGTAGCCGAACTGTTTGCGCCACTTCTGCTGATTGCCGGCGTGGCATGGGCAGCCCTGCCTGCATTGGTGGGTGCACTTTCAAAATCCGCCGCATCGGCAGACCCGCAGGCGCGTGATGCCATTGCCAATGTGGCCTCTGCCATCCCGCATCATCTTACCATTGCCGGGCATGACCTCACCGCCAGCGGCCTGATCTGGGATGGAATTATGCTGATGGCTCTGGCCGCGGCGGGCGCAACACTGGCAACATTGGCCGGGCGCAGCATGTAAAAACAGGGTAAACCCACACCTATTTTTTATGCTGCCATATGTTTTGCTTTACTTTTTGATTGTACCTTTAACCTGCGCGGTGCAAACGCGCCGCGGCAGGCCATGCATGCACAATGGCATTCCACCAATGCCAGATGGCCACCAAGCCAACAACAGCCAGAACAAGGCTGATAACCCAAGCCATTTTCCAAAACTTTTCTGTTAAAAGCAGGCCGGTCAGATCCAGTTTGCGGGCAGATTGCGCCTTTGTCGGCTGTGCTCTGCTGGCCGCAGCGGTTTGAGCATAAGCCTGCGCTGCTTCTGGGCGCAATTTGGAAGCGCCACCCATTGGCCGAGATTGGCCCGTTCCCCCAGCTTCTGCTGCTACACGCGGCTCTGAAGGAGGAACTGCGGGAGAGGCCTTGCGCAATGGTTCATAATATTGGCCCGTTTGTGCAGAAGCTTCTTGTTGTGCCGGTTGCTTTGGAGGCTCCGGTGGAAAGGGTGCCCTTGGCTGCGCGGTTGGCGTTGGCTCAATATGGGGCTGAACTGGTGGAGGTGGTGTTTGTGTAACATGCACCTGCCGCACAGCCGCAGGGGGTGCAGCCGGAACAGGTACTTCCGGTTTGGATTCTGGCGCGCTGGGTGCTGGTGCAGAAACACGTTCCGGCGCTGGTGCGGGACGAAGCGCTTCTGGCGGACGAACCTGAGCTTTAGGGGGCGGAAGTGGAGGCGCAGCTGGGCGTGTAGGCTGCGCAACCTTGGGGGCTGGAGCCTTAACAGGTTTGGCAGGCTCAACCTCTTTTTTGGCGATAGTGTCCTGAGCGGGAGCCTGCTTTTTGGGAGATGCTTCTGCGACAGAAGGCGGTGCCGAATCTGGCTTGGGAGCCGCCGCGAGAGGTTCCAGCGGCGGTGCAGCCGGTGGCGTGCTCTTTTGTGGCGCAGCGGTAGGGGCTGCATGTTCATGAGGCACAGGCTCCGCTGCCGGTGCGGGCTGCGGCTGCGGGAGCTGAACCCGCCATTTAACGCCACAGGCAGAACATTTGAGCATTTGCCTTTTGGCAAGAAGAGCCTCTGGAACCTGATAGGCCACACCGCAGGAAGGACAGACGATCTTCATGAACACTCTCTTGATACAAGGCTGCCTTCCTCCTGGCGCCTGCTGCACGCAGATACGAGGCTAAGGCATCGAACGGAAGAACAGATTTGGTGCCTTCCTTAGCACAGGTAACACCTCTTCGCGCCAGACATCGCGCCAAAAAGATGGAATACGCCGTTTATTAAGGGTTATGTTGTGTCTTTCAATCGACACTTCCCCTGCCTCTCGGTTACAATATTCTTATGCCTCAACCATTCCGCTTTGTTTCGCTCCTGCCCTGCATGGCTCCAGCATGATCCGTCTGGAAAACGTTTCATGGCGGCGGAGCAAAAAGCAGAATACGCAGGTCTTGTCCGATCTCTCCTTCTCCATTCCGCAAGGGGGATTCCGCTGGCTTCTTGGCCCATCCGGGGCTGGCAAAAGCAGCCTGCTCAGCCTGCTGCACCTTGAAACATTGCCGACAGAAGGCCGGATGCTGCTTTTGGGCAAGCCTGTTTCCAAGGCGGAAAAACGTGCGCATTTTGTACGCCTGCGGCAGAGAATCGGCATGGTGCATCAGGATTACAAACTTATTCCCGGCCTAAGCGTGGCCGATAATGTTGCCCTGCCTTTACGCCTGCAAAAACGCCCTGAAGATGAAATTCAGGATGAAATCCAAGCTATTCTGAAATGGGTGGGCCTAGGTGAGCGCCTGAACGCGCCTGCCGCCAGCCTTTCTGGTGGAGAGCAGCAGCGCACAGCCATTGCCCGCGCCATTATCCATCGCCCCGGCCTGATTTTGGCAGATGAGCCCACCAACGCGCTGGAAGAAAGTCAGGCCCACCGGCTATTGGATATGTTTGCCGAACTAAGTGACATGGGCACCACCATGGTTGTGGCCACGCATAATGAGGCCCTGATCCGCAGGTTGGAACGCCCTGCCCTGTATCTGGAACGCGGCCGACTGGTGCGAGATGAAGGGGCAGCACCGTGATGATGCCTTTTTCTGGCCGCAAGGATGGTCTTTCTGTTTCTGAGGCCCTGCCAGACCGCAGCCTGTTTACGCTTGTTGCCATGATGAGCTTTCTGGCCGCCCTGACTTTGGCAGGAGCAACGGGAGCACGCGCCCTTTCTGCCCGCTGGGCTGGGGGTGCTGCCCAGCTTGTAACTGTACAGGTGCCAGACCCAGACCAACCTCTTAAACCTACCAGCAACAAGAAAGACCCCACCGGCCCTTCCCGCGCGGAAACTGTTTTGGCGGACCTGAACACCCTGCCCCCCGGTACGGTGGTGCACCGTCTGGATAAAGAGGAACTGGCGCGACTTTTGGAACCGTGGCTGGGTGAAGCAGATAATTCCGCCCTACCTCTGCCCGCTATTATCCGCATCCGTTTGCCAGACCGCACCCAGGTGCCGAATGATCTGGAGCAAACCCTTACGGCCCACGTACCCGGCACTATTGTTGAACACAACGCAAGCTGGGGAGAACGGCTGAAAGCCTTGGCCAACAGTCTTTTGGCCTGTGCGGGCCTGGCGCTCTTAACAGTTGGTGGTATTGCCACGCTTGTTACCGGCCTTGCCACGCGTGCTGGCCTTTCAACCCGGCGCGATATTATTGAAATTCTGCACGGGCTGGGCGCATCCGATGGCTATATTGCTGGCCGTTTTGCTTGGCGCACGGCCATGCTGGGGCTGGGCGGCAGCTTGGCAGGCACCGTTCTGGCCATGGTGCCCCTGCTGGTTTTGTTTAGAATGGCAGCCCCTTTTGCCAATATCTCGTTCCAGTCTGATACGCTTTTGCTGCCAGACTGGAAAACCCTGCAAAACGTTATTCCAACAGATATGCTGGTGGCTTTTGCCGCGCTGCCATTTGCAGCTGCCTTTATCTGCTGGATTACAACACAAAGCATGGTGCGCCTATGGCTACGGCGCCTTCCTTAATCTCTCATCCACATGCCCCCGGCCCGCGCCCTTCTGGCCCGGTCATGTTTTTCATACGGCTGTCCCTCCGGCTGGCATTTCTTGCCTGCCTTGCCTTTGCGGGCGGTTTTGGCTGGTTTGTAAATGATGCCCTGCGTCCACCGGGGTATCTTCCGCACACGGATGGCATAGTGGCCCTTACAGGCGGTGTGGGCCGGGTTGATACATCGCTCAACTTACTGGCACGTAATCAGGGTGATAAGCTGCTAATTTCCGGAGTGGACACCCAAACCACGCTCAACGAGCTTCTTCCCGCCACAGCGCCCTCAACGTTGGCAGAACGTATTACACTGGGCTATCAGGCACGTACCACCATTGGCAATGCAACAGAAACAGCCGTTTGGGTGGCTGATAACCACATTACTTCACTCATAGTCGTTACGGCCAGTTATCATATGCGCCGGGCGTTGCTGGAATTAAGCCGTACGCTGCCGGGCGTTATGTTGTACCCCTACCCGGTACTGCCACCAGCCATGGAACACCCCATGCGCCGTTCCTCTTTACGTCTTCTGGCTTTGGAATACGTCAAATGGCTGGGCGCGCTAGGGGGCATAACATCTCCCAGCCTCAGCCACGCCCTTCATTCCTGATATTTTCAGCTTTCCTGCAAATTTGCAGCATGGTGGCGCAAATGGTCTGCCACAAAGCTTTGCACAAACCAGTAGGAATGATCGTACCCTGCATGCTGGCGTAAATTCAGCTTTTGCCCCACCCGTTCCGCCACCTGTTGCAGATGCCACGGCTGAAGTTCGCGTTGTAAAAACTGATCGGCCTCTCCCTGATCGACCAGAAGGGCCTTGGGGTGCTTATGGCCATCTTCCAACAAACATACGGCATCATGCGCACGCCATGTGGTTTTATCTGGCCCCAAATATGCAGTAAAAGCTTTTTGGCCCCAAGGCACCGCCGCCGGATGCACAATAGGCGCAAACGCGGAAACGGATTTCCAGAACTGCGGCGCACGCAAACCATGCACCAGCGCACCATGACCGCCCATGGAATGGCCCATAATGCCACGGCGCGTTCCATCCAGCGGCAGCGCCTGCTCTACAACTTCCGGCAGTTCCTGAGCAATATAACTGCCCATGCGGTAATGCTTGCACCAAGGTTGCTGTGTGGCATCCAAGTAAAAACCTGCCCCGGTGCCCATATCCCAATCTTTATCTTCCTCGGGCACGCCCGCACCACGGGGCGATGTATCCGGGGCCACCAAAGCCAGCCCCAACCGCGCAGCTTCTGCCAATGCGGTGGATTTAATAAGGAATGTTTCCTCTGTGCAGGTTAGCCCTGCCAGTGCGTATACAACCGGCACCTTCTGCCCGGCACAGGCTGTGGGCGGCAAAAAAACACCAAACCGGGCCTCAAGCCCCAATGTGTGGGAAAAGTGTTTATAAAACTGCACTTTGCCACTGTGGCACATATGCTCCTCACACAAGTGCAAACCGGGTTGTTGCTTCTCCATTTTTGCCTCTTCCTTTCCATCAAAAATCTGCAATCATGCTGAAAATATGGAATAATATGAAACTCCTTTTTTCGTGCCATGTTGATACTGGTTCAGGCAAGAACGCTTTTCTGACATGTGGGGATTTATGAATGATTGTTGACCAGAGGGTCGGGCTACGCATTATCGGAAAAGAAATTCTAGGTGTTATCCTGCTCATGGCTGGGTGGGATTTTATTGTTGTTATCCTTTTTCAGGTCTATCATCAGGAGTGGATGGAGCAGCCCAGCCTGCCGGTTTCCCTTATTGGTTCAGCACTGGCGTTGTTTATGGGATTCCGTAGCAACAGCGCCTACGCGCGCTGGTGGGAGGCCCGTACCCTATGGGGGGCCATTACCAACAACTGCCGCTCCTTTGGCCGACAGGCTGGCACCCTGCTGGGAGACCGGCATGATCTGATGTACGCTATTGCCGCTTACCCACACGCCCTGCGTATGGCTTTGGGTAAGGAAGATGCCTCGGCCGATATCCAGCGCCTGCTGCCCCCTTATATGCAAGATGCCATTGCCACTTACCGCAATAAACCCAATGCCATTTTGTATCAGATCGGGCTGGGGGTAACGGAAGAGGTTAACAAAAAGGGCATTGATGGCGCAGTACATGGGCAGATTGACCGCATTTTGTCTGACATTGCCAATGCGCAGGGCGGTTTGGAGCGTATTCGCAACACCCCGCTGCCCATGCAGTTTTCGGCTTTGCCGCGCACATTGGTGAATATCTTTTGCATTGTACTGCCCCTTTCCATGGTGCAGACACTGGAATGGATTACACCCCTTGGTTCATCTCTTGTGGGCTGCCTGTTTCTGGTGCTGGACAAAAGCGCAAATGATTTGCAGGAACCTTTTTCCGGCACACCACATGCGCTGCCCATGGCCACCATGGCACGCAATATTGAAATTGATGTTATCCAACCAACCGGAGACCCCACAGCCCCGCCTCTTGTTGCAATAAACGGTGTGCAATACTGAATGGCAGAACCGCGCTTTTCTCTTTTACAAGACAACGCCGTGGTTTTATGCTATAAGCTATAGCTATGAACACGTTCAGAGCACCTCCGAAAGGCGGCGTGACAGACGCCATGGCACGCACCGCTGCTGCTGCTACGGCAGCCCAGGCAAAAACAAAAGTAAAGGATGAAGATCCTTTTGAGGAAGGCGATGCCATTGTCTATGCCGCCCACGGCGTGGGCCGGGTAGACCGGATAGGGGTTGATGAAATTGCCGGAACAAAGCTGGAAGTGATCCAGATTTCCTTCCCCGGCAACCAGATGACACTGCGCATTCCGCTTAGCAAAGCCCGCAAGGCTGGCCTGCGCAAAATTGTCTCGCGCGAGATTGTGGATAAGGCCATGGCCATTATCAAGGGTAAGCCGCATGTCAGCAAAGGCATGTGGGCCCGCCGCGCTGTTGCTTATCAGGAAAAAATCAATTCGGGTGATCTGGTACAGATTGCTGAAGTGCTGCGTGACCTGCGCCGGAATGTTGATAGCCTGGATGGCAGCTTTAGCGAACGCAAGCTGTTTGAAGCCGCGCAGGAACGTTTTGTGGCCGAAGTGGCTGTTTTGGAAAAGAAAGACCCGACTGAAGTTCTGGAATCTCTGACAGCAGTTATGAAAGCTGCCTGAACCTTTTACATTCCGTTACTTTATACATTCAGGTTCATCACCCGGCATGATAGACTATCATGCCGGGTTTTTTCTTGCTTTCTTGTTTTCTCTCTCTTGTTATTCATTTTCTCCTTTAAACGATACCTCATCACATCATGAATACATCTGCTGCTTCTGCCCCCAGTCTGCCCGATCAGCTCACATTGCGGCGCGCACGTTCGGAAATTACTGCTGGCCATTTCAATGAAATGCTTGCCATTTTGGAGCCATTCAGCACCGGTGAGAGTGATCGGGCCAAGGCCCTGTACGCATATTGCCTTGCAGGAATCGGCCAACCAGAAAAAGCTGCAGAAATTCTGTGCGACATTGCTGCACGCCACACAGATACGGAGCACCCGTTACAAGAACTCAGCGACCTGATAGCTGAGCTGGACAAAAGGCCTCTGGCAGAAGCCGCATGCCGCGCCGCCCTTCAGCTTACGCCACATGATGCGCGTATTTATGATACCCTCGCCAATCTTTTGGTGCAGTGCGGCAAGTTTGATGAAGCCGTTAGCCTGCTGCGCAAATCTATTAGCTTGCGCCCCAACTGCATGCATTCCCATAACCTGTTGGCAATGGCGCTGCTTGAGCGTGGCAGTTTTGATGAAGCACTGGCACATCTAAGAGAGGTTTTAAAAAGCCAGCCAGATCATGCAGGTACCCTTTCCAATATCGGGTGCATGCTTGCAGGCAAAGGACAGCTGAACGAAGCGCTGGATTATTACCGACGCGCCATTTCACTCCGCCCCACAGAGCCGCAAATCCGCCTGAACCATTCCATTACCCTGCTTAAAGCGGGGCGCTACGCACAAGGCTGGATAGAGCATGAATGGCGCCTGCGCCTGCCCGGCCATACCAGCCTGCCCCGCAGCACGCTTATGCCATCATTAAACCCGGATATAGACATCCGCGGCAAACGGATCCTGATTACGCAGGAAGAAGGGCTTGGCGATACATTAATGTATCTGCGTTACATCAGGCCACTTTCAGACCGAGGCGCCATTCCACATTTATGGGTGCCTGAAACACTGGGAGAACTCTGCCGCCGCGTTGTTGGTGCGCAAATTGTGCAAGTGGGTGGCACTACGCCGGAATTTGACTGGCATTGCCCATTTATCAGTCTGCCACGTGTTTTTTCTGCCACGCCAGATGCCATGGGCGCACCCGTGCCCTATTTGCGGGCAGATACCCTAAAAATACGCGAAATGGCAGCACTGCTTCCTGCAAACAATAACCTGAATGTCGGGCTGGTATGGGGTGGCGCGCCCCGGCCCAATACAATTTCTCCACATATTGTGGACCGCAGACGTTCAATGAATCTGCACACTCTTGCACCGTTGGGAAATGTGAAAGGTATTAACCTCATCAGCCTGCAAAAAGGCCTTTATGCAGAGCAGATCCATCATCCCCCTCCCAACATGGTGCTGCATGATCCTACCGCGCACCTCCATAATATGGATGATACCGCCGCCCTTATCATGTCTCTTGATGTGGTGGTAACGGTTGATACCTCTGTGGTGCATCTGGCTGGCGGTTTGGGCAAGCCGGTGCTCCTGATGGACAGATATGATAACTGCTGGCGCTGGCTTAGCGGACGCACAGATAGCCCATGGTATCCAACCCTACAGATTATCCGCCAGACCACACCCAGAAAATGGGATGATGTGGCACAACGCGTGGCACAGGTTTTAGCTATTCTGGCAAAGCGTAAAAAATAACTTCTGCCAACTCTCTGGCAAACAAAAAGGCTACCTGAAAAAATATCCAGGCAGCCTTTTTTATATTTTAAACAGATACAAACAGATCAGCCTGATATTGCGCTGGCCTTTGCTGGAGCACTTTGCATTTTGGCTGGGCTTCCGCCCCCAATAACCTCAAACACACCCAAGGCCCGGCGCACACGGCCATCAGGCAGCAGGGTGAACGGGCCATTTACGCCAGAAAACCCTTCCTGCCGTGTTAATGCACTTGCCGGATACCCCGCAACTCCACTTTGTGCCACGGTTTTGGCCACATTGGCGGCATCGTAAGACAAATCCGCCAAGGGCTTGGGCATATGGTGGTTAACCGCCATAAAGCGCGAAACAAAAGTCTGACGCGAGGTTGGATCGGGTGCGGCATACCATGCCCCTTTAATGGCACCCAACTTGGTGGCAAATGCCGCCCACAAACCCGGCCCCATAATACGTACGGATGGCAGACTGATCTGGGTTTCATTCAGCGCCACAATCACATTTTTCAGGTTCAGGCCGGTATCACCCAGTAGCAAGGCATCAAACGGAGGCGCTTCCAGCTTGGGCGTTTCTGCTTTGGGCGCATCTGTTGGTGCAGGCGTGCTGCCATCCGTACCCAATGCTGCCGCCAGATTGGAAGGAAGCTTTTCTGCCGTTTTGGTGGCATCTGCATCTGTCGTGGCTGTATCTGGTGTGTACGGCGCGGGCTCAGTGCTGCTGCCTTTTGCAGCTTGCAGGCGCGTATCATAATTGGAAATATCACGCAGGCTTTGCGAAATACTGGCCGCAGTGCCGGAGTGATATACAACTGTTGGTTCCGGCAAGCCCTGATCATGGCAAGCAGACTGCAAACCGCTCCCCAAAGCATGGCCCAGTGGATTGTTGGGCAAAAGTGCCGCAAATTTACGCCGTCCATCCTGCCGCGCCTGTTCCACCAGACGTTGAACCTGATCTTCCGGCGTAATGCCCATAACCCACACACCGGCATGCGCCTGAGAGACATCACTGGTGAAGGCCAAAACCGGAATACCAGCAGATTGCGCAGCCGGTGCGGCAACTGCAGTATCACCGCTGGTCAGCGGGCCAAGCAGAATGCCGTCTCCAGCATTTACGGCAGCCGTGGCCGCGCCAGATGCGCCCCCTGTGGCAGCGGTATCATGCACATCCAACTGCAAACCAGTCGGATCAGTTGGTACGGTGGTGCCAACGGCAAGCTGTGCGCCAGCAAGCAATTCATGCCCCAGCCCCGCATTTGGGCCACTTAGCGGCAGCAGCACCCCAATTTTATGGCTGGCAACAGGCTTGGAAGCCCCACCTCCGGCAGAGGGAGACTGGTCTGCACAGCCAGCCAAAGCCATGCCCGTTATGCCTAACGCAGCCAGACCGGCCTTGCGCCATGTCTGTTTTCCCGCCAGACCTTGGTTGGAAAGCCCAGACAGGAGCGAACATGCACGCGTCATCATCAAGATCGTCCTCCACAAACAACCGGCCTGATGAACACCGCGACCGGACTTTCCCCCTCCATAGCGAAGGAAAGCCGCCAAGTCATGCGCCTTCTTCCCTCGGCCTTACCTTGGTGGCCACACCCATTGGCAATCTAGGAGACTTCAGCCCACGGGGTGCGGAAGCTCTTGCAAGCGCGGATCTGATTCTGTGTGAAGACACGCGCACCACAGCAAGGTTGCTAACAGAACGCAGTATTTCTGCCCGCACAGAAGCCCTGCATGAACATAATGAACGCCAGCGCATCCCCGGCCTGATTGCCCGCTTGCAGGATGGCGCCAATATTGCGCTGGTTTCTGATGCAGGCATGCCTCTGTTGTCTGACCCTGGTTTTCGGCTTGTACGAGCGGCCATAGAGGCCAATGTGCCAGTTACGGTTGTGCCTGGCCCCAATGCGGCGTTGACTGCGCTTGTGCTTTCTGGCCTGCCGCCGCATCCGTTCATGTTTATTGGCTTTCCGCCACCACGCTCATCGGCCCGCAAGGAAAGCTTTGCCAAGCTCCATGCGGCTGAGCGTGCTGGCTTGAGCGCCACCCTGATCTGGCACGAAGCCCCGCACAGGCTGGCAGACACTCTGGCCGACATGGCAGAAATTTTTGGCCCCACACGCCCCTGTGCCGTAGCGCGAGAATTGACCAAGAAGTTTGAGGAAGTACGGCGTGATACCGTAGGTGAGCTGGCTGCTTTTTACGCCACCACCCCGCCGCGCGGAGAAATAACCGTATTGCTTGGCCCAGCCGAGCCGGAACAGACATCTGAAGATGATCTGGACACCACCTTGCGCAGCCTGCTGGAAACACATTCTGTTAAAGATGCCGCAGCACTAGCGGCAACAGCAGCGGGCTTACCAAAGCGCACCGTTTATACGCGCGCGTTGGAACTGGCCGCCGAAATTAAGGCTGCAAAAAGCTAAAACCTATACGGCCCTAAACTGCGCTGCGGCTTCCCCCGCAGCGTGGCCGCTGGCCCATGCCCAGTGGAAGTTATAGCCACCCAGCCAGCCCGTAACATCCACAGCCTCCCCCACCATAAACAGGCCGGGCACAGCTTCTACCTGCATGGTGCGAGAGGAAAGCGCACGTGTATCCACGCCGCCGCGTGTCACTTCTGCCTTGGCAAAGCCTTCTGTGCCTGTGGGATGAAGTTGCATGTTCTGCGCACGCTGCGCCAAGGCCTGAATATCTTTATCTGCCCATTCCGCCATCGGGCGGTCAGATGCCTTTTGGGCCGCCAAAGCTGCAGCCAAACGCTGGGGCAGCCACCGGGCCAAAGCGGCTGGCGCCTTGGCCTTGGAGCCAGATTTTTTCAGCCCCATCAGCAATGCGGCCAGATCCTGCCCCGGCAGCATATCCACCTTTATGGCCTGACCAGCCTGCCAATAAGAGGAAATCTGCAACAAGGCGGGGCCAGAAAGCCCCCGATGCGTAAACAGCAAGGCTTCATCAAATGCTGTTTTGCCGCAACTGGCCCGCACAGGCAAAGAAACCCCGGCCAGTGTTTTCAACCAACCATCCTGAGGCTGATCAAACACCAGAGGCACAAGCGCGGGTTCTGGTTTGATAACGGGCACATCAAATTGCCGGGCTATATCATACGCAAAGCTGCTAGCCCCCAACTTGGGAATGGAAAGCCCACCCGTGGCCAAGATAACAGCCTTTGGCTGAAACTCACCAGCAGAACTCTCGACCCGGAACGCATCTCCTGACTGGCTTATGTGGCGAATGCGCGTGTCTGTAAAAATACGTACATCTGCTGCGGCACATTCCGCCAGCAGCATGGCCACAATATCCCGCGCTGAATGATCGCAAAATAACTGGCCCAGCTTTTTTTCGTGCCACGCAATGGAATGTTTGGCCAAAAGCGCCAGAAAATCTTCTGGTTTGTAACGGCTAAGGGCTGATTTTACAAAATGCCGGTTGGCAGACAAAAACCGGTCTGCCCGCATGTCCGTATTGGTAAAATTACAGCGTCCACCGCCAGAAATAAGGATCTTGCGCCCCACTTCCGGCCCGTGCTCCACCACCACAACCCGGCTCCCGCGCTGGGCTGCCGTTATGGCGGCCATAAGCCCTGCGGCGCCGCCGCCAATAACCAGCACATCTGGCGCGTGCCACGCCGCTTGGTGTTTCAAAAGATCAGAAATCCAGATTGGTATAGTATTCAGGCGGCGTAATGCCAGAAACCCGATCCGCCAGAAGTGGACGGAAACAGGGGCGAGACTTCATGCGTGCGTACCAATCCCGCACGGCAGGCACTTTGCTCCAATCAATATCGCCAATAAAATCCAGACAGGACAGATGCCCCGCAGCCGTAAAATCTGCCAGAGACAGAAAATTACCTGCAAGCCAGTTCCGGTTTTCTGCCAGATCATTCACGTATTTCATAAGCGGGCGCATGGCGGCATAGGCCTCACGCAGCGCAGTGCCATTCGGGTTGCCGCGCCCACTCAGGCGCTTCATCACCCGTTCATCAATAAACCGGCCAGAAACCTCACGCGCAAACAGTGTATCAAACCACGCCATCACGCGGCGTACTTCCACACGTTCTGCCAGCGTACGGCCCAGCAGCGGTGTATCGGAATATGCTTCTTCCAGATATTCGCAGATCACATACGAATCCGGCACAATCAGCCCGTTATCTTCCACCAGAACCGGCACATCACCTGCTGGGTTCATGGCCAGAAATTCGGGCCGGTGTTCCCATGCCCGTTCAATAATGGCCTCAAACGGCAGGCGCTTTTCCGCCAGTACAAGCCGAACAGTGCGGCTGGCAGGAGAGAGGGGAAAATGAAAGAGGGTACGCATGCCTGATGATTTATGCCATTGCCAGCCCCAGCGCCAGAGGGAAAACCGCATGAAAGCACATCAAATTCCTACCATCCCCTTGCCTTCATGCATCCAATGCGTAACAGGCACTTCCCAACTGCACCCTAACACCCCTATTCTGTGCATCTGTTATCCCTGATCTTTATCGAGAGCGGCTGTTCTTGTCCGGCACACATCCTCCACTCCCCCGTATTCGCATGTCTGGGCGCTCTTTTCTGGCGCTCACCCTCACGCCGGAAGCCCCGCTGGAAGATTGGCTGGTGGCGCTGGATCATCAGATCACGCGGTCTGTTGGCTTTTTTGCCGGCAAGCCCATTATCCTTGATCTGAGCATGATGCAGGCAGATACCCCCAACCTTGCCTTTCTGCTGCCTGCACTAAAGGAACGTGGCATCCGTGTGATTGGCATAGAAAACGGAGATCGCTCCTGGCCTGCCGTGGCAGAGTGGGAATGGCCCGAAAGCCCCGTGGGTGGCCGTTCCTCCGGCCCCATTACCGCCCCGGAAGAAAAGCCCGAAGGCCCGCCAGAGCCAACAACCCTTTTGGTGGAAGACCCCGTGCGTTCTGGCCAGCATATTGTCTGGCCAGATGGTGACATCATTATTCTGGGTGCTGTGGCTTCTGGCGCAGAAGTTTCTGCCGGCGGCTCCATCCATGTTTATGGGGCATTACGCGGGCGTGCCATTGCCGGCATTGGCGGGCACAGTAATGCCCGGATTTATACGCGCAATCTGGCAGCCGAACTTGTGGCCATAGATGGATTCTATGCTACGGCGGAAGAAATGGACCCCGCCTGCACGGAAAAACCGGCACAGGTGCTGCTATCGGGAGAGGCTCTTATCTTCCGTCCACTCCCATGAAAATTGTAAATAAAAAGAAAACGAACATGAAATAGACATTGGCAGTTTTCTTTTTAGGTACAGCTTGTCATGTTATCGGCATATAAGGTCATTCTGGCATCATCCAGATGGCTTCGCAAAAATATATAAAAAGGAATACTGATGGCAAAGGTTCTGGTCGTCACGTCAGGCAAAGGTGGTGTGGGTAAAACCACAACCTCCGCAGCCTTGGGAGCCGCACTGGCCAAAACCGGCCAGAAAGTTGTACTGGTGGATTTTGACGTCGGGCTGCGTAATCTTGATCTGGTGATGGGGGCAGAACGCCGCGTGGTGTTTGACCTTATCAATGTTATTCAGGGTGACGCCAATCTGGCACAGGCACTTATCAAAGATAAGCGGATTGATACCCTCTCCCTTCTTCCGGCCTCCCAGACACGCGATAAAGATGCCCTGACCCCCGAAGGTGTTGCCAAGGTTATTGATGAACTGCGTAAAAAGTTCGACTGGGTGATCTGTGATAGCCCCGCAGGTATTGAACGCGGCGCCCAAATGGCCATGCACCATGCTGATATGGCTGTTATTGTCACCAACCCGGAAGTTTCCTCTGTTCGAGACAGTGACCGCATTATCGGCATGCTGGACAGCACGACGGAAAAAGCCAAAAGTGGCAAGAAAATAGACAAGCATCTGCTGCTGACACGGTATGACCCGCAGCGCGCCGCACGTGGTGACATGCTGGCCACGGATGACGTGCTTGAAATTCTTTCCATTCCACTGCTTGGCATTATTCCAGAAAGCCCGGATGTTCTGAAAGCATCCAACGTGGGTGCCCCTGTAACCATTGCCGAGCCGGAAAGCCCCCCTGCCCGTGCTTATGCAGAAGCAGCACGCCGCCTGCTGGGTGAAAAAGTGGAAGTTACCATCCCAACTGAACGCAAAGGCCTGTTTGACTGGCTGTTCAAACGGAGAGTCTCATGACCTTCCTCTCCAATCTTTTTAAGCGCCGCTCATCTGCTCCTGTTGCGCGTGACCGGTTGCAGATTCTGCTGGCGCATGAACGCATCAGTGTGGGGGACGGCAAGGATGATCTGCTGGCCCAGCTACACCGTGAAATTATGGAAGTTATCAAACGGCACGTTGCGGTAGATCAGGACAAGGTACAGATCAAGCTGGACCGTGGCGCACATTGCTCCATGCTGGAAATTGATGTGGAAGTACCGGGCCTGTCTGACAAAGCAGATAACAAGGCCAAGAATGCCGCATCTGGCAAACCTGCGACAGGTGGCAAAACCAAACCGGCCTGATAACCGGGGCTGCGCAACCACAACGTAGCCAGATATAACATACAAGCCTGCCTGATCTTAAAGGTCTGGCAGGCTTGTGTATTTTACTTCAATTTCAAAGTGTTACTGGCTGTTCTTCTGGCAGCAATGGTTCCAGCCATTCTCTGGCCTGCCAGAAGTCATGGTGCAGTGCATCTGTTGCTGCATCAACATCACGCCTTTCAAAGGCTGCCAGAATTTGCAAATGCGGATGGGTCGGATCTGCTGGGCTCATGGTCGGCAGGCTATTGGCTGCCGCATAAATTGGCCCCATACGCGCCCACAAACCGCGGATCATTCCCACTGTAAACAACAGGCGGGAAAAACCTGCCGCAGTGCTGTGAAAAATGGCATTGGCCACAGCCGCGCCATGTGGGTCTGCATTTTCGTACGCCACAATAAAATCGTGGTGCTTTTCGCGCAGCAGCGCAACCTGTTCCGGCGTAATGTGTGTTACCAAATCTCTGGTCACACGCTGTTCCAGATCACCGCGCACACCATGAATTTCCAAAAACAGGGCGCGCGTTGTGCTTGGCACACGGGCTGTATTGCGCTCATCCAGTTCCAGAGCCTGTTCGGAAACCAGACGGAGCAGCGCTTCACGGACCGGGGTTGGGCTTAACCCCAGAGATGTTGCAAGGGGGCGCAAAACCAAACGTTCACCACCTTGATAATGGCAGTAAATCAGCCTGTCACGTATCTGCTGGTAAGCATAGGCCGCAAGAGCGCCCCGTGCTTCACCTCGTCCTTCGGGTCGCAGGTTGTTCCACGCCTGTGGTGCTTGTATTGTTGTCATTATGCGTGTGTCATCTGCCTGTTAAGAAACTGTCTGTAAGGGCCATCCTGCCGTTCAAGTTGTGCAGGAGAACCATCCTCAATAATCCTGCCTTCCTGCATCACAACGATTCTGTCAAAATTTTGTAATGTGGAAAGACGGTGCGCAACAGCAATAACCGTACGGCCAACCATCAATCTGTCCAGTGCCTGTTGTACGTGCTGCTCACTTTCTGTGTCCAGAGCGCTCGTGGCTTCATCCAGAATAAGAATGGGGGCATTGCGTAAAAATGCACGCGCTATGGCAATGCGCTGGCGCTGGCCACCAGACAGTTTAACCCCTCTGTCCCCCACAATAGTGTCAAACCCTTCAGACAGTTCCTCAATAAACCCGGCACATCCAGCGGCAGCTGCCGCAGCACGCACTTCTGCGTCTGTGGCATCCGGCCTGCCATAGCGAATATTTTCCATAACAGACCGATGCAACAAAGAAACATCCTGCGGCACAATGGAAAGGCAAGCTCGCAACGCATCTTCCGTCAGATCACGAATATCCTGATTATCTATCAGAACGTTGCCAGACTGCACAAAACGCATACGCTGCAACAAAGCCAACACCGTACTTTTGCCAGAGCCGGAACGCCCGACCAGCCCCACACGGGTACCTGCCTGAATATGCAGGTTAAAATGGTCCAGCACCGGCGCACCCCCCGGATAGGCAAATACCACATCCCGAAACTGCACATCCCCCAGCACAGGGCCTTTCAGAGTTACGGCATTTTCTGCATCCGGCATGTCATGCGGCACCAGAAGCGAGGAAAGCACCTCGGATAGCCGCGCATTGTGCTGAATTGTTTCCACCATGGACAAAGCCAGATCCCGCGTACCATGCAAAATGGCAAAGCCCAGCGTAATAATCATGACCACCTGCCCAACCGTTGCCTGCTGCCACTGCCACAGCAATACAGCCCAGATCAGCAGCCCGGTGGTGAGCACGGCTGTTAGCAATGCATGGATCATCCGCAGCTTTTCCATGTACCGCAAAGACTTCAGGCGTTCTTCCATTTCCCGCTGTGTCAGGGCGTTAAAACGCTCGCGCTCACGGTTGCGCATACCAAAGGCCCGCACCAGCGCAATATTGCCCATAACATCCAGCGTCTCACCCTCCAGCCCAGCGGCAGCAGCTGCGTAATCCCCGTGCAGGGCACGTCCCCTTACCGCCAGACGGAACATGAGAAAACAAAGCCCGATGGCCAAAACCACCGTCACACTGCCCATAATGGTGCTGACAGACAACATCAGCACAACAGAAAGCAACACATTCAGGCTGGGCGGCAGCACACTCCACGCCAGCAGATTTTCTATGGTGAAACTGACATTCCCGGCTGTAGCAATGCGTGCTGCAAGAGATGTGGGCATACGGTCTGCAAAATAAGCCGGAGAATGGCCTGTTAGAAACCGAAACAGATCCTGCCGGATATCCCCCGTAACAGCCACAAAAGTACGGGCGGCAAACCAGCCGGCAATACGCCACGAGATATTGTCTGCCACAATCAGGCCAATCAGCACCCCAACGGCAGACCAGACGGCCATAACATCCCCCGTGGGGGATGTGCCTGTCATCAAATCCACCAGATGGCGGATTCCGTTGGAGGAAAGCACAATACAACCAATGGCCAGCCCAACAGCCCCAAACACCAGCGCGTGCCCCATGGGCCGATGCCGCATGTAACGCAGCAAAAACGCCACGGGCCGCCCTGCATATTGGGGCAGCTCCGTATCTGGCACCGTTATAACAGGCTCAGCAGAATGTATCTGCTGTTGCGCACCATGAGGCATGGCCTGAGCGTGTGTTTCTTTTTCCGCCGACACCGTGTTTGCTTCCGTTTCTGATTGAGCAGAACGCACGCTCTGTTCACCTAAGCTTGAATTTTAAGGACACCAAAAAGTGCTGTGAGGCCCGAACACGGCGGCATGATGGCAATGCCAGCTGGCAAAGTACTGCAATTACGGGAAAATTCTTGCACCATTCAGCCAGACGCGCCCCAAAAAGCATTACGGAATGACGCAAACGCCTGTTATAACCATAAAAACTCCGTGATGTAGGGAACCTTTGCAGATGCACTTTTCTTCACTTTTGGTGTTGCGTGTATAGCATTTTCCCACCAAAGCTGCTTACTTCATTTTAAATTATTATAGTCAGATATATCATTCTCAAGACATAAGAAGCGCCTGTAACATTTTGATATTAAAAGATTCTCTTTATTTTGTTACATTTGGGAATCAACATTTTTTGCTGTTTGTTCCCTATCAAACAGCCGCGAACTCCCTACCAATGTGCTCAGTTTTCCTGCATCCTTTCATCTCAAGCTCACAAAGCTGCTGTCTTTTCGCGCCGTATTGACGGCGCGAAGTCTGATCCACAGTAAGAGAGAGCAGGTTTTTAGGGGAGCACAGTTTTATGGCATCGGGAAAAAAGGCGCTGGTTGCCACGGTTATGGCCGCATCGGTTGCTGGTTCGCCCACCATGCTGCCAAAAGCTGCTCTGGCTGATGATTACAGTGATCTGCTGGATGTGTTGCGTGCCAAAGGCAGCCTGACCAAGCATGAATATGATACGCTGCTGGCCAAACATGTGCGCCACGCGGCCTCCCCCGCGCAGACCGAGCGCGCATCTTCTGGCGGTAGGGGTGGCTCTGGTTCCGCACGCTCGGCAACATCCGGCGCACGCCACCGGCTGGTAGCCCATGCTGGGGGGCATGGCACGGGCGGTGATGAATACGAACCCGGCATTAAGTTTGACCCCGGCGCAGAAAATTCTGGCATGCGGGCTGAAAGTGCCGCAGAACGCGCAGAAGCCAGCGCACGCTCGGCAGAAGAAGCAGCCAAATCCCTTAAGGGCAATGATGTGGTGCGGGTGGCAAAATATGTGCCCGGCAAGGGCCTTACCTTTATGGCGGGGCCTATCAACATCAATCTTTCTGGCTTTGTGAACGGATTTTACACCTATAACAGCCCCGCTGGCGGGCAGGCTGTGGCGGGGGGTGTTTCCACTGGTTCCAGCGGGTTTGATTCATCAGCAGTACGTAACGGTCTGTTGCCTGCCGGGTTTGTGCTCAAGCTTAGCACTGTTCAGCGCGGCATGGATATTTCTGCTGTTTTGGGCATGTATCCGGGCATTGATAACGCCAAGAACGGGGCCTTTAACGCCAACACGGGCGGTAGCCCCGTTGGGCTTGGCACAGCGGGTATCGATCTGCGTCAGGTTTACGTCACGTTTGGCAATAAAAATATCGGCACATTCAAGGTTGGGCGTGATCTGGCACTGTTCGGCTCCGATGCTATCCTGAATGATGCCACGCTGCTGAGCGTAGGCGCATCGGGCAACAATGCTGCTCCGGGCAACACATCTTTAGGCCGTATTGGCGTGGGTTATGTGTACGCAGATTGGATTCCACAGATTTCCTACGCCTCCCCCACAATCCATGGTTTCCAGGGAACCGTTGGCATCTTCCAGCCGCTGGATGAATTCAACTTTGCCGGGGGCGATCTATCGTCTTCATCCGAGCACCATTCCTCTCCCATGATTCAGGGCAAGGTCACCTACGATTTCAAGTTGGGTGAAGTGCAGACACGGATCTGGGCCAGTTTTCTGGTACAGCACCAGCAGGCCCTACAAAGCAATTTGCTGAATACGGATAGCCGCAAGGGTGTAACGGCAGAAGCCGGAGACATTGGCACCAAAGTAACCTATGGCCCGCTTGAAGGCGTTGCCTACTACTACCGCGGCAGTGGGCTGGGCACGACGGGGCTGTTTTTTGATGGTGTAGGCCAAAACGGCCGCAAGCGCGCCTCTGAAGGGTATTATGTGCAGGGGGCCTACCATGCCACCAAAAGGCTTAAGCTGGTGGGCAGTTATGGCGTAAGTAACCTGTATCAGGCCCCGGGTGAAAACAGCCCGACCCTTGTGCGGCGCAACCAGTCTGAAGTGGGGGCTGTATTTTACCAGCTTACGGATTGGCTCAATCTGGTGGGCGAATACACGCATACATCTTCTGCTGCGCATGGCCCTTACAAGGAAAGCGACAACACGGCTGCCGGTGGTGTGATTCTTCTTTTCTAGGAATCTGGCGGAAACCGAAAAAAGAAAACGCAGGTTTTCCCAGCGTTTCCGCCAATAGAACTGTCACTTTTCAAGAAAAACCGGGCTAAAGCAACACGCCGCCACCGGCTTTATGCATGACAAGGCTGTTGCCTCCCGCACAGGTGAAGTAGATAACAGACGTATGACCGTCCGTTCACTTCAGTCTTGGCTGAAATCGCGTTTCCTCACGCTGGACAGGTATGTGTTCCACCAGCTTATGGTGGCACTGCTGGCAACCACCGGGGGGTTGGCCGCGCTCATCTGGCTTATGCAATCTCTGCGCTTTGTCTCTCTGGTAGTGGACAGAGGGCTTTCCCTGCGTGTGTTTGTAGAGCTGACAAGCCTGCTCATTCCCTCCTTCGTGGCCGTGGTGCTGCCCATTACCACTTTTGTGGTCAGCCTGTTTGTGTATCAGCGCCTTGCGGGGGACCGGGAGCTTACGGTTATGCAGGCGGCCGGGCTTTCGCAATTTGCGCTGGCCAAAGCCGGGCTGGGGTGTGCACTTATGGCCACTATGGCAGGTTTTTTGCTGAACCTCTGGATTGTGCCCACATCCTACCACGCCTTCCGACAGTACGAATTTGATATCCGCAACAAGATGGCCGCATTCATGCTGCAAGAAGGCGTGTTCACCAAGGTTTCGGATGCGATGACGGTGTATATCCGCTCCCGCAGCCATGATGGCACGCTGCACGGCATTATGGTGGAAGATGATCGGCAACCGGGTAATCAGGCCACAATTCTGGCCAATCATGGGTCCATGATGATCGTGAATGATACCCCACGCGTGATCCTGTATGATGGTTCGCGGCAGGTGATCGACCACAAGACAGGCCGCCTGAACATGCTGATTTTCAAGCAGGATTCCATGGACCTGTCTTCTGCACACCAAGAAGATGCCCGCTTTCGGGATGCGGCTGAAATGTCTTTGGGGGAATTGCTGCACCCGGACCCCCAAGAAGTTTCCGTGCGTGATACAGGCAAATTTAAGGTAGAAGGCTGGCGCCGTCTGACATCCCCCCTTACCTGCTTTTCCTTTGCCATGGTGGGGTTGATGGCTGTGCTGCGGGGCGCTTTTTCGCGCTACGGCAATATCAAGCGGCCCCTTGCCGCAGTGCTTGCTGTGGTGGGGCTGCTGGCCATTAACCTGTTGCTGCAAAATCTGGCCAGCCGCAACATGGCCCTTATCCCGCTTATTCCGCTTGTGGCATTGCTGCCGGGGCTGATATGCGCAGGCGTGCTGTTTATTCCGGAAATGCTGGCAGACCGCGCCGCTGCCCGCCTGACACAGAACTGAAGGGGCTTTCGGCCTGATGATTGTTGCCGTTACCCTCTCTCGCTATATTGCGCGGCAGTTTGTGTTTTCCGTTGTGGCGATGATCGCCTCTCTCACCGGCATTGTCTGCCTGTTTGATTTTATTGATCTGCTGCGCCGCGTGGCCACCAAGCCAGATGTTTCCACCAATGTGGTCACAGAAATTGCAGCCCTGCATGTGCCCTATTTTGCCACGGAAATTCTGCCCTTTGGCATGCTGTTGGGGGGGATTGTCTGCTTCTGGCGGCTGACCCGCTCTTCCGAACTGATTGTGGCACGTGCGGCTGGTATTTCCGCATGGCAGTTTCTAACGGCCCCTGTAGCCTGCGCCATGTTGATTGGCGCCATTTTCACTACTCTAATTTCTCCGGTTTCCTCTTCCATGTACCGCCGGGCAGAAGAACTGGATCAGCAATATCTGCGCACGGGCGGCGGCCCCCTCAGCCTTTCCAGCGGATCATTGTGGCTACGGCAATCTGATGCCCAGTTTGACCCCCACGGTGTTGCCATGCTGCATGCGCGCGGTGTGCAACTTAAGGATGGGTTGCTCCGTATCCGTAATGTGAGCGTGTTCCGCCTTGATCACCAAGACAGGCTGATGATGCGAATCGAGGCGCCTGAGGGGTATCTGGGAACATTGAAATGGATTTTAAACGATGCCTCCGTCGTGCGCCCCAATGATCTGCTGCACCCCGTCGGCCAGATTGATCTGCCAACAGATTTAACGGTCAGCCGTGTGCAGGAAAGTTTTTCTTCCCCCGAAACATTATCTGTCTGGGCGCTGCCGGGCTTTATTTCCTTGCTTGATCGCTCCGGTTTCTCTTCTATTCGCCATCGTATTCATTTTCAGTCCCTGCTGGCATTGCCCATGCTGGCAGGCACTATGGCACTGGTTGCGGCGGGTTTTTCCATGCGTCCATCACGGCGCGGGGGCGTTGCCCGCATGATCGGGTCTGGCGTTGCGGCTGGTTTTCTGCTTTTCACCGTATCCAAGGTTGCAGAGCAGTTCGGGAATTCGGGGGCACTCCCGCCGATGCTGGCTGCATGGGCGCCTACACTGGCCGGGTTGTGTCTGGCTGTTTCGTTGCTGCTTCATCTGGAGGATGGCTGATTGACCGTGGCCCGCCGGCCTTTCCGCAGCCCTTTGCTGCGCCGTCGTTCCACCCTGAGTGCGGCAACCGCATTGGGGGGCATGGCCGCGTGTCTTTTCATCAACCCGCCCAAGCACGCGCACGCGCAGTTCCGCCCACAGGTGATGCACCTTGATACCGGACGCCCGACATCTCCGGATGAACCCGCAACCTTTCAGGCTGACCGGGTTGACTACAACGATGTTGAGCACACCGTTACCTGGACTGGCAATGTGCAGGTATGGCAGGGCGACCATGTGCTGCGGGCAGACCGCATTGTATATGACCGCGATACCGGCGTTATAGCCGCGCGCGGCAACGTGGCCACCATCCAGCCCGATGGTTCCGTGCTGTACACCCATTATGCCGAACTTTCTGGCGGCATGAAGGATGGCATCATGATGCACGTGAACGCCACCATGCAGGACAACGCCAAACTGGCGGCAAACGGGCTGCGGCGTACGGCAGGCAAGATCAATGTCATGAGCCGCGCTGTTTATACGGCCTGCGAAATTTGCGAAAAAGACAAAACCCGTGCGCCATTCTGGCAGTTCCGCGCCTATGACGCCACGCAGGATCTGGAACACAAGAAGATTGATTTCCGTGATGCCTATCTGGATATTCTGGGCATTCCGGTTATCTACCTGCCCTATTTCTCCATGACAGATCCTTCAGCAAAACGGCACAGCGGGTTTCTTATGCCCGGCATTACACCGCATGACCGTTATCTGGGCACGTATTTCACCATCCCCTATTACTGGGTGATTGATGATCAGTCCGATCTGACTGTGCAGGGTCTGTTCTCCACCAAAACAGGGCCGCAGATCAGCGCGCAGTACCGAAACTTCTTCAACTTCGGCAAGATCAACATTCAGGGCGGTCTGGCTTACGATACGCATCGCAGTAACAGTTACACCAACGGCTTTGGTGATGATGTGGGCCGTGGCGGCAACCATGGTGTGCAGGGCTATCTGTTTGCGCGCGGCCAGTTCTCCATAGACAAGCACTGGCGCGCCGGGGCCAATATCAACCTTGCCACCTCTGCTGACTATATGCGCGATTACCGTGTGCAGGGTTATGGGTCTGATACCCTAAACTCCAACGCCTATATTGAAGGCTTTGGCACTGGCGCCTATACGCGTATTGATGGGCAATACTATCAGGGCCTGAACAAAGGTGTTATTCACAACACCGATCTGCCGTGGGCGCTGCCACGTTATACCTACAGCTTTGTGGGCCAGCCCGATGCATTGGGCGGCCGCACCAGCGTAAACACCACAGATTTTTACGTGTATCGTAAAAACGGTGCTGCGGATCAGCGCGGTGAGTTGCAGCTGAATTGGGATAGGCTGTGGCGCTCCCGTCAGGGCCAGCAGTTCCTGCTTACTCTGCGGCTTGATTCCATGGTGTACCGCGCCCGCAAGCTGTACCAGCAGCCCAATTACTACAATACAGCACGCACAGTTGTAAGCGGGCAGGTTCTGCCAACCATCGCCCTTAAAACAAACTGGCCGTTTGTACGCTCGTTTGAACGGGGACGTGGCACCCAGCTGATTGAACCCATTGTGCAGGCCATTTATGCCCCCAACACCGGGATGGGTTCAAATGACATGATTCCGAACGAAGACAGCATGGCCTATGAATTTACGGATTCAACGCTGTTCTCACTCAACCGCTATCAGGGCACGGACAGGCTGGATGGCGGCCTGCGCGGCAATGTTGGGGTGCATGCCAACTGGACATGGGATGGCCATGAAGTGGACCTGCTGGCCGGGGAAAGTTTTCAGGAACATATCGAGCATGACCGCCTGCCCTATTCCGGGCTGGATCATCATGCCTCGGATATCGTAGCGCGTGCCCGCGTTTCACCCAACGAGTATTTCGACTTCAACGCCCGTATGCGGCTGAACCCCTATACCGGCAAATTTGACTTTGGTGATGCCCTGTTCAGCGCCGGGGTACCACACTTCCGCATCCGTGGCGGCTATGTGTATGAGCCAGTTACACCCTATTACTACTACGCCACCAACTATCGCTCCTATAACCCGAACCAGCTCTACACTGTCCGCACGAATGAAATCAGTGGTGGTTTCTCCTCCGACTGGGACAACTGGCATCTTTCCGCTTTTGCCCGCCGCAGCCTCTCCCGCCATGAATTTGTTTCTCTGGGTGGAGATATTGGGTACACGAATGACTGCTTCGGCCTCGATTTCATGTATCTCAAGCAGTACACCACCATTGGCGGGCAGCAGCGTAACTCCACCTTCCTGTTCACCGTTAGCCTGAAAACGCTTGGGTCTTTCGGTCTTAAGTAAGAACTGCTTCAAAAATGCCTCGCGCTCCGGTATCAGGGAACGAAGTTCCTGATCTGGCAGAAAGCTGAAAGACTGTTCCGTATGCGCCTGCGTTCCCTTGCACTGGCCTGTTGTTCCCTTGCCGCGCTTTCTGTTCCGGCCCTAAGTGGCGCACCTTATGCGCAGGCCGCTACACGCCATACCTCCAGCGCAACAACACAACAGCAGACAGCAGCCCCTGCGCAGCCCGAACCGGATGACATGATTCTGGCTGTTATCAACAGTATTCCGCTTACCAAGCGTGACGTTGATAACCGTGGCAAACTGTTTGCCCTTTCCACCGGCCTGCCGCTTACGCCTGATCTGATGGAACGGTTGCGGCCCCAGATTATCCGCCAGCTTATTGATGAACGCCTGCGCACACAGGAAATTCTCAGCCGCCATATCAATGTGCCGCCAGAACAGATTGCAGGCGCCATTACCAATATTGAGCGCCGCAACGGCATGCCTGAAGGGACACTGCGCGAGCACCTTGCGCAGGATGGTGTTTCCCTCACCACACTGATCGACCAGATCCGTGTGCAGATCGGCTGGATACAGGTGCTCAGGCAGGAACTGGGCGCGCGCTCACGCGTCTCTGCGCAGGACATTGCCCAACGTCAGGCTGCGCTCAAGCGTGAAGACGGCCGCACGGAATATGAACTGGCCGAAATTTTTGTAAAAGTGGAAGATCCCCGGCACGATCAGGAAGAGCTGGATTTCACCAACACGGTTATTCAGGAACTGCATAAGGGCGCACCCTTCCCCATTGTGGCGGCCCAGTTCTCCCAAAGTCAGACAGCGCTGGACGGGGGCTCCATGGGCTGGGTGCAGGAAGATGAACTCGACCCTTCTGTGGTGCAGGTTGTACGGCAAATGCCTGTTGGCGTTGGGGCTATCTCCAACCCCATCAAGGTACCGGGTGGCTATGTGATCATCACGCTTAACGGCAAGCGTGTAATCGGGCATGAAATGGGCCACCTGATTACCATTCGGCAGGTGTTCCTGTCCTTTGATACACCGCTGGACCCGCAGCATATTACGCCGCAGCAGGAATCCACCCTGCAAAAAGCCATGCAGGTGATCCAGAACACCCATAGCTGCACGGAAATGGAAGCCCTTAACAAGGCAGAAGGTGAAAAACGCCCCACAGATCCGGGTGAAATGCCGCTGGAACGCCTGAACCCGCAAATGCAGTCTCTGCTGGCTGATCTTCCCGAAGGCAAGGTATCGCGCCCGCTGGTCTCGCGCGATGGGATTGACCTGTTGATGGTCTGCACCAAAAAGGAAAAGAACTTTTCCAACCGCTCGCCCAGCGAAATTGCCGACCAGTTGATGAACGAACGTGTGGAACAGGCTGCCCGCCAGTTGGATAGTGACCTGCACCGCCGCGCCATTATTGACAAGCATATCAAACTGAAGGGGGTATAAGGCCCTGTCTGCCCCATCTCTGGAAAGCCTGCGCGATGTTATCCATCGGCATGGGCTGGATGCGCGCAAAGCCCTTGGCCAGCACTTTCTGCTTGATCCGGGTGTTACAGAACGCATTGCCTCATTGGCCGGCAACCTAAAAGGCCGCCATGTTGTAGAAGTTGGCCCCGGCCCCGGTGGGCTGACACGGGCTTTGCTGAACGGCCCTGCAGAATCCGTAACAGCAGTGGAACTGGATAGCCGTGCAGTACTGGTAATTCAGGAACTGGCCAGCTTTTATCCAAACCGCCTGAAGGTGGTGGAAGCCGATGCATTAAAGTGTGACCTCACACAGCTTTGCCCCGCACCCCGCCAGATTATTGCCAACCTGCCTTACAATGTGGCCACCCCGCTTTTGGTTGGCTGGCTTAGGCAAGGGAACGCGTGGGAGCGGCTTACCCTGATGTTTCAGCTGGAAGTGGCTGAACGCATTTGCGCCGCCCCCAACAGCCAACATTACGGACGTCTGGCGGTGCTGGCCCAATGGTGTGCAGATTGTGCCATTGTCATGAAGCTGCCGCCGGGTGCCTTTTCACCGCCTCCAGCCGTGTGGTCTGCCGTTGCCAGCATTACACCTCATGCCCAGCAGCCTGAGCCAGCTCTTTTCAAAGCAATGGAACGCGTTACGGCAGCCGCCTTTGGGCAACGGCGGAAAATGCTGCGCGGGGCCCTAAAAGGACTGAATGGTGAGACGCTTTTGGCTGCGGCGGAAATAGACGGCACGCGCCGCGCGGAAACTCTGGATATTGCAGAGTTTGACCGCTTGGCACGTGCGCATTTTGCCTTATCAGCGCAATAAATCTGAAGCGCCTTATTCCTTTTCTGCTGCGGCCATATAATCCCGCGTAAACGGCACGGCAGAAATGGAACGGGAGAGCTGAAGCTGAAAGTTCATATGCCCTTGCACACGGAAAGCCAGTTCCGCAGCATTGAGGTAAAATTCAAACATCCGGGCAAAACGTTCATCATACAAAGCCACAGCCTCAGCACGTTTGGCCGCAAAACGTTCACGCCAGATGGCAATGGTTTTGGCGTAATGCAAACGCAGGATTTCACAATCCGTTACCCACAGGCCAGTGGGTTCAACAGCTGCAAAGACCTCACTTAACGCTGGGGAATATCCACCGGGGAAAATATATTTGTTTACCCACGGGTTTGTTGTGCCCGGCCCATCGCTTCGGCCAATGGAATGCACAAGAGCCACACCATCTTCCACCAGCGCATTTTTGATAACATCAAAAAACTGGCGGTAATGCCCTACCCCTACATGTTCAAACATACCAACCGAGACAATCCGGTCAAAACGCCGGTGCAGGTTGCGATAATCCAGAAGTTCAAACCGTACGCGCCCTTCCAACCCGGCATCCGTAGCACGTTTGCGTGCAAAGGCCAGCTGTTCATGAGAAAGGGTGATGCCAGTTACAATCGCTCCGTAATCCTTGGCCAAGGTAAGGGCCATACCGCCCCAACCGCAGCCAATATCCAGAACTTCCAAATCCGGCCGGTTAAGCAGTAACTTGGCTGCAATATGGTGCTTTTTGGCAGCTTGCGCCTCATCCAGCGTTTCTGTTCCATGCCGGAAATAGGCGCAGGAATATTGCCAGTCTTTATCTAGAAACAAAGAATACAGCCGGTTATCCAGATCATAATGATGCGCCACATTCTGCTGCGCGCGCTTGATGGGGTTAAACTGTATCCATCCACGGCGTACATACCGCAGGGCCGAAGCCAGACGTTCCGCCACATGGCCACCGGGGCGCATGGCGTTAAGCATCAGCACATCCAGCAAATTATAGAGTGTGCAATCCAGTGGATCGAGGTGAGAGTCCATATAGGCTTCACCAAACCCAAGGCCGGGGTTTATCACCATGGCTCGCACAGCAGCCTGATTATGCAGCACAACACCTGCTGATGGGCCGGGATTACGCCCTTTATACAGGCTTGTGCTTCCATCAGGCCAGCGCACCTGCAACTGACCATCTGCAATAAAGTGCCGCAGAATACGATCAAGAACGTGCTTCATGCCGCGTCTCCTTCAGAAAATTGATTGCAGCATACGCGCAAAAAAAAAGCCCGGAAAAGAATTTCCGGGCTTCTTCCGCATGAAAAATGCAGATAGCAGATTAAGCGTGAGCTTCTGCCGAAGCAGCTTCTGCTTCAGCAATTTCTGCTGGATCGGTAATGAGTTCGCCTTCAACAATGGCGTCATCACCTGCAACTTCAGCTTCTTCTTCAGGAGAAGCAGCTTCGCCACGAGCCTGACGTTCTGCTTCTTCTTCAGAACGTGCCACGTTGACAATAACCGGCACAACCACTTCCGGGTGCAGCGCGATTTTCACTTCGTACAGCCCCAGAGACTTAATGGGGTGTGCAAGGAAAACCTGCTGGCGAGAAATGGTGAAGCCTGCTTCCGTAACAGCCTGCGCAACATCGCGCGTGCTGACGGAACCATACAGGCTACCGCTATCGCCAGCCTGACGGATCAGGATGACAGCCAGACCTTCCATCCGTTCGGACAGACGTTCAGCTTCTTCACGACGCTTGATGTTCTGTGCTTCCAGCTGAGCGCGTTCACGCTCAAAACGGGCACGGTTGGCATCGTTCGCACGAATAGCCTTGCCCTGTGGCAGCAGATAGTTACGGGCAAAACCCGGACGTACCTTCACCACATCGCCCATCTGACCCAGATGTTCGACGCGCTGAAGCAGGATTACTTCTGTAGCAGCCATTGATCGCTCCCTCAGCTTACAACGTAGGGAAGCAGAGCCAGGAAGCGGGCACGCTTGATAGCCTGCGCCAGTTCACGCTGCTTCTTTGCGGAAACCGCCGTAATGCGGCTCGGCACGATCTTGCCACGTTCGGACAGGAAGCGGCTGAGCAGACGCACGTCCTTGTAATCGATCTTCGGCGCGTTGGGACCGGAGAACGGGCAGGACTTGCGACGACGGTAGAACGGACGACGCGCACCCACGGCCGGGCGACGGGCGGCGGGGTTGACTTCCATTGTATCAGACATTCTGGATTACTCCGCTGCTGCGTTGTCAGCTGGCTGTTCAGCGTTGCTGCGGTCTTCACCACCGCTGCGACGGTTCCGGCCACTTTCAAAACGGCCACCAGACTGTTTGGGGCCACGGAAGCCACGGTCACCGCGGTCATCACCCTTGCGGGACAGAACCGGAGACGGAGCTTCGTCAATTTCTTCAACGCGCAGTGTCAGCAGACGCAGAACGTCTTCGTTCAGAGCAAGCTGGCGTTCAATTTCTTTCACCAGTTCAGAACGCGCTTCCAGACCCAGAAGGGCATAGTGGCCCTTGCGGTTCTTTTTGATACGATAGGCAAGGCTGCGCAGGCCCCAGTACTCGCGCTTGCGCACGGCACCGCCATCGGCTTCAATCTGGGCGGCAATACCATCAAGAATGGCATCCACCTGCTGCTGGGAAATGTCATTCCGCGCAATCAGCACGGTTTCATAAAGTGGCATGTTTACTCCCTTCGGATACAATCAACCCACCCGTGCCGAACCCTTCCGGCTTACGGTGCCACAGAGTTTTAAAATCTGAAGCTGCGGGTATAGCCGGGCCAATGCCATGAACCCGGCAGGGAAAGTGCAGTCTCAATCATATTTAGACGGTAAAAGCAAGAAAGATTCACACACGCAAATGCTGTGGCACAGGAATACCCAGCCTATCGGGCACATCCCAAACTTCTTCAACACGCCGGATAATCTTGAAACCTGCCTGCTGATACAAAGGAAGCGCGCGTGGATGATCTGCATTACAGGTGTTCACACGCACAGATTGCGGGCCATTGCGCCATGCCAAACGGAGCACATGATCCAGAAAAGCGCGCCCAACCCCATGACCGACGGCTTCGGGAAACAGGCCAAAATAAGAAAGGTTTACAGACTGTGGATCTGCCAGATCCAGCTCAAAAAAACCTTGGATCTGCTGCCCATGCCGTAACAGGCCGATATTAACGGGTGCAGTTTGCAGAAAATGCGCCAGGGAATTATCCGAAGCTGCCTGCCGCATCCACCAGCAATACTCTCGCCCAACCCGGTCCTGCAAAAGCCGGTACCCAGCCACATCAGGCCGAATATGCTCCTGCACACACCATCCCTCCGGCAAAGCCAGTGGCGTATGTTGTGGCGGAGAAACCATACGCATGAAGGTTACAATAACCTTCATGCGCGTTGTGGATTCGGCATTAAAGTTTAGATCAGTTATCATCCAGGAAGGAACGCAGCTTACGGCTGCGGCTTGGATGTTTGAGCTTGCGCAGAGCCTTGGCTTCAATCTGGCGGATACGTTCACGCGTTACGTTAAACTGCTGGCCAACTTCTTCCAGCGTATGGTCCGTGTTCATGCCAATACCAAAGCGCATACGCAACACACGTTCCTCACGCGGGGTAAGAGAGGCCAGAACGCGCGTTGTGGCCTCACGCAGGTTGGTCTGGATAGCGGCATCCAGCGGGATAATGGCTGTTTTATCCTCAATAAAATCACCCAGATGGCTATCTTCCTCATCCCCGATCGGGGTTTCGAGGGAGATGGGCTCCTTGGCAATTTTCAGCACCTTGCGCACTTTTTCCAGCGGCATACCCAGCTTTTCAGCCAGTTCTTCCGGTGCAGGTTCACGCCCGATTTCATGCAACATCTGGCGAGAGGTGCGCACCAGCTTATTGATCGTTTCGATCATATGCACCGGAATACGGATTGTACGCGCCTGATCTGCAATGGAGCGCGTAATAGCCTGCCTGATCCACCATGTTGCATAGGTGGAGAACTTGTAGCCACGGCGATATTCAAACTTATCCACCGCCTTCATCAGGCCGATATTGCCTTCCTGAATCAGATCAAGAAACTGAAGGCCACGGTTGGTGTATTTTTTGGCAATGGAAATAACAAGGCGCAGGTTGGCCTCAATCATTTCCTTTTTGGCGCGGGCAGAATCACGCTCACCACGCGCAACCGTTGCATACACACGGCGGAATTCACCAATTGGCAAACCCGTTTCCTGCGCCAGTTTTGCAACCTGATCACGCAGCCCCACCACCGTATTGGCATGTTTGGCTACAAAGTTCTTCCATGATCGCCCGGACAAACCGGAGACCATTTCCATCCAGCCTGGATCAAGCTCACGTCCACGATACTTCAGCAAGAAATCTTCACGCGAAACACGGCAGCTTTCTGCCAGACGCAGCATCCGCCCTTCCAGCATGTTCAGCTTCTGGAACATCTGCTTGAGCTGGGCCACCAGATCTTCAATCCGGTTGTTGTGCAGGTGCACCTGCTCCACTTTGCCCACCAGTTTTTCACGCAGGGCAACGTAGTTTTCTTCAAAATTGCCATCAACATCTTCACCAGATGTCAGGGCTTCAATCCGCTGCACCTGCAACTTGCGCAGTTCGGCGTAAAGCGGCTCAATTTCATCAAAATGCGCCAGAATTTCCGGCTTGAGCTTTTCTTCCAGCGCAGAAAGGGAAAGGCCGCTGCCTTCGCTTTCAATATCGCCTTCGCCCTCGTTTTCCGGCTCTTCTGTTTCTTCCGCATCCGAATCAGATTCGGCTTCGCTAAACGTGCCGTCTCCGCCTTCTTCCAGCGGGTTGCCGCCACTTTGCATGGCTTCCAGATCTACAATGTCACGCAGCAGCATTTCATTGTTCCGGATCATCTCATGCCACGAGATGATGGCGCGGAATGTCAGCGGGCTTTCACACAAGCCGCCAATCATTTCATCGCGGCCGGCCTCAATCCGCTTGGCAATGGCAATTTCGCCCTCGCGAGAGAGCAATTCCACCGTGCCCATTTCACGCAGATACATCCGCACGGGGTCATCCGTACGGCCTACGCTTTCGGCATTTACATTGCCGGTTGGGCTTTCGGTTTCCGTTTCGGATTCGGCCTCGGCTTCTTCCTCTGCATCTTCGCTTTCCGCGGCAGCTTTTTTGGGTTCGGCTTCCTCGTTGTCGTTATCTTCGTTTTCGACAACCTGAATACCCATTTCAGACAGCACGGCCATAATGTCTTCAATCTGTTCAGAAGACATCTTGTCCTGCGGGAGCACGGCATTCAGCTCATCAAACGTGATGCATCCCCGCTCACGCCCTTTGGCAATCAGTTTTTTGACTGCAGAAGACCGCGTATCAAGCAGAGTGGTATCCCCATCCTGTTCCTGCGCTGCGTTGGTTGATGCCGTTTTTGTCGCCATGCCAGACCTGCTCCTCCCCGCCCGCATCCGAACAGAATGCAGAACGACCAGTTTACTATGTACTGTTCTCTTTTCAGGGCGGGCAGGACGTGGGATATCCTGCGCGTGAAGTCAAGGGGAACACGCCCTGAACACATTTATTGCCTTATAGCTCGGCGTCGTCCAAACCGCCGCGTTTTAGGCGTTCCATCGCCTGCAGTCGCGCCTGTAAGCGTTGCCATTCAGCGGAATCTCCGCCTTTCTCAACAAACCGCGCAACCTCCCTATTGACTTCCTGAATAAATTGCGGGCCGTAAAGCAAACCATAAAAATGCCACCACTGTGTTCTTGCCGCAACAGTGCGTGCAGGGTCTTCTGCCTTACTTTCTGCCATAGCCGCGCAGCTTTCACGCATTACGGGGCGAATGGTTTCTTCCGCGTTTTCTTCCCGCAGCCATACATATAACGCGGCACCGCTTTGTGGCAATTCACCTTCGGCAGAAAGATCAAGCAAAAGGGCACGTATCTCGGCAAAATCCGCGGGCAGATCAAGCCGACACAGAGCCTCTTCTACCTCTGGCACCAACGTTGGATGTAAAAGCAGCAATTCCAGCATCAGGCGCTGACGCTCACGCGCCTGGTCCATCTCTACTGGCAGCGCACCGGGCACAGAGGCCGGCACATTGGCTTTGTTACGGCCCTGCCCGCCCCATTTGCCACCGCCACGCCGAAATGTTGCAAAAAACCGATCCAGCAACGTGGACCGATATTCGGATGCCAGTACCTTGTCTGGAATAAGGGCGGCAACTTCTGTCAGCCTGCGCCGCAGTGCCGCTCGCTCTTCTGGCCCCGGATTGTTGATGCCTGCGCTCAGCAGATCAAACAGCACCTCAGACAAAGGCTGGGCAGCCGCAAACATTTCCGCCACGGCCTGGTGCCCGCGTGTGCGCACCAAGCTATCCGGGTCTTCTCCATCGGGTAGCAGACAAATGCGTAGGGAATAATCCTGCTTGAGCAGCGGCAGCCCGGTTTCCGCCGCCTTAACCGCAGCCCTGCGCCCGGCTGCATCCCCATCAAAACACAGAATGGGTGCACGATCGACCTGCCAGAGCGCCTCTAGCTGCTCAGGCGTTAACGCTGTGCCCAGCGGGGCCACAGCCCCCGTAAAACCGGCCTGATGCAGGGCAATAACATCCATATACCCTTCCACCACCACCAAATCCGGCGCCAATACACCTTTGGGCCGCGGCGCACGCACGGCAGCCCGGGCACGATCCAGCCCGAACAACAGCCGCCGCTTGGAAAAAACAGGGGTTTCCGGCCCGTTAAGATATTTGGGCTGCCCATCACCCAGAATACGCCCACCAAAGGAAACCAGCCGCCCTTTGCGATCCCGAATGGGGAAAGTAACACGCCCCCAGAACAACTCGCCCTTGGGGTGGCCGTGCTCATCCACCCGCATCAGGCCGGCTTCAGCCATCATTTCGGGCGTAATGCCTTTGGGCGCGAGGGCAGAAACCAGTTCTCCCCGCCTCTCGCTCGCCCAGCCGAGGCCGAAGGTTTCCAGCGTTTCCCGCGTGAGGCCACGCCCCAACAGGTAATCCAGCCCGGCACGCCCTTCCGGTCTGTATAAGGCGTGAGACCAGATTTCCTGTGTAGCTACCAGCACATCTTCCAGCGAGCGCACATGCGCCACTTCTTCCTGCGTGCGGCGCGTATCCTTGGGCACTTCCATGCCTGCGCTGGAGGCTAATTCCTCTACAGCTTCAGGGAAGTTCTTGCCTTCCATCTGCATGACAAAGGAGATGACATCTCCATGCACACCGCAACCAAAGCAGTGGAAATGATCATCATACACATAAAAGGACGGCGTTTTTTCACCGTGGAAGGGGCAGCACCCTTTCCAGTTCCGCCCGGAGCGGGCCAGTTTGACCCGACGCCCGACAACGGACGCAATGGGCGTGCGAGCCCGCAATTCATCCAGAAAAGCTGAATCAATCGCCATTGACTGTCCGTTTCATCACGCAGCCCGACCAGAGGGCACAAAGCCATTCCAGATCGGGCCGATACGTATTTGGTGCAAGATTTACGTTTAAAAAATGCCTAGCCCAGACGTGCTTTGACAGCAGCACTGGCTTTGCCCATACCCAGCGCCACGCCGAACTTGCTTTTCAGTTCAGCCATCACCTTGCCCATATCCTTCAGGCTTTCGGCCTTTACGGCGGCAACAGCTTCTTCCACGGCAGCCTTCAGGGAGGCTTCATCCATTTCCGGCGGCAGATAGCCACGGATCACCTTGATTTCCGCTTCTTCTTTTTCCGCAAGTTCCGGGCGGCCGCCATCACGGTACATGCCAGCAGATTCCGTGCGGGACTTTACCATTCCGCGCAGGGCGGCAATGGCTTCATTCTCATTCAGCCCTTCCTGCCCTTTGGCGCGGCCTGCAATTTCCACATCTTTCAGCTTAGCCGTAATCATGCGGATTGTGGCCACACGGGCGCTTTCACCTGCCTTCATGGCGGTTTTCAGGTCTGCCATCAGGCGTTCACGTAGTGTCATTTGCATCTGCTCCGCTCTTTCTGTGCTGCAATCGGGCGCACCTTATCACCCAGACTCACAAAAAACATCTGGTGGAAAATAAAGAACCTCATCTCCTCCTGCGCGGCACGTATGCAACACTGCGGGAAAAAACTTCCCACCCATTTCCATCACCCCATCTTGCGCGTGGGAAATTTCTTCCCACCTTGGAAATCGAGTGCTAGAAGACGGCTTCGGGAGGCACAAGCACGTACATGCCCTTGTCCATAGATACCATTATTGCCCGGATTGGCGGCCCAGACGCCACAGCCAAGCTGACAGGCGTTGGCACAGAAGCCATCCGTAAATGGCGGCAGGCGCAGGCCATTCCGCCCCGCCATTGGCCAGTTATTGCGCAGGCCACAGGCCTTTCCCTGGAAGACCTCCAGCCCATTCCAACAGACCGCCCCGCCCCCCATGCGGGAGACAGCAAGACAGGATCATCCATGCCCGACGCCCGCCCCGATGGCGCAACCGCCGCGCTTGTTCTCGCAGATGGCACCGTATTGTGGGGGAAAGGCTTTGGCGCTTTTACCTCCAAGCCCTCTATTGGAGAAATCTGCTTTTCAACCGGCATGACCGGGTATCAGGAAACACTGACGGATCCATCTTTTGCTGGGCAGATTATTACCTTCACCTTCCCGCATATTGGCAATGTGGGCACGAATGCTGAAGATGATGAAGCCGCAAAAGTGTTTGCCCGTGGCCTTGTGGTAAAGGAAGACCCCACAGCACCGGCCAACTGGCGCGCAACAGAAAGCCTTGATGCGTGGCTAAAGGAACGCGGCGTTCCCGGCATTGCCGGGGTGGATACCCGCTCCCTCACCCTGAAAATCCGTGACAAGGGTGCGCAAACGGCTGCGCTGGTTTTCCCGCAGGATGGCAAGTTTGATCTGGATGCCGTTTTGGCAGAAGCCAAAGCATGGCCCGGCCTTGAAGGCATGGATCTTGCCAAGGAAGTCACCTGCTCTGCCCCCTATGCGTGGACAGAAAGCGTGTGGGAATGGCCTAAAGGCAGCAAGGAAGCCCCCACAAACCGCCGCAAGGTTGTGGCTGTGGATTACGGCGCAAAACGTAACATCCTGCGCTGCCTTGTGGCCGCTGGATGTGATGTCACCGTTGTGCCTGCCACCACCACGGGTGAGGAAATTCTGGCCCTTAAGCCAGAAGGCGTGTTCCTTTCCAACGGCCCGGGAGATCCGGCAGCAACAGCCACATATGCTGTGCCTGCCATTAAAGCTGTGCTGGATGCTGGCGTGCCACTGTTTGGCATCTGCCTTGGCCATCAGCTTCTGGCCCGTGCGCTGGGTGCAAAAACCTACAAGATGGAACGCGGCCACCGCGGGGCCAACCAGCCGGTGCAGGATCTGGCCACCAAACGGGTGGAAATTACCAGCCAGAACCACGGTTTTGCCGTGGATGCCGATACCCTGCCCGCCGATGCCCATGTAACGCATGTCAGCCTGTTTGATGGATCAAACGAAGGCTTGGCATCAGACAAATATCCGGCGTTTTCCGTGCAGTATCACCCCGAAGCCAGCCCCGGCCCGTCTGACAGCTTCTATCTGTTCAAACGCTTTGTCACCCTGATCGACCTTAACAGCGCCAAGAAATAACGGGAACGAACGTATCATGCCCAAACGGACAGACATCCGCTCCATCCTCATCATCGGCGCTGGCCCCATTGTTATCGGGCAGGCGTGCGAGTTCGATTACTCTGGCGCACAGGCCTGTAAGGCCCTGCGGGAAGAAGGCTACCGGGTTATTCTGGTAAACTCCAACCCGGCCACCATCATGACAGACCCCGGCCTTGCGGACGCCACCTATGTGGAACCCATTACGCCGGAAGTGGTGGAACGCATTATCCTTAAGGAAAAGCCAGATGCCGTGCTGCCCACCATGGGCGGCCAGACAGCGCTGAACACCGCCATGGCGCTACATGCCTCGGGCTTTTTGACCAAGCACAACGTGGAACTGATTGGCGCAGACGCCGAGGTGATTGACCGGGCGGAAGACCGCCAGAAGTTTCGTGAAACCATGGATGCCATTGGCATTGAAAGCCCGCGCAGCTTTATTGCCCACACGCTGGCAGAAGCGCATGATGCGCTTAAGCAGATTGGCTTTCCCTCCATTATCCGCCCTTCCTTCACCATGGGTGGTTCCGGCGGTGGCATTGCCTATAACCGTGAAGAGTTCGACCAGATCGTGCTTTCCGGGCTGGATGCCTCCCCCACCACGGAAGTTTTGGTGGAAGAATCCGTGCTGGGCTGGAAAGAGTATGAAATGGAAGTTGTGCGCGACAAGGCGGACAACTGCATTATCATCTGCTCCATTGAAAATATTGACCCCATGGGTGTGCATACGGGGGATTCCATCACCGTTGCCCCAGCGCTCACGCTGACTGACAAAGAATATCAGCGCATGCGCGATGCCTCCATTGCCTGCCTGCGGGCCATTGGCGTGGAAACAGGTGGCTCCAACGTGCAGTTTGGGATCAACCCCAAAGATGGTCGCATGGTGGTGATTGAAATGAACCCCCGCGTGTCCCGCTCCTCTGCGCTGGCATCCAAGGCGACTGGCTTCCCCATTGCCAAAGTGGCCGCCAAGCTGGCCGTGGGCTACACGCTGGATGAACTGAAAAACGACATCACGCGCACCACTCCAGCCTCCTTCGAACCCACCATTGACTACGTGGTGGTAAAGATCCCGCGCTTTACGTTTGAAAAGTTCCCCGGCGCACCAGCTCTGCTTTCCACCTCCATGAAATCGGTTGGGGAAGCCATGGCCATTGGCCGCTCCTTCCCAGAAGCCTTGCAGAAGGGTCTGCGCTCCATGGAAACCGGCCTGCACGGGCTGGACCCAGTGGAACAACCCGGCGATGGTGGGGAAGATGCCTTCCGCGCAGCGCTTTCCCAGCCCAAGCCGGAACGCATCCTTATGGCCGCACAGGCGCTACGTGCGGGCCTTTCCGTGGATGACATTCACGAAGCCTGTAAGTTTGAGCCTTGGTTCCTGCGTGAAATGGAAAAAATCATTCACGCAGAACGGGAAGTGGAAAACCACGGCCTGCCCAAGGATGCCCAGAGCCTGCGCCGCCTGAAGGCCCTTGGCTTCTCGGATGTGCAGCTTTCTCGCCTGTCTGGCACGCAGCCTGAAGAAGTAGCCAAACTGCGGGCAGAAGCTGGTGTTACGCCGGTTTACAAGCGCATTGATACCTGTGCGGGTGAGTTCGCATCCTCCACCCCGTATATGTATTCCACTTACGAAGGGCAGTTTGCGCCGCCAACCTGTGAATCCAACCCGACCGACCGGGAAAAGATTGTTATTCTGGGTGGTGGCCCCAACCGTATCGGGCAGGGTATTGAGTTCGATTACTGCTGTGTTCATGCCGCTTACGCTCTACGTGAAGCCGGTTATGAAACCATCATGGTCAACTGCAACCCGGAAACGGTTTCTACCGACTATGACACCTCCGACCGTCTGTATTTTGAACCGCTGACGGCTGAAGACGTGATCTCCCTTATCCGTTGCGAACAGCAGAAAGGCACGGTTAAGGGCTGCATTGTGCAATATGGCGGGCAGACACCTCTTAAACTCTCCCGCGCTCTGGAAGCCGCAGGCATTCCGCTACTGGGTACCCCAGCAGATGCCATTGACCGGGCAGAAGACCGTGAACGCTTCCAGACCATGCTGCACAAACTAGGCCTGCGTCAGCCAGAAAACGGCATTGCCCGCACGCCGGAAGAAGCCGAAGCCGTGGCCGAAAAAGTTGGCTATCCGGTTGTGGTCCGCCCTTCCTACGTACTGGGTGGCCGCGCCATGGAAATTGTGTACGACCGTAACGGCCTGCAGCGCTACATGCGCGATGTGCTGACAATGGCCGGGCACGATATTTCTTCCGGCCCGATCCTGCTTGATCGGTACCTGAACGAAGCCATTGAAGCTGATGTGGACTGCATTGCAGACGGCACGGATGTGTATGTGGCTGGCGTGATGGAACACATTGAAGAAGCAGGCATCCACTCTGGCGATAGTGCCTGCGCCCTGCCGCCCTATACCCTCTCCCCCGCGATTGTCACTGAGCTGAAAGCCCAGACAGAAGCCATGGCGCGGGAACTGGGTATTGTGGGCCTGATGAACGTGCAGTACGCCATCAAGGATCAGGAAATCTTTGTTCTTGAGGTAAACCCACGCGCATCCCGCACCGTGCCGTTTGTGGCCAAGGCAACGGGTGTTCCGGTGGCCAAGATTGGTGCACGCGTTATGGCTGGCGCCAAACTTTCCGGCTTTAATCTGGATGACCGGGCTGTGGTGCCGCATGTTGCGGTGAAAGAAGCCGTATTCCCCTTCAACCGCTTTGCGGAAGTAGACACCATTCTGGGGCCAGAAATGCGCTCCACGGGTGAGGTGATGGGGCTGGATACATCCTTCGAGCGTGCTTTTGCCAAATCCCAGCTTGGGGCGGGTGTTAAACTGCCAACATCAGGCACGGTGTTCCTGTCCGTGCGTGAAAGTGACAAACCCCAGCTGCCGCCACTGGGCCGCCTGCTGGCTTCCATGGGTTTCCGTATCATGGCCACCCGTGGCACCGCCAAAAAACTGCGCGATTCCGGTATTGAGGTGCATCTTGTCAACAAGGTGCTGGAAGGCCGCCCACACTGTGTGGATGCCATCCGTTCTGGCGAGGTGCAGATGGTTATCAACACGGCGCAGGGTGCGCAGTCTGTGGCAGACAGCTTTGATATCCGCCGCTCTGCCCTTGTGCTGGGTATTCCACACTACACCACCATGGCCGGAGCACGTGCTGCAATTCATGCAATTGCGGCAATGCGTGAAGGACCGCTTGATGTTGCGCCACTTCAGTCATACTTTAGTGGAACATTCTAAGCTGAAGGTGCAGGCATAACCTGCCTGCGCCCCCTTAGCCATGTTCGGGTGGCAGCCTGCTTTTGCAGGGTATGCCTTGCCCGTGTAACTGTTTAACTTTTGCGCCGGAACCCGCTGGTTCCGGCCGCTTTTTTAAGTCTGGGGATGCGTCTTGCAGAAAACTCCAATGACGGGCAAGGGCCTGCAGCAGCTAGAAGATGAGTTGCGCAAGCTGAAAGCAGAAGAACGTCCGGCCGTTATCCGCGCCATTGCGGAAGCCCGTAGCCACGGCGATCTTTCTGAAAATGCGGAATATCACGCAGCGCGGGAACGGCAGTCCTTTATTGAAGGCCGTATTCTGGAGCTGGAAGAACTTATTTCCACCGCAGAAGTTATTGAGCCCACCTCCCTTTCCGGCAAGCAGGTCAAGTTCGGGGCGACCGTCTGCCTTGTAGACGAAGATACGGACAAGGAAATTACATACCAGATTGTTGGCCTGCACGAAGCAGACATCAAACAGCACAAAATTTCCATTTCCTCTCCGCTTGCCAAGGCGCTGATTGGCAAGGAGGAAGGTGATACCGTTTCCGTGCCCGCACCGGGCGGAGATCGGACTTACGAAATCCTTTCCGTCAAATTCATCTAAGATGATCACGTTTGAGGATGTCACAGCCGCGGCAGACCGTATCCGTGGCAATGTGATCCGCACGCCCACCATTGCGTCCCACGCGCTTTCCAAGGCCACCGGGGCTGATATTACCCTTAAGCTTGAAAATCTTCAGGCCGTTGGGTCGTTCAAGGAGCGTGGTGCCGCCAACAAGCTGGCCCTGCTGACACCCGAAGAACGCAGCCGTGGTGTGATTGCCGTATCCGCTGGCAATCATGCGCAGGGCGTGGCCCGCCATGCCAGCCTGCTGGGTATTGATGCCGTTATTGTCATGCCCAAGTTTACACCGGCAGGCAAAGTGGTGCGCACCCGCAACTGGGGCGCGCGCGTTATTCTGGAAGGCGAAAGCTTTGCAGAGGCCCTGATGTTTGCAGAAGACCTGCAAGCGCGTGAAGGCCGTACCTTTATCCACCCGTATGATGACCCTGCAGTGATGGCGGGCCAAGGCACCTGCGCGCTGGAGCTTTTTCAGGATGCCGGGCCGTTGGATGCACTGGTGGTGCCTATTGGCGGGGGTGGCCTGCTTTCTGGTTGCGCTGTAGCAGCCCGCGCCATGCGCCCGGATATCAAGCTGATTGGCGTGCAGGTGGAAAAGTATGATTCCCTTTGCGCCTTCCCCGGCCCAGCTACGCACCCCAATGGCGGCGCAACCATTGCGGAAGGTATTGCCGTTTTGCAAATTGGCCGCCAGCCGGATGAAGTCATCCGCAAGCTGGTTGATCAGGTTCTGGTTGTTTCTGAATCCGCTATTGAAAACGCCATTACCCTGCTGGCCGAAGGTGCCAAGCAGGTGAGTGAAGGCGCAGGCGCTGCGGGGCTTGCCGCCCTGCTGACCTACCCGGATCTGTTCCGCGGCAAAAAGGTGGCCCTGCCTATTTCTGGCGGCAACATTGATAGCCGTATTCTGGCCAATACCCTGCTGCGCGCCATGCTGCGTGATGGCCGCATTTTGCGCCTGATTATGGAAATTCCAGATCGCCCCGGTGTTCTGGCCGATATTTCCAAAAGCATTGGGGAAGCTGGCGGCAATATTATCGAAGTATCGCACCAGCGCCTGTTTGCAGCCCCTTCCGTGCAGGCTGCGCAGTTGGAAGTGATGATAGAGGCACGAGACCCTGAACACGCGGCCCTTATCACACAGGAGCTGGGTAAATCCTACATTGTGCGCCGCGCCTGAAAACTTTTAGGTGTTAAGGCTTTTACAGGGGCAGTTCCATTATGTGGGGCTGCCCTTTGCATTTGGGCGGGCCATTACGGTTGCACTTGCCCTCTTTGTCTTCCTGCAATTTGGTGGCATTATTCCCGCATAAACAAAAAACATAAAAAGGCTTAACCTATGACCTCCACATCGCACCCACAAAAAAGACCAGTTATGCTTGTCATCCTTGATGGGTTTGGATGGCGAGAGGATCAGTCCGACAACGCGGTGCAGATTGCCCGCACCCCCAATTTTGACAAGCTCTGGCAGAACAACCCGCATAGCTTTGTGCGCACCAGTGGCGAAGATGTGGGCTTGCCAAATGGCCAGATGGGTAATTCCGAAGTGGGCCATTTGAATATTGGCGCAGGCCGCGTAGTCATGCAGGAACTGCCGCGCATTTTTACCGCCATTCGGGATGGCAGCCTTGCCCGTAACCCGGTGATGGAAAACTTTATTGCCACGCTGAAAAAAACCGGCGGCACCTGCCACCTGATGGGCCTTGTTTCTCCCGGTGGCGTGCACTCCCATCAGGATCATGCCGCAGCCCTTGCACATATTGTTGCGCAAGCGGGTGTGCCGGTGGCGTTCCACCTGTTTACAGATGGGCGCGATACCGCACCACGTTCCGCGCTGGAGTTTTTGAAAAAACTACGGACGGATCTGCCTTCTTCCGTAAAGCTCGCCACCATTTCCGGCCGTTACTACGCCATGGACCGCGATAAACGGTGGGACCGGGTAGAAAAAGCCTACAATGCCATTGTCAGCGCCAAAGGCCCAAATGCTGCCACGCCGGAAGACGTGGTGAACGCCGCCTACAAGGCCGATATTTCGGATGAGTTCATCATCCCCACCGTGCTGGAAGGCTACGCCGGCATGAAGGATGGAGATGGCATTCTCTCCTTCAACTTCCGTGCAGACCGCATCCGCCAGTTGATGGATGCCTTGCTGGAACCTGATTTTGATGGCTTTACACGTGGCAAGGTTGTTCAATTTGCCGCCGCTGTGGCCATGACACATTACAGCGATACGCTTTCCAAACGCATGTCCATCCTGTTCCCGCCAGAGGTGCTGACAAACCTGTTGGGCGAGGTTGTCTCCCGCGCTGGGCTCAAGCAGATCCGCATGGCGGAAACGGAAAAATACCCCCACGTCACCTACTTCATGAATGGTGGGCGTGAAATGCTGTTTGAAGGAGAAGACCGTATTCTGGTGCCCTCCCCCAAAGTGGCCACCTATGACCTTCAGCCCGAAATGTCCGCCCCGGAACTGACAGACAAAGCCGTAGCCGCCATTAAAAGTGGTGAATATGACTTGCTTGTTCTCAACTTTGCCAACCCGGACATGGTGGGCCACACGGGCAAGCTGGATGCCGCTGTAAAGGCTGTTGAAGCCGTGGATACCGGTTTGGGCCGCATTGCGCAGGCCATAGCAGAACAGCATGGCGCGTTGCTGGTCACAGCAGACCATGGCAACTGCGAAACCATGAAAGACCCCAAAACCGGCGGGCCACATACATCGCACACGCTTAACCTTGTACCGTTTATTGCCTATGGCTCTGGCGCTTCTGCATTGCGTGATGGAGGCAGATTGGCAGATATTGCCCCCACGCTGCTGGCCATTCTCAACCTGCCAAAGCCTGCGGAAATGACGGGTTCTTCCCTGCTTGAACGCTGAATGAAACGTATCCAGCCATTTTCTTTCCCTCCCTGCCCTTCTTCTTCCCATGGGGGAAAACTGGCTGGATATACGGCCATTCTGGTTGCTGCTCCTGCTTTGCTCATGTGTACGGCAACACTTGGGCAGGCTGCATCCACACACCATAAAAAAACAGCATCTGCACATCACGCCACGCACACTTCAGCCAAGGCAACGGTACAGGAAAGCAAGCCCCACAGCACACATGCGCGCAAAAGCCGCAAAACCGAAGCCGCTTCTGTCATGTCTGATCGTTCTGTGCGGGCGGCACAGGCTGCCGTAAATGCAACCCATGCACAGCGTGAGGCCATGGAGCAGGAAAAGGCGCGGCAAGCCGCAGCCGTTGCGCAATCTCGCAGCCAGAATGAAGCTGCGCGAGAAACTGCGGAAGAAGCCAAAAGCCGTGCCCTTGCACTCTCTGCCGCAACAGTCAGCGCCACATCTCAACTGCATGATACAGAACAGCAGCTTGCAGATCTGCAGGATCAGATATCGGATGTAAAAAAGGAACAGGCCTCCCTACAAGCCGCCCTTGTGCAGGATGCCCACGCTCTTGCCCCTATTCTGCCTTTGGCGGAGCGCCTGTCTCTTTACCCTTCCGATACCTTGCTGGCAGCCCCCATGCCGCAGGGTGATGCCATTACCGGTTTTTTGGTTTTGCGCGGCCTTTCCCGCCAGATGGAGCAGGAAGCCCAAGGCATGCGCACCCGTCAGACCCGGCTTGTGGCGTTGAACACAACACTTACAAACAAGCTGGCGCAACTAAGCCAACTTGAGCAAACCCAAAGCCATCAGCGTGATACCGTAAGCCAGCAGGCCGCCCTTGCGCGGGAAGCGCAAAAGCAGGCCTCTGCCGCGGCTATAATAACTGATCACCAATTACAGGCAGCAACCCAACGCGCCGCTACTTTGCAGGATGCTGTCTCCAAACTGGATGCCTTACAGGCACAGGCCGAGGCCGCCCTGCAAAAAGAAATCACTGCCGCAGAACGCGCGCACGAAGCCGCGCGGGCAGAAGCCGCACGCCGTAAAATGGCGGCCATGGCCAAAACCCAGGGGCCTGGGCTGGCAGAGCATCCTTCTGCCGGGTCTGGCCTGCGGCCTGTTGCAGGCACACTTGTTTCCACATGGGGTTCTCCCACCGAATCTGGCCCCGCCACAGGCATAACCTACCGCACGCCCCCCGGTGCCAGTGTGCGCGCCCCTTGCGCTGGCACGGTTGATTTTGCAGCCCCTTTCCGCACCTATGGGCAAATGCTGATTTTAAATTGTGGCCGCCATTACCGCTTTATCATGGCCGGCTTGAGCGGATTGGCCGTAGATATGGGCCAGAGTTTGACAAAGGGCGCACCAATAGGACAGATGGGCAGTTCCGGTGGCTCTGGCACGCTGTTCATTCAGTTGCGCTATGGGCAGAAAACCATCAATCCCGCGCCTTTTCTGTAATGGCAGAAAACACACGCACACTTTGCCAAGCAGGGGCACAAAGGTTACTCTGCCCAACAAGCGCCAGAACATCTGGCTATGCGCGTAAAACCTTGGCCACACCACTACTGTGCTGGCTGAAAAGACAGGAAGAACACGCACGGGCCACATACAGCCCTGCGACAGGAGAGACGATCGCATGAAGTTCCGCACAGGTCTGATGTTCGGCGCCACTGCCTTAACCGGCCTTGCCCTGGCTTTTCATCCGGGCCACTTTTCTGGCTCTGCCCTTATTGCAGCCCCCGCGCAGGCGGCCACCACGCCAGATGCCACGCCCACCACAAACCATGCTGAAACATACCGGCTGCTCACCCTGTTTGGCACGGTTATGGATATGATCCGCCAGCAGTATGTAGAACCTGTTTCAGACCGTGATCTGATTACTAATGCGCTGAATGGCATGTTGAGCGGGCTGGACCCGCACAGCTCCTACATGACGCAAAAACAGTATGATGACATGATGGTGCAGATGAAGGGCGAGTTCGGCGGCCTTGGTCTGGAACTTCAGCAGCAGGATGGGCATATTCGCGTTGTGTCCCCCATTGATGGCACTCCGGGTTTTCGGGCTGGCATCAAGCCGGGTGATTACATTATTGCCGTAGATGGCCACCCGATTGACGGCACCCCGCTGGATGAAGCCGTGAAGAAAATGCGCGGCAAGGCCAACACCAAAATCACCCTGACACTGGTGCGCGAGAAAACCCCCAAGCCGATTGTGGTAACGCTGACGCGTGAAGTGATTCACATCGATGTTGTTAAATCCGCGCTGTATGACCGGGTAGGATATATTCGCGTAGCACAGTTTAACGAAACCACGGAAAAAGAGCTTCTGAAGGCCTATAACAGTCTCAAGCAGCAGGCTGGCGGCAAACTGGCCGGATTGGTGCTGGATCTGCGGAATGATCCAGGCGGCCTGCTAGATCAGGCTGTAGATGTGTCCTCCAACTTCATCCGTTCGGGCGAAATTGTTTCCACCCGCGCGCGTAACCCCAAAGACAGCCAGCGGTGGGATGCCCACGGCACCGATATTACAGATGGCCTGCCACTGGTGGTGCTGATTAACGGTGGCTCTGCCTCTGCCTCCGAAATTGTTTCTGGCGCATTGCAGGATCATCACCGCGCGGTGCTTATTGGCACCCGCACGTTTGGCAAGGGGTCTGTGCAGTCCATTATCCCCATTCCGGGCAATGGCGCCGTACGCCTAACCACCGCGCGTTATTATACACCTTCTGGCCGCTCTATTCAGGCGCTGGGCATTACCCCCGATATTGTGGTGAAGGAAACGCGGGAAGATCCTGCTTTCAGCCTGCGTGAAGCCGATCTGGAACATATTTTGAAAAACCAGGGTGGCAACCAGACCAAGGCACAGCCCCGCACAGATCTGCCTGCCATTGCCAAGGATATTCCAAACGAGCCGCCAGCAAACTGGCCAGAGTTTGAATATGACAAGCCTGCAACAGACTTCCAGCTTCAGGAAGGCTTGCGCATTGTGCGCTCTATGGCAGGCCTGCCCGCACCAGACCCCGCGGCCTCTCTGCCGCCTGCCAAACAACCCGCCAAAACGGATAGTGCAACGCACCACTAAGGGCGCGAAAGGGAAAGGCCATGCACACGCCATCGCTCTGGCAGCAACTGCCTGCTAACGGACGTGCCTTTATTCGCTTCTGGGGTGGGTGCGCCACAGCTGCCGTGGCCCTTGCCATAGGGCTACAGGTTATGGGGCCACCTGGCCTTTCCATTGAAGGGCAGGATATTGATGTTTCGGCAGATTCTGCTGCCAAACAATCCTCCCCGGCGCAACGCACCACCATTCCGGGCCCGCAGGCAGATCTGCTGGAAAGTAAAAATGGGCCTGGGGGTTTTCCCCTCCCCAAAGTGGGCGCGCATGATCGCACACCCAAAAAGGTTTATGCCGCCCCTGCTGTGGATGTGCCCCCCGGCACCCCCATGGTGGCCCTGCTGATTGACGGCATAGACCAGACCGATGAGCTGACAACAGAAGCCATAAACGCTCTACCCGGCCCGGTTTCTCTGGGTATTTCACCTTATGCCGCCAACCCTGAAGAACTGATGAACGCAGCACGCCAGCACCGGCATGAAACGCTGCTTTCACTCCCCATTCAGGACAACGCCAGCAAGAACACAGATGCAGGCCCCAAAGCGCTTGGGCTACTGCTTTCACCCCAGCAGAATATGGATAATCTGAACTGGGCGCTTTCTCATCTGGCGGGGTATGTGGGGGTTACCAATGCTTTTGCCGGACAGAATGGCGGCAGCTTTCCACAATCTGAAAACTTTAAATCTCTGGTAAAAGCCATAGATCAGCGCGGCCTGCTTTATCTGGATGCCACACCGGGCACACAAGCCGAAGGGGCCAGCAGTGCAGCCACCGCCGATGTTGTGGTGAATACGGATACAGATATTGTAAATATTGATATCCAGTTGCTCAAACTTCAGCAGATGGCACGGCAGAATGGGCGCGCCATTGGTATTTTAGGGCCGTTGCGGCCTGTAGCCATGGCCTGCCTGCGCGCATGGCTACCGCACCTGAAAGATATGGGTATTGCCTTGGTGCCAGTCAGCCAGATTGTTCTGCCGCCAGATATGTCCGCCTATGGCCCTGCCGCCGCAGATGGCAGCATGCATGTGAACCTTTCCAACCCACGTGTGCAGCAGCAACAAGGCCAACCGCAACAATGACAGACGCAAACTCTCCATCTCTCCCGTATCGCCCCAATGTGGGGGCCATGATCTTTCATACCGATGGGCGCATTTTCATTGCCCGGCGCACGGATATGCCCGGCGCGGGTGGGCCATTGAGCGAAGGTACATGGCAATGCCCCCAAGGCGGCATTGATGCCGGAGAAGCACCAGAAAAAGCCGTACTGCGTGAAGTTGCGGAAGAAATTGGCACAGACAAAGTGCGTATTCTGGCCGAACATCCAGAATGGATTACGTATGATCTGCCACAGCAGCTTATAGGCCGCGCATTAGGGGGGAAATATCGGGGCCAGACACAAAAATGGTTTGCCTTAGCCTTTGAAGGTACGGATGCCGATATCCGGCTGGATGCCCAAACCCCTGCGGAATTTGATGCGTGGCAGTGGATAGACCTTGCCACCCTGCCCCAGCAGAATGTCGGGTTTAAAAAACCGATTTATGAACGCTTGGTGCAGGATTTTGCACAGTTTGCAAAACCCCGTGCATAAACATAACGCACAATAAAAAGCTCCCTGACCAACCATAGTCAGGGAGCTTTTTATTGGCTTTCTGCTGCGCTTTTTAGTGTGCGCCAGTCGTTTTGCCACTGCCTGTAATGGCAGAAAACAGGAAGCAGAACGGCACGCACAGGAACGAGCCGATACCCAAGATCATAAACACTTCGTTGTAAGAAAGCATGGCTACCTGCCGGGTAAATTCCTGAAACAGGGTGTGCTGGGCCACGGCCTGCGCGGCACCAGGGGCATATCCGTGCGCTGTGGCCACGCCTTTGGCCTGTGCCAGATAATCATTATACGGCTGATGGTACGGCGTCATCCACTGCACCATGTAGGACTGATGCGCCTGCCGCCGTTCTGTCAGCAACGCTGTAGCGCCGGAAATCGCCAAAGACCCCAATACGTTACGCGCCATACTGAACAGGGCTGAGGCATCTGCATTCAGCCTTTCGGGAATGGTGGAATACGCAATGGTGGAAAGTGGCACAAACAGAAAGGCCAAACAGGCCGTCTGACTCATGCGGAACAGCATGAGGTGGTGGAAGTCCAGCAATGGCAGCAAATGGGCAGACCAGAACAGGGCTATACCCATAAGCCCAAAACCCAGTGCAATCACATTGCGCACAGGCATGAGCGTCATCAACTTCCCCACAATCGGGATCAGGAAGATAACGGCAATCCCACCCGGAGAAAGCAGCAGGCCGGAAATGGTGGCCGTGTATCCCATAACCTGCTGGGCAAACTGCGGAACAATAATGGCAGACGCATATAACAGTGCCCCCATTGCCCCCATAAGCGCTGTGCCCACCGCAAAGTTACGATCCTTGAACACACGCAAATCCACTGCCGGGTTTTTGGTGTGCAGCAGCCACAAAATAGCGCCACCAATGCCCAGAAACGCCAGAACACCCATAATGCGGATAAAGGTGGAGCCAAACCAATCTGCATCCTCACCACGGTCTACCATTACTTCAAGGCTGGCAAAGCCAATGGTAATCAGGCTGATGCCTATGGCATCCACAGGGGCCTTCTGCTTACGCGCCCACGGCGGGTCTTCCACCAGCGCCATCACCCCCAGGGTTGTTAAAAACCCGAATGGCACGTTGATGAAAAAGATCCAGCGCCATGAGAAGTTATCCGTAATCCACCCACCCAGCGTTGGGCCAATAACCGGCCCCACAACGGCAGCAATGGCAGTAAGACCAAAGGCTGCGGCACGCTTTTCAGGCGGGAAGCTATCCAGAATAATGGATTGCTGGTTGGGCTGGAGCCCTCCGCCAAAAAAGCCCTGCAAAAGCCGAAAAATCACCAGTTCAGCAAGGCTGGTGGCCGTACCGCACAAAAACGATGATACGGTGAACATAACAATACAGATAAGAAAGTAATTCTTGCGGCCAAAAACCTTGCCCAGCCAGCCAGAAATTGTCAGCACAATTCCGTTGGCCACCAGATAGGCCGTGAGTGTCCACGTAGCATCATCATACGTGCTGGACAGGCTCCCTGCGATATGTGGCAGAGAGACGTTCACGATGGTTGTATCCAGAATTTCCATGAACGCCGCCATGGTGACAACAAAGGCGACAGTCCACGGATTATGCTTTGGCTTCCACCCGCCGGGGGCTACTTCGGCCTGTGTGCTCATTGCGCAGCCGGGGCCGGAGTTGCAGGATCTGCGCCATCACGCGGCGGAGCATCGGAATGGCCTTGTGTATCAACATGCACCGTTGGCACCACGGACATGCCAAGTGCCAGCGGCTGGTTGGAGTCCAGCCCATCATCAATCAGGATTTTAACCGGCACACGCTGCACGATTTTTACGTAGTTGCCTGTTGCGTTTTCTGGCGGGAAGGCACTGAACTGCGCGCCCGTGCCCTTTTGCAGGGAATCAATATGCCCATGCACCTTGAGGGATGGATAGGCATCTACCTTGATATCCACCTTCTGGCCGGGCTTCATGCGGGTAATCTGCGTTTCCTTGTAGTTGGCCACCACCCACACTTCCGGCTCTACAATGGACAGTATATTCTGCCCCTGCTGCACGTAATTGCCCTGCTCCAGATTACGCTGAGAGATCCAGCCATCATGCGGGGCACGAATTTCTGTCCATTCCAGATTTAGGTTTGCTGTTTCCAGCCGGGCCTGCGCAGTTTTAACCGCTGCTTCTTCCTGACTGATCTGAATGGCGGCATTCTGAATATTGGGTTGCACGGGCATGGCCATCTGCACGGCACCCTGTGCTTCCATAACGCGGGCCTTGGCGGCATCCAGCGCGGCGCGGGCGTAATCTATATCCTGCTGCGATGTGGCTGCGCGTTCCACCACATGTTGGCGGCGAAAATCTGTTTGCGCCCTAAACTGCTGGGCCTGAGCTTCTGCCAACTGGCCTTTGGCCTGCACCAGCTTGCCGGGAAACTCCAGCATGGCCACCATGTGCATCATGTCACTGGCATTTTTGGCGGCCTGTGCGCTTTCAACCTGTGCAGCGGCCTGATCCCGCGCGGCTTTCCAGTCTCGCGGGTCTATACGCGCCAGAAGCTGGCCTTTGCGTACAAACTGGTTATCGTTCACCAACAGTTCTGTCACATATCCGCTGACATGCGGCGCAATAGTAATGGCGCGCCCTGCGGTAAAGGCATCATCAGTTTCAACTTCATTTCTGGTCATAAACCAGTACACACCGGCACCCACAGCCAGCACGGCAATAATTCCGGTAAGAATGATCTTGCGGCGGGGATTCTCTTTTTTCTTTTCTTCTGGCTTGGCTGGCGCGCCGGAATTTGCGGAAGACTGGTCGTTGTGCTCGTCGGTCATTCTGTTCCCTGCCATCTCAAACGCACGGCGCATACCCTGCTTTTCGGTCAATCTGCTTCTGACCGAACTGGTCGGTCAGTTTTGTGGCATGTTCAAAGGCAGGCATCAAGTCGCTCTTGGCTCTCAGCACATATATGGTCTGGTTTTTAATATCCTGCTGTAAAAAAGACGCAGTCTGGCGCGCTGTATCTAGCGCTCCAGACCCTGCGTTCTTACCAAACGAGCATACAGGCCATTTTGCGTCATAAGCTCATCATGATTCCCGCATTCCACAGCATGGCCTTCCTGCATGACCACCACCAGATCTGCCGAGCGCACTGTGGAAAGCCGATGCGCCACCACAAGCGTGGTGCGGCCTTTGCGCAAGGTAGCCAAGGCATCCTGCACTGCGGCTTCATTCTCACTATCCAGGGCGCTGGTGGCTTCATCCAGCAACAAAAGGCGCGGATTACGCAATAAAGCCCGCGCCAGAGCCACGCGCTGCCTTTGCCCGCCCGATAGGCGCTGCCCGCCCGGCCCCACTATGGTTTCATACCCTGCGGGCAAAGTGAGAATAAATTTTTCTGCCGCTGCGGCCTGTGCCGCAGCCTGTACCTCTGCTTGTGTAGCGTTAGGGCGGCCTATCAGAATGTTATCACGCACAGAAAGATCAAACAGCAGCGGGTCTTGGCTAACATAGGCAATGGCATCACGCAGGCTGGCCAGTGTAAGATCACGCAGATCCTGCTTATCCAGCAGAATACGGCCTGAAGTCACATCATGCAGCCGCGGTACCAAAGAAAGTGCAGTGGATTTACCTGCCCCAGATGGCCCCACCAGCGCCACGGTAAAGCCCGGCTTGGCCTCAAAGTTCAGGCCAGAAAGACCAACTCGCCCATCGGGGTAAACAAAGCCGACATTTTCAAAAACCAGATCACCCTGTCCGGCTCCAAGCGGCACCGCATTTGGGCTATCTGCCACAGCGGGTTTTTCATCAATAATTTCAAAAATGCGCACAAGCCCGGCCAGACCTTCCTGCAAGGCGGCATTCAGTGCCCCCAATGCCCGCAACGGACGCGCCGCCAACAGCAAAGCCGCCACAAAGCCGGAAAAATCGCCCAGCGTGGCGCCCCCCATGGCGGCCCGCCAGCCCGCAAACCCCAGCACAGCCGCTACGGCAGACCCACCCAGAGCCTCCAGCAAGGGGTCAACACGCGCACGGCCCCGCGTAATATGCAGCATGGCCTGATGCAGATGATCGAAAGAAATGGCGGCCCGCTCTTCCTCACGCTGTTCAAGCCGATAGACACGGACTGTACGCGCCTGACTGAAACTTTCTGTTAAAAACGCCGCTGTTTCCCCAATCCGTTCCTGCATGCCGCCAGAGGCACGCCGCACGCGCTTGCCCAGTTTTTGAATAGGCACCGCAGCAATGGGGTAAAGCAGACCGGCAATTAAGCTGAGTTCCCAATCCATGTAGAACATGGAGGCAATCAGCCCCACCACGGTGACAACATCCCCCAATGAGTTCACGGCCCGGATCATGGCTTCACGAATAGAAACAGCATCCGTGGTAAAGCGGGCTGCCAGCTTGGCCGGGGCCTCACGCTCTACATCGGTAATATCCGCTTGCACCAGATGTGCGAACATCTCACCCTGCAAACCGCGAATGACCTTGAGCACCAACCCCTGAGACGCCAGCGTTTGCGCATATTGGGAAATGGACTTGGCAACTGTAATCAGCACCACCAGTAAGGGCACCTGATACAGAATACGGGAATCGTGGCTGGAAAACATATCCAGCGCCCGCTGAATAACCAGCGGATACAATGCCGTTAACCCGGCAGTTAGCACCGTAAGCAGCACAACGGCCGTAAGATTGCCGGGATAATGGCGCACCTGCTCGCGCCATAACCTCTTGAGAAGGACACGTGTATCATCCGGCAACATATCGCGGGAAGAACGGGAAGAACGCGTAGAGGAAGCAGATGCTTGTGACGTCATGCGTCTTCTCTAACAGCCTCCCGCCCTATCGCGTAAGAGGCTGACGCATGGTTTTATTCACGGCCCCCTGCCTACCATGTCTAATGCATGGGCCAAACAGGCCTGTTTATCCGCATTGCAACCGCCCTGCTGCCACCAGTTACGCACATCTTTCAGCACCCGGCCAATATGCGGCCCCGGCTGGCAGCCTGCCTCCAGAAGATCCCGCCCTGCCAATGGAAAAACAGGAATTTCAAGCTGTGCCAGGCGTTGTCGCAGATCTGTGCCTGAAACGTCAGGATGCCGCGCCTGATACAGCCAACTGCGTGCCGCCAGAATATCTGGCGGGGTATCTGCCAGCAAATGGCGTAATTGCACCTCCGACATCGTGGGCAAAGGCACAGGTTCGGCCTGCATAGCTTTCAGGCGCGCGGCTTCGGCACGGGAAAATTTGAGACGACGCGCCAGATCAGCACTTTTTTCCGGCACCAAGGCTGCCAAGCGCAATATGGCATCTGCTGGTGGACCAAATGCCATAAGTTGCGCAAACAGGTGCACATGTGACCCTTCTGGCAAAAGCACAGGCAAAATACCGGCCTGTTGCATTAGATACACAACATCCAATGCTCTCGGCCCCACCAGAATACGCTTGAGTTCGGACCATATCCGCTCAACAGACAGACCATTCAGTAATTCTGCCTGTGTGGTAATGGCCTGCATGGCCTGTGTATCTGCCTGCCCTTGGCCGTAACGCCCCCAAAAGCGAAAAAACCGCAGAATACGCAGGGCATCTTCTTGTATCCGTAGCGTGGCATCGCCCACAAAGCGCACAATACCCTCTGCCAGATCATGCTGGCCGCCAAAATAATCATGTACAGTGCCTGCGCTATCACAGGACATGGCATTGATTGTAAAATCGCGCCGTGCAGCGTCTTCCTGCCAGTTGTCCGTCCAGCATACCACGGCGTGCCGCCCATCTGTTTCCACATCACGCCGCAGGGTGGTGATTTCATAGGGGGCAGACGCAATAACCGCTGTTACGGTACCATGCGCCAAGCCTGTAGGCACAACAGTTATGCCCTGCGCTTGCAGGCTTTGCATCACCTCTTCTGGCGGTTGCGGCACGGCCAGATCAACATCTGCAATGGGGCGTTGTGCCATCAGATCACGCACCACACCGCCAACAAGCCGGGCCTGAGGCAGCACAGCCCATATTTGCTCCAGAGCATGCAGACGTGCGGGCTCCAAACGCGCCAACAGGTTTGCGGTCATGCGTCGCAATCTGTGCCGGATGTTTGCCTGGCAAGCGGGAAAAAGCAGCCGCAGCTCCATACCCCCATGCAGGGCACACCCTTGCATGTGCCCGGCTCTGCCAAAGCTGCCAGTTCATACCACACTGGGCGAGACAAACGTGCTTCTAGCGGAAAACGCCCATCCCCCTCCCGCAGCCGAATATAGGGGGGACAACTTTCCGGGCAGGCCTCTGGCGGCATATCCCACTCTGTCCGAATCGGGTGGTCGGGGCCAGCCACCACCACTTCATCCATATTGGTGCGAAAACACAGGCGCTGCATTTTGCCGCAACCAGACCAATCCAGCTCCACCGCCAGAAAAGGTACGTCTTCCACCTCGATATACCCGGTCTCAAACGGAGAGCGGAGCAGATATGCTCCTTTTTCATCCCGCGTAAGCATGGAGCCAAACATGCACAGCATGGCCTTACGCTTTATGGGCGTGCCCCTGTAAAGCCACACGCCATCGCGCCGGACCAGAAAAGGCAGATATCCCAAGTCATGCCTTTTTCTTTCCGGGCTTTCCTGATGCCCTGAACAGGCCAGACCCTCGCTACGTGCTGCGTGTTCGCCTTTCACTGGCCTATCATCCTGTAATACGTGTCCATACCGTCATCCTGATGATATAGGGATGATACCCCGCTTGATGTAAGCCCCGTATGTGCTTCACACTGGAACCATGACCGCATCAGACGCATCGCAGCCCGCGCACCAGCCCTCCTCTCCTCCCGAAGTGCGGGAGGCAGACCGTATCTGCGAACGGCTGCAAGCCGTGCAGCAGGAAACCTCTCGCATTGTTTTTGGCCAAAAACAGGTTATCCGCCAAACGCTTGCTACCATTCTGGCTGGTGGGCACGCGCTTTTGGTGGGTGCACCCGGTTTGGGCAAGACATTGCTGGTCACAACTTTGGGAACAGTGCTGGGGCTTGATTCGCGCCGCGTGCAGTTTACGCCAGACCTTATGCCCTCTGACATTACGGGCAGCGAAATTCTGGATGAAGATGCCTCCGGCCATCGCAGCTTCCGCTTTGTGCCCGGCCCCGTGTTTTGCCAGTTGCTGATGGCGGATGAAATTAACCGCGCCAGCCCACGCACACAGTCTGCTCTGCTACAGGCCATGCAGGAGCACCGCGTCAGCGTGGCCGGAACAGAATACCCTCTGCCCCGCCCATTCCATGTGCTGGCCACCCAAAACCCTATGGAGCAGGAAGGCACCTACCCGCTGCCAGAAGCGCAGCTTGACCGCTTTATGCTGCAAATTCCGCTCTCCTTCCCCGATGAAGCAGCAGAACGGCAGATGCTTCTGGCCACCACCGGCGCACAAACAGAACAGCCCCAAACCCTGATGGACGCCGCAAGCCTGCTAGAAGCACAGGCGCTGGTGCGCCGTATTCCGGTGGGTGAAAAAGTGCTGGATGCCATTCTCAATTTGGTACGTAACGCCCGGCCAGAAACCACGCAGGATGCCACATTGCGTGAACAGATTGCATGGGGCCCCGGCCCGCGTGCTGCCCAAACGCTTATGCTGGCCACGCGCGCCCGTGCCCTGCTGGATGGCAGGCTCTCACCCAGCCTTGATGATGTTGCCGCACTGGCCCAGCCTGTTCTGGCCCACCGTATGGCACTTACTTTTGCCGCCCGTGCGGAAGGGGTGCAGATACAGGATGTTATCTCTCGCCTTCTGCAACGGCTGGGTTAAAGCCATTGCGTGGCCCTTCCTTTCTGACTGCCGCATTCCACCGCAATAAGGCTGGCACTACACAGGCCGCACACTTTGCCACGCAGCCGGATTTTGCTGATATCCGCCAACCTGCCGCCCTTACCCAACAGGCGCAGGCTCTGGCGGCCCGCATGCCCGATCTGATTGTGCAGGCAAACCGTACTGCCGCCACGCTGGCCGCAGGGCAGCATGCGCAACATCGCGCAGGATGGGGAGATACCTTCTGGCAATATCGTCCAGCCCAGCCGGGAGAGGCCGCCGCGCATATAGACTGGCGCCAATCTGCCCGCAGCACCCACGCCTATGTGCGCGAAACAGAAGCCGAAAGCGCGCAAACCATTCTGCTATGGTGTGATCTTTCTGGCTCCATGAATTGGCAATCCCGCACTAACATTCCCACCAAGCAGGAAAGCGCCATTCTGCTAACACTGGCAATGGCTGCCGCTCTGGCCCGCGGTGGAGAGCGTATCCGCCTGCTTTGCGCATCTGGTATGGTGCATTTGCCCCCCGGCGGAAGCCTGCTGGAACGTTTGGCGCTGGCCTTGGTCTTTCAGGCATCCACACCACAAAAAAACGCTCTGCCAGCCGCAGCGGCTCTCCCTCGCTACGCTCATTTGCTCCTGGCCAGCGATCTGCTGTGCGAAACAGAGGCATTGCGTGGGCTGCTGCACCAATGCGCAGCGTGCGGCGTGCGCACCCATATGCTCCATATTGCAGACCCGGCAGAACTTTCGCTTCCCTATGAAGGGCGTGTTGAATTTACGGGGCTGGAGCATGAACCACCCATTGAACTGCCACATGTGCAGACATTACGTGCAGACTATACCCACTTGGCAGCAGCACGCAGCAGCCAGATTGAGCACATGGCCATCAGCCTTGGGCATGATTACCTCTGCCACGTTACAGATACCCCAGCCACACCCACCTTACTGGCCCTGCATAATCTGATGAGCCGCCGCGCATGATCTTTCTGGCGCCTTTTGCCCTGCTGGGCCTGCTTACGCTTCCGCTGGTATGGTGGCTTGTACGCGCAACACCTCCGCGCCCGCGCCAACAGGTGTTTCCGCCCGTAAAACTTCTGGCCACTTTAAAACCGCGCCAGACAGAAACTGCACGTTCCCCTTTATGGTTACTGCTGGTGCGCCTTGCGGCCGTTACCTTGCTGGTTGTTGGCCTTGCCCGGCCTGTATTGCCGGGGCACAACGTGGCCCAACAAGGCGCCGGGCCGGTGCTGCTTGTTATAGATAATGGCATGTTCAGCGCCGCAGACTGGAATACCCGGCTAACAGCTGCCCACAACCTGCTGGATGATGCCGAACGCGCAAAACGCCCTGTATTACTGCTGAGCACTGCGCCAGAAGCAGAAACATCTGTAACAGAAAACCATGCGCCTCTTCCCGCGGCTCAAGTCAGGCAACATCTCAACGCGTTGCGCCCAGAACCCTGGCAGGTTGACAGAGAAACGACGGCCCATGTTTTGGAGCATCTGACAACACAGACATTTGGCAGCGTGCTCTATCTGGCAGATGGTATTGCCACACCGGGTGATGGTGTGTTTACGCATGCTCTACAAAACCTGGGCAGCGTGCGGGAAGTGCGTTTCCCGCCCAAAAATGCGGTGGCATTGGCTCCGGTTGTAGAAAAAGGCGGCAACGTCATGGCACGCCTTGTGGCTATGCCAATGGCGGCTCCGCGCACCTTTAATGCCATTGCACACACACAGGATGGCGGCACGCTGGCAGTGGTGCCTGTAACCTTGCCCGCACAATCTGGCCATGCCGATATTTCCGTCAGCCTTCCCGTCACTATACGCAACCGCATAGACAGCTTGACCCTTGCAGGTATAGCCAGTGCGGCCACCACAACACTGATGGACGAAAGTAGCCGCCTGCATCCGGTAGGGCTTTTGGCATCCGGCGGCGCGGATACACCTTTGGTTGGATCCCTGTTCTATTTGCGCCGCGCTCTGGCACCTTCTGCCGAATTGCATGAAGGCACGCCTACCTCGCTTTTAAGCCGCCCACTTTCTGTTCTGATCGCGCCCGATGGCACGCTGGCAGACCCCGAAACACGGGAAAAAGTGCGCGAATGGGTGAAAAATGGTGGCACGCTCATCCGCTTTGCTGGCCCGGCCCTTGCCGGCGCCCAGCATGATGATGGCTCTGAACCCCCAGAGCGTGAAAACCCCCAACAAACCACGCAAGACCTGTTACCCGTGCCTCTGCTGGATGGCGCGCGCCAACTTGGCGGCTCCATGACATGGGGCACACCGCAAAAACTTGCGGCATTTGATGCAACATCCCCTTTTGCGGGGCTAACACCCCCCAATGATGTCACGGTCTCCCGCCAGGTTCTGGCGCGCCCTTCCGCCACTCTTACCGAGCATACATGGGCACGGTTGGCAGATGGCACGCCGTTGGTAACACACGCCGCATTGGGGAAAGGCGAAATTGTTCTATTTCATGTCAGCAGCACAACGGATTGGTCTAACCTACCGCTTTCCGGGTTGTTTGTTTCCATGCTGCAAAGGCTGACAGACCATGCAAATGGCGTAAGCGTACCCGCAGATGATGCCATATTGCAGCCAGCCCTCACGCTGGATGGTGCGGGCGTTGCGGGCCCTCCGCCACCTTATGCACGCGGGCTGAAAGCCTCTGCCTTTGCCACCACGAATGTTTCCCCAGCGCATCCTCCGGGCCTGTACGGTCCCACTTCCGGCCGCCGCGCCTTAAATACGGCAGACCACATTGCCGCACTGTATCCTGAAAAGGCTGTGGGCATTATTACAGATCCGGCAGGCCAGCAGCCGGATGTGCCATTGGGGCGCTTCTGCCTTCTGGCAGCTCTTGTTCTTTTGTTGCTTGATGGTGTGCTTATTCCACTCATGCGCAAGGGGCTGCTGGCATCCAGCCGCACCCATGCGGCCACATGGGTTATGGGCGGCATGCTGTTGGGGCTGGCTGCGCCAGCCCATGCTGCAGATACGCCTCCGCCTGCCCCGCAAGGCACATCTACCGTACCCGGTGCAGCGCTTGAAACACGCCTAGCCTATGTGTTGACTGGCCACAATGATGTGGATGAAACCTCCTGCCAAGGGCTTCAGGGGTTGGCGGATTTTACCAATGCCCGCACATCTGCCGTGTTGGGGCACCCCGATGGCGTGCACCCGGAAACGGATGATCTGGCCTATTACCCCCTACTATACTGGCCAATTACGCCAGATGCCCACGCCTCTCCCGCCATGATAGCGGCACTTAACCGCTTTATGGCGCATGGGGGCATTCTGCTGATTGATACACAGGGGCAGGATACGCCAGACGGTAGCGCAGATGACACCAGCTTTGCCGGAGATGCCCCCGGCACACGCGCAGCCCTGCGCCGCGCCACAACCGGGCTGACAGTGCCACCTTTGGTGACAATGGATGACCACCATCTGTTAGCGCATACTTTTTATCTGCTGCATGATTTTCCGGGCCGTTATGCCGGAAACCCCATTTGGGTGGCGCGCGAAGGCGATGCCGGGAATGATGAGGTCAGCCCCATTATTATTGGCTCGGCAGACTGGGCGCATGCGTGGGCTGTTGATTCATCTGGCAATACGCCATTTGCGGTTATTCCCGGCGGAGCGGAACAGCGCCTGCTGGCTTATCGCTTTGGGCTTAATATTGTTATTTACGCACTTACCGGCAGCTACAAGGCGGATCAGGTACACGTGCCCATGCTGCTAAAACGGCTGGAAGACCGGCCATGATAAACAGTTTGATGCAATCCATCGGCTTTGCGCCCCTGCTGCCTTTATGGGTGTTGGCTCTGCTCGGCATTGCGGGCGTGTTTTTGTGTGCATGGAACCTGTATAATGGCGCGCGTGGGGCTTTGTTCCGTCTGGCGGCCATTGCCTCGCTTCTGTTCTGGCTGGCAGGCCCGCAACATCTGCGCGAAAGCTGGCACAACCTGCCCCAAACTGCCCTTATGCTGGTGGATCAATCTCCCTCCATGGCCATCGGGCAGCGGGCGGCCATTGCCCGGCAGGCAGCAGATGCGTTGGCCCATATGCAGATAGATGGACTGAATGTCCGTACTGTTACCGTGCGCCAGAACGGGCATGATGGCACCCGCCTGTTTGAAGCTCTGGATCAGGCCGCTGCGGATATTCCGCCTGATCAGCTTGCAGGCGCCATGATGATAACAGATGGGCAGGTGGCCGATGTGCCCCCCACTCTGCCAGAGCGTTTGCGCCCACGCACGGCTACAGGAGCACAAACCACTCTGCCCCTGCATGTGCTCCTGAGCGCCAAAGGGGAGGAAACAGACCGTAAGCTCCAGATACTGGAAGCTCCGCCTTATGCCATTGCCGGGCAGCCCGCGCATTTGCGTGTATTGGCCGAAGATTCTGGCCCCGGCACACATACAGGCACGCCAGCTGAGCTCACCCTGCGCGTGAATGGCGAAGAACCTGTGGCGATACCTGTAACCACAGGCACGCCGCAGGATATCAGTATTCCCGTTGCCCGGCCGGGGCAGATGCTTATCAGCCTTTCCATCTCCCCTCTGGCGGGCGAAGTCTCGCAACTGAATAACCAGAGCATTACCCATATTATGGGCATACGAGACAGGCTGCGCGTATTGCTGATTTCCGGCACCCCCAACCAAGGGGAACGTATCTGGCGCAGGCTGCTGAAGGCTGACCCTGCGGTGGACCTCATCCACTTCACCATTCTGCGCCCACCGGAAAAAGATGATGGCACCCCGCTATCAGATCTGGCGTTGATCGCTTTTCCCGTAAAGGAACTGTTTCAGGACAAGATCAACCAGTTTGATCTGATTATTCTGGATGGGTTTGAAAACCGGAGCATTCTGCCCCACACATATCTGGAAAACATTGCCAATTTTGTACGCCGTGGCGGCGGACTGCTGCTAACTGCCGGGCCAGAATTTGTTGGCCCCGGATCCCTTCAGGAAACGCCGGTGGGTGATGTACTGCCCGCGCATGTGCCACCAGAAACCGGTATGGTGGAACGTCAGTTCCGACCCAGATTGACGGCTCAGGGCCGCCAGCACCCGGTGACGGCTGCTCTTTCCGGCGCACCAGATGCCAACGTGCCGGATAACATTACAACCGTTACCGGGGCATGGGGTCCATGGTACCGCGCCCTAAAGCCAGACAGCACCCATGGTGAAGTGCTGATGAACGGACCAGATGCCGCTCCTCTGCTGGTGCTGGACCGGGTGGATCAGGGCCGGGTAGCCTTGCTTCTTTCAGACCAGATCTGGCTTTGGTCCCGCGGGGAAGGTGGCGGAGGACCACAGGCGGAACTGCTGCGCCGGATTTCTCATTGGTTGATGAAAGAGCCGGAACTGGAAGAAGAACAACTGACCGCCAGCATTACCGACAATGTGTTAACCATCACACGTCACAGCATCAGCCCGGAAGCCACTCCGCCATCCGTGACTGTAACGGCACCTTCGGGCACACAAACAACCGTGCATTTGCATGCAGCCCCACAGGATGGCACCCAGACGGCTACTCTCCCAGCAAATGAATCCGGCATCTGGCAGGTGAGTGATGGCATCCATGCCGCCTACGCCGCCCCTGTGCAGAGTGACCTACGTGAAATGACAGATTTACGGGCCACGGCTTCTAAACTGGCCACTGTTGCGCAACAGTCTGGCGGTGGTGTGTTCTGGTTGGGCGCACCCGGCAAACTGTCCATCCCCACTGTTCGGATGGCAGAATCCGGCACCCTGCACGGCACAGACTGGCTGGCCTTTCCGCAGCGTGGCGCACATATTGTAACAGGCAAAAGTGCTGAGCCCCTCTTGCCCACATGGAGCATGATGCTTTTATCTCTAGCCTTCCTTTTTGCCGGATGGTGGCGTGAAGGACGGAACTGATGCCGGATGGAAAGAGTGAGTATGCACATGCTCTCTCCACTTTCCCGCCATTATGCGGTGTGATAGCATGACGCATACGTGTAATGATGGACAGACAATGACCCGTTTCTGCCGCCTTGCTTCTTCTGCCCTGCTTATGGGCGGTTTTGCCTGTTTTGCCGCCACTCCTGTCTGGGCACAGGGGGGTGAGGAAGCAGAGGCAGCAGAAGCCGCCAAAAAAGCCGAAGCAGCCCAGGATGCCAAACGGGCCGCGCCCCCTACCAATATTCCCGGTGCGGCTGGGCTGGATGAAGATGATGGGGATAAATCCAACAAGGATGTAGAACCCACAGCAGCCCTGTTTGATGCCATCAACCGCGGCAGTATTTCTGCTGCAAAAGATGCCATCAACCGTGGGGCGGACTTACACGGGCATAATATTCTGGGTCAGACCCCTTTGGATATGTCCATCGACCTGAACCGAAACCCCATTACCTTCCTTCTGCTGTCCCTGCGCTCTCCGCCAGACAGTTCCCGTTCTTATGGTGGCAATATGGATGATGGGGGTGCGGAACCTGTTGTTTCAGGCGGCATCAACAATGCCCGTTACGAACAGGAAGAACGGCAGCAAGACAAACGGTATGATAGCACAGGTGGCACCGCCCAGCCCTCTATTGGTTTTCTGGGCTTTGGCGGCAGCTAATAAAGCTACTTCTTAACAAACAGTCGTAGAATGCTGGCACAGCTTTTCTAAAGCCAAAACGGGCGCAGTTAGACCTGCGCTGTTTTCTGGAGTGTTTCCTGCCGCAATACATCAAGCGGCAGAAGCTCTCCTGCCCGCTCAAAATACCAGAACGTCCAGCCATTGCAGGATGGTGCATTTGTAAGCTGCGCACCCAACTTATGGATAGAACCGCGCTTGGCACCATTGACCAACGTACCATCTGGCGAGACTGTTGCATGCACGCGGCGCTTTTTATCGCACAGCACAGTGCCGGCTGTAATAACCCCCTGCTCCACCAAGGAACCAAAAGGAATACGCGGTGCTTCCCGCTTGTCCTGCGTGGTCTGCACGGTATCGGCTTCCAGCGGCGTTTCTGCGGCCACACGTGCCATGGCAGCTTCCACGTAATCCGGATGCCGTTCAATCCCCACAAAATGCCGCCGCAAACGGCGCGCCATGGCGGCTGTGGTGCCGGTGCCAGAAAATGGATCCAGAATAACGTCATTCACCGTGGTAGAGGCCAGCAACACGCGGTGCAGCAGGCTTTCCGGCTTTTGGGTAGGGTGCAGCTTCAGCCCGTGCTCATTCCGCAGGCGTTCATTGCCTGTGCAAAGGGGCAGATACCAGTCTGAGCGCATTTGCACATCATCATTCAGCGCCTTCATGGCCTGATAGTTAAAGCGGTAGCGGCTATCCTGCCCACGCGCGGCCCAGATAAGGGTTTCATGCGCGTTGGTAAAACGGCGCCCCCGAAAATTAGGCATGGGGTTGGATTTGCGCCACACAATATCATTCAGAATCCAGAAGCCCAGATCCTGCAAAATGGCACCAATGCGGTAGATGTTGTGGTAGGAGCCAATCACCCAGATTGTGCCATCCTTGTGCAGCACACGCCGCGCTTCAGACAGCCACGCACGGGTGAAGCGGTCATATTCTTCCAGATCGGAGAACTTGTCCCAATCATCATCCACACCGTCCACTAGCGTGTCATCGGGGCGGCGCAGTTCCCCGCGCAGCTGAAGGTTGTATGGCGGATCTGCAAACACGCAATCTACAGAGCCAGAAGGCAGGGAGCGCATGGTCTCCACACATTCACCACGGAGGATCTGATCAAGAGGGAGTTCCATGGATGCTGATTTTGCGCCGCTCATACCTGCTTCTCCGCCGAATAATGTTCTTCTAGCTGCCGGCGCACTGTGCCGAACGTCTTTCTGTGGTGCGGTGTAATACCCACGCTGATCAGCGCCTTGCGATGAACAGCCGTGCCGTAGCCCGCGTTTTTCTCCCAGCCGTAATCAGGCCAGCGCGCATCCAGCCGGGCCATGGCACGGTCACGCACCACCTTGGCCACAATGGATGCCGCAGCAATAGACAGGCTCACCCTGTCTCCGCCCACAATAGCCTGTGCATCGCAGCCAAAATCCGGCAGCTTGTTGCCATCCACCAGCACATGGTCTGGCAGGCGCGGCAGGCGGCCAACCGCCCTTTGCATGGCCAGATGAGCTGCATGGTGGATGTTCAGCTTATCTATTTCCGCAGTGGAAGCTGCCCCAATGCCAATTTCTATACCCGGCACCTGTGGCAGGCGTTCCGCTATGGCTTCGCGCACAGCTGGTTTTAATTTTTTGGAATCATCAATAATGGCGGCAAGATCATCGGGAACACCCGCGCCAAACACGACGGCGGCAGCCACCACGGGGCCTGCCAGTGGGCCACGGCCCACTTCATCCACCCCGGCCACCCGGCCACCCAGCTTCTGTTCCCGCGTAAAGTCCGGCATTGCCTCTCTTTTCATCCATTTGATGCGACTCGGCTAAATTAACCGAGTCGCATCAACTGCGACTCCGCAGGAAAGGAGAAGCATTTTTTTACCTAGGAGCGCAAGAGTCCCGGTAAACTAAATTTTCACGAACGCTTGCGACGCGGGAAGATCAGCCAGCCCAGAATGAGGCCCACAGCAGATACAATACCCAATGAAAGCAGGGGTTTATCCCGCACAAAGGTGGCGGCTTTTTCCATCACACCTTCACCTTCTTCATACAGGTCTGCAAAATCCTGCTGCATGTGGCCGGCAAACTGGTCAAACTTGCCTTCAGCCTGCATGCCAACATTGCCTGTCAGGCCGCCTACGGCGTCCTTAACGTGGCCTTTGGCATCTGTGGCAGCGCCTTTAACCTTGCTTTCAATATCCTTGATTTTATCTTCAGCCATGACTTTATCCCTTAAACTTGAGTGCAATCCTGCACGCTTTGTTGCTGTAACACGGCAGTGCTTACAGGATCATGTCTTGCATCAGACCGCAAAAACACGTTTCTGACTAGGCATGCCACGCCCGACCAAAGCGCAGTTCACCGCCCTGATCGTTGCCTCCATGATGTTTATGGAACAGCTTGATGGCACCATTCTGGCAACAGCCCTGCCTTCTATCGCTAACAGTTTAAACGTTGATACAGTTGCAACGTCTGTTGCACTTACATCGTATATTATTGGTCTGGCCATTTTCATACCGGCTTCTGGCGCGTTGGCAGACAGGCTGGGCAGCCGTTCCGTGCTTATGGTGGCCATCTGCACGTTTGTGTTCAGCTCCCTGCTGTGCGCCCAGGCAAATTCCCTCATCTTTCTGGCTAGCATGCGCACACTCCAAGGTATTGGGGGCGCACTTATGGTGCCCATAGGCCGGTTGGTGATTATTCGCAGCACCCCGCGTGACCAGCTTGTACGCACCATGACGTGGATGATGCTGCCCGCCACACTCGGCCCTTTGCTGGGGCCGGTTATTGGCGGGTTTGTTACCACCTGGTTTTCATGGCGATGGAATTTTTACCTCAACATCCCCATCGGGCTTATCGGGCTGGGGCTGACATGGCGCTATATTCCCCAAATTCGTGAACCAAACCCCACACCGTTTGACTTAAAGGGCATGGCGCTTTCTGGCGGCGGCCTGGCCCTGCTTTCTGTTTTTGCAGAACTGTTTAGCCATGCAGAAGGTTCGATAACTCTACGCCTGCTGATGCTTGGAGCTGGCAGCCTGTTAATGCTGGCTTACTGTTTTCATGCCTTTCGGGTTCCTGCGCCCTTGCTGGATTTCCGGCTCATGCGCATTGCCACTTTCCGGGTGTCCGTTTTTGCTGGCGCGGCCTCACGCGTTGCTGTGGGGTCCCTGCCCTTTCTGCTGCCGTCCTTTTTGCAAATTGGCATGGGGCTGAATGCAGCACAAAGCGGGTTGGTCACTTTTACAGCGCCTGTTGGCGCATTGATAACACGCCCCTTTGTGCCAGCCATTTTAAAGCGCTGGGGCTTCCGCAAAGTGCTGATGTTCAATGGTGTTTCCGCAGCGGTGGTGTTTGTATTGGTCGCCGGATTTCGGCAACCGTATGCGCTGTGGCTGTTTTCTCTCATTCTGGCGGGAGCCGGGGCGGCGCAAGCCATCCAGTTTTCGGCCTATAACACCATTGCCTATGCCGATGTGCCCGCCAGCAACATGAGCGCAGCCACCAGCCTGTATTCCACCATGCAGCAGATCATGCTTTCTGCCGGCATATGCATTGCCGCGGGCACGCTTACGGTGCTGGGCCAGATATACGGCCACGCCACACCCACTTTGGGGGATTTTTCTGTAGGTTTTCTGGTTACCGGGGCGGTCTCTCTGCTGGCTGTGCCGTTTGCGGCAAGCCTTGCACCTTCTGCCGGTGCCTCCATGAGCGGCAATAAGCGTTAAAAAACGTAACAAGCTCTTTCCATAACCCTGTGGTACGTTTTACGGTGAAAACAGAATTTCTGCCTCCACCGCATATCAGCTTTTCCAGATGGATTATAAAACCTTATTCTGGCCTTTATTCTCCTGTCTGAACCAACATTCTTTTTTCAGGTAATACGCAGCGCGCCACATGGATGAACATCAGCCAGACTCTCCCCCTTCTCCACCTTCACCATCTCCGCGCCCTCCCCGTAAAAAACGGCTGTTACTTGCAGGCATAGCTCTGGCAGGTGTGTGTGTACTGGCTTTTGCCTTCCTGCGCCCGCATGGAGATACCAGCAGCGGCACGCATAAAAAGGGCAGACACCACACAGCAGATGCATCGCAAGCACAGCCTGTTGCCGTGCAAACCGTGCATAATGGCACCATGCCCGTGGTGTTTACCGAGTTGGGAACGGTGATCCCCATTACCAACGTCACCGTGCAGACACGTGTGGAAGGCTATCTGATGAATGTGCTGTTTACGGAAGGACAGCACGTACACAAGGGTGACTTGCTGGCACTGATAGATACCCGCCCCTATGAGGTATTGCTGGCCCAGTACGAAGGGCAACTTGCGGCAGACAAGGCCCAGCTTGCACAGGCACGGGTGGACAGTGCGCGTTATCAACGCCTGATCCGCCAGGACAGTATTGATGCCAAAACCGCCAAGGATCAGCAATTTATTGTGCAGCAGCTGGAAGGCACGGTAAAAGCTGATCAGGCATTGGTGGACAACCAGAAACTCCAGATCACCTACTGCCACATTATTGCCCCTGTGGATGGCCGCATTGGCATACGTGCGGTGGATAAGGGCAATTATGTTACGGCGGGTCAATCTGGTGGGTTGGCCATTCTTACCCAGATGCAGCCCATTTCCGTTATCTTCACGCTGCCGCAGAATCAGCTCCCGGAAGTGGCGGAAGAATTGCGCACCCAGAAATCCCTGCCGGTTGAAGCGTGGAACAGTGCCAACACGCAAAAAATTGCAGATGGCACTGTCAGCACGCTGGATAGCCAGATAGACACCTCCACCGGCACCGTGCGCTTACGCGCCATCTTCCCCAATACGGATGAGCATTTGTTTCCCAACCAGTTTGTAAATGCCCGTCTGTTGGTCAAAACACTCAACAATGTGCTGCTGCTGCCCACAACCGCCGTGCAAACTGTCCCTACCGGCCTGTTTGTTTACGTTGTAAAGGCCGATAACACCGTTGAAGTCCGGCCCGTGACCACCGGCACATCAGATGGCAACAATATTGTTGTTACCACCGGCCTGAAAGATGGAGACAAAGTGGTGACAGATGGCACAGACCACCTGCGCGCTGGCATCAAGGTCACCATTCCTGCACAAACCACTCCAGCATCGGATCACGCGGCAAAGTGAACCCATCAGCCCTTTTTATTCGCAGGCCGGTTGCCACTACTCTGCTTATGCTGGCCATTTTTATGGCTGGCCTGCTGGGCTACCATTTTCTGCCCGTTTCCGCCCTGCCGCAGGTAGATTACCCAACCATTACGGTTGAAACATTCTACCCCGGCGCCGGGCCGGATGTGATGTCCACCTCCGTTACCGCACCGCTGGAAACCCAGTTTGGCCAGATGCCGGGGCTGGACCAGATGACATCCCGCTCATCTGGCGGCGCATCCGTTATTACCCTGCGTTTTGCGCTGGATACCTCCATAGACGTGGCGGAGCAGGAAGTGCAGGCCGCCATTAACCAGGCCAACTCCCTGCTGCCAACAGATCTGCCTGCTCCCCCCGTTTACGCCAAGGTCAACCCGGCAGATACGCCCGTGCTTACGCTGGGCATTACATCCTCCACCATTCCGCTACCAGAAGTGGAAGACTATGTGGACACCCGTCTGGCACAAAAAATCAGCCAGATTTCCGGCGTGGGGCTGGTGACACTCTCTGGCGGCAACCGCAAGGCCATCCGGGTACGGGTGAACATACCCAAGCTGACGTCCTACGGTATGGACCTGGACACGCTGCGCACCACCATTGGCAACGTAAACGTTAATTCCCCCACCGGGACATTTGATGGCCCCCAAAAGGCTGCCACGTTGCAGGTGGATGGGCAGATTACCAGCCCCGATGTGCTGCTTAACCAGATTATTGCCTATCAGAACAACGGCCCCATCCGCCTGCGTGATGTGGCAACTGTGGTTGTGGGTGCGGAAAACACGCAGCTTGCGGCATGGTCCAACCTGACACCCGCGCTGATTATGAACGTGCAGCGCCAGCCCGGCGCCAATGTTATTTCTGTGGTGGACAACGTCAAAGCCACATTGCCCGGCCTGCGCGAAACACTGCCCCCCGGCATTGATATTACCCCGCTAACAGACCGCACCACCACCATCCGCGCTTCTGTGGCTGATGTGCAGAGCGATCTGTTTCTTTCCCTTGTGCTGGTGGTCGGGGTTATTTTTGTATTTCTGCGCAATGTGCCCGCCACCATTATCCCCAGCCTGTCTGTGCCGCTTTCCATTATCGGCACGCTGGCGGTTATGTATCTGCTGGGTTTCTCGCTGGATAATCTGTCTCTCATGTCGCTCACCATCGCCACCGGCTTTGTGGTGGATGATGCCATTGTCATGATCGAGAACATCTCCCGCTATGTGGAAGCGGGGGAAGACCGGATGACCGCCGCCCTGAAAGGCGCTGGGGAAATTGGCTTTACCATTATCTCGCTTACCATCTCGCTCATTGCGGTGCTTATTCCGCTGTTGTTCATGGGCGATGTTGTGGGCCGCCTGTTTCATGAATTTGCGCTTACGCTGGCGGTGACCATCATTCTGTCTGCCGTGGTTTCGCTTACACTGGTACCCATGATGTGTGCGCGCATTCTTTCCGAACGTGTGCATGATGCAGGATCTGCCACCACGGCGTTCCAGCGCTGGTCCGCCCGGATGGAAGACTATACGGAAAAGCTGATTGCCGGGTATGACCGCATACTGGATGTGGTGCTGGCCCACCGTGTGCTGACACTGTGCGTGGCCGTGGGGACCTTGGTGCTTACGGGTGTGCTGGCATGGGTGATTCCCAAAGGGTTCTTTCCCGCACAGGATACAGGGGTCATTCAGGGAATTTCCGTAGCCTCGCAAACCATCTCTTTCGAAAGCATGAAGCAGCACCAGCAGGAACTTGCCAAAGTGCTGCTGAAAGACCCGGATGTGGTCTCGCTTTCTTCCTTTGTCGGGGTGGATGGGCAGAATGCCACGCTTAATCAGGGCCGGTTTCTAATCAACCTCAAACCGCATGATGACCGTACAAGCACTGCGGCAGAAATTGCCCGGCGGCTGGCGGATGAAACCGCGCAGGTGGCAGGCATTAAACTGTATATGCAGCCCATTCAGGATCTTTCCCTGGATACAACGGTTACGGCCACGCAATATCAGTTTTTGCTGGAAAACCCGGAATATAATGCCTTCAAGACATGGGTGCCAAAGCTGCTGGACCGGCTGAAGCAGGAACCTTCCCTGTCTGATGTCACATCGGATTTGCAGGCCTCCGGGCTGGTGGCGCGGGTTACGCTGGATAGAGCCACAGGTGCGCGCTATTCCATCACGCCCCAAACCGTTGATAACGTGTTGTATGACAGCTTTGGCCAGCGGCAGATTTCCACCATCTACACGCAGTCCAACCAGTATCGGGTTATTCTGGAAGCAGACCCACGGTTTCAAACCAATCTTACCGCGCTCTCCCAACTTTATCTGCCCGGTATCAGTGGCAATTCGGGGGAAAGTGTTTCCGGCCCCACACGTTCGCCCACCTCCGGGCTGGTGCCGCTGGCGGCCGTTACCACCGTTACGCAGGAAACAGCTCCGCTGCTGCTCACACATTTTGGGCAGTTCCCCGCCGCCACCATTTCCTTCAACCTGAGTGATGGTTACGCGCTGGGAGATGCCACCGCCGCCATCCGCAAGGCGGAAAAGGACATTGGCCTGCCCTCCACCTTCCAGACATCATTTCAGGGCACGGCGGCAGCGTTTGAGGGCTCTCTCAGCAACGAGATGTTTCTTGTTATTGCCGCCCTGATTGCCGTGTATATTGTGCTGGGCATTCTTTACGAAAGTTTTGTGCACCCGGTTACCATTTTGTCCACCCTGCCATCCGCCGCCATTGGCGCGTTGCTGACACTGATGATTGCAGGCGTGGATCTGGATATCATGGGCATTATCGGCATTGTGCTGCTGATTGGTATTGTCAAGAAAAACGCCATCATGATGATCGACTTCGCACTGGAGGCAGAACGTGTGCATGGCATGGATTCCCTGCAATCCATCCGCACAGCCGCCACATTGCGTTTTCGCCCTATTTTAATGACAACCCTTGCCGCCATGTTGGGGGCAGTGCCCATGGTTATCTCTCATGGCACCGGCTCGGAACTGCGTTACCCGCTGGGGCTGAGCATTATTGGCGGGCTGGCCCTTTCCCAACTTCTTACGTTGTTCACCACGCCCGTTATCTATCTGGCGCTGGATACAATGGCCCATAAATGGGATGCCATGCGGCATCGGCAAAGCCAGCCTTCCGGTTCCCCTCCGGCAGATGGACAGTCTGCGCCATGAGCATAAGCCGGCTGTTTATTGACCGGCCCGTGGCCACCATTCTGCTTACGGTGGCCATGTTGCTGGGCGGGATTTTAGGCTACCGCACCCTGCCGGTATCCGATCTGCCGAATGTGGATTTTCCGGTTATTATGGTGCAAGCCACGCAGGCCGGTGGCAGCCCGGAAGAAATTGCCGGATCTGTGGCCGCACCGCTGGAGCGCCATTTGGGCCAGATTGCGGATGTGACGGAAATGACGTCACAATCCTCGCAGAACACCACGCGCATCATGCTGCAATTTTCCCTCTCGCGCGATATCAACGGCGCTGCGCGGGATGTGGAAGCCGCCCTACAGGCCGCCCATGCAGATATGCCCTCCACCCTGCGGCAAAACCCCACCTACCGCAAAGCCAACCCCAATGGCGCGCCTATCCTGATTCTCACCCTCACCTCAGATACCCATACGCGCCCACAGCTTTACGATTACGCCACCAACGTATTGGTGCAGCATCTGTCTTCCGTAGAAGGTGTGGGTCAGGTGGAAATCAGCGGGAGCGCGCTGCCCGCCATTCGTGCGGAAATCAATCCTCTCCCCCTTTACCGCTACGGGATCAGCTTTGAAGACGTACGCGCGGCTCTGGCCTCCGCCAATGCCCATACCCCCAAAGGTATTATTGACCAAGGCGGCATGCGCTTTACGCTGGATACCAATGATCAGGTTAGCAAGGCGCAGGATTATCGGGACCTGATTATTGCATGGCGCAATAACCGGCCTGTCCGCCTTGCCGATATTGCGCAGGTGCGTGACAGCGTGGAAGACCTGCGGAACGCCGGGTATTACAACGGCCAGCCCTCGGTTATTGCCGTGGTGTTTCCGCAGGCCGGCGCCAACGTGATCCACACGGTGGATCAGATCAACGCCAAACTACCCATGCTCAAGGCCGCCTTGCCCGGTGGGGTGGATTTGCATGTGGGGCTTGATCGCTCTCTGACCATTCGTGCCTCTTTGGCCGATACACAGCTTACGCTGGTAATTTCCGTGGTGCTTGTGGTGCTGATGGTGCTGCTATTTCTGCACTCTGTCAGAATGACGCTTATTCCCGCCGTTGTGGTGCCCACCTCCATTGTGGCCACGTTTGGGGTCATGGCATTGTTTGGCTATTCGCTGGATAATATGTCCCTTATGGCGCTTACGGTTTCCACCGGCTTTGTGGTGGATGATGCCATTGTGGTGGTGGAAAATATTGCCCGCTACATAGAACAGGGCCTTGCCCCGCGAGATGCCGCCATAAAAGGCAGTAGCGAGGTAGCCTTTACCGTTTTTTCCATTTCCATTTCGCTGATTGCGGTCTTTCTGCCCATTCTGCTGATGGGCGGGCTTGCGGGCCGGCTGTTCCATGAATTCGCCATGACGGTCAGCATCACCATTATTATCTCCATGGTGCTGTCCCTATCCCTTACCCCCATGATGGCCGCTTACCTGTTGGCACCACGCGCCCATGAGCCAGAAAACAACGCACATCCGTCGCTTTCTGCCCGCGTGGCTGCACACATTACCCTTGCGTTGGATAAACTTCAGGCCGGGTATGCCCATTCATTGGATGTTGCACTCCGGCACAATAAATTGGTGCTGCTTAGCCTGCCCTTTACGCTGGTGCTTATTGTGGCGCTGTTCATCCTTATGCCCAAGGGCTTCTTTCCGGTCGAAGATACAGGCTTGCTGATGGGCCATTTGCAGGGGGATCAGTCCATCTCCTTTGGCGCCCTCAGCAAAAAGCTGGCAGATGTGCAAAAGGCCATTCTGGCAGAACCGGAAGTTAAAAGTGTTTCCTCCTTTATCGGGGGGCGCGGCTCTTCCAACCAGGCCAATCTGTTCTTGCAGTTGCAGGATAAAAGCACGCGTTCGGATACACCGACTGACCTTATCAACCGTATCAGCAATCGGCTGCGTAAACTGGTTGGGGCCGATTTCTTTTTGATGGAGCCCGGTGCTGTGCGGGCGGGTGCGCGGCAGAGCAATGCCTCCTATCAATACACATTGGAAGGTGAAAACGCCGCCGAGCTTTATTCATGGACAGAAAAGCTGCTGAACGAATTGCGGCACCACCCGGAACTGACGGACCTTTCATCCGACGTACAACAGGGCGGTTCCGCCATGAGCGTGGATATAGACCGCGATACCTCCGCACGTGTCAGCATCACGCCTCAGCTTCTGTCCAACACGCTGTATGATGCTTTTGGGCAACGTGCGGCCTCTGTTATCTATAACAGGTTAAACCAGTATCGTGTGGTTATGGAGGCGGATCCGGTATTGTGGTCTAACCCCCATAGCCTGATGCAGGTATGGATCAGTGTGGCAGGGGGTACAGCTGGGGGTGGCACACAGTCCAACACCATACGTGTGCGCAATACCAGCGGGCTGGATGCGGCAGGAAACAGCTCGGAATCCTCATTAAGTTCCCAATCTTTCAAAAACCAGATTGCCAACGCGCTGGCAGGTGGTGCTGGAGCTTCCAGCGGTTCTGCCGTCAGCACCTCCTCTGAAAACATGGTGCCGCTTACGCTGGTTTCGCAGATTGTGCAGACACGCACCCCCCTTTCCGTCAACCATCAGGGCATGGCTGTAGCTTCCACTGTTTCCTTCAATCTGGCCAAAGGGGTTTCGCTCAGCGCGGCCACACAGATTATCAACGCCGCACAGGTCACGTTGCATATGCCTTCCACTATTCACGGCAGCTTTGCGGGAAATGCCGCACAATTTCAGAAAGCCGTGAATGATGAGCCCCTGCTGATACTGGCTGCCCTATGTGCCGTCTATATTGTTCTGGGTATTCTGTACGAAAGCTATCTGCATCCGCTTACCATTCTCTCCACCCTGCCATCTGCGGGTGTGGGGGCGCTGTTGGCACTGCAACTGGCGGGAGAGGAGTTCTCGCTTATTGCCATGATTGGGGTGATCCTGCTGATTGGCATTGTAAAGAAAAATGCCATCATGCTGGTGGACTTTGCCCTTGTGGCAGAGCGCGAACACGGCATGGCCCCGCTGGAAGCCATCCGCACCGCCTGCCTGCTGCGCTTTCGCCCCATTATCATGACATCGGCTGCCGCTGCACTGGGGGCTGCCCCGCTGATTACCACCAATGGCTATGGGGCAGAACTGCGCCACCCATTGGGCATTGCCATTGTGGGTGGCTTGCTCGTCAGCCAAGCACTTACGCTTTATACCACGCCTGTTATTTATCTTACGCTTGATACGTGGCGGCTGCGTGTTCAGAAAATACGCTTGCGCTCTTTCTTTTCTCGCACCTCCCGGCAGGATAGCTGATGGTTTCGCCTTCTTTTTCCAGCACAATGCTTAAACACAAAAAACTGTCCCGCCGTGCTGCCAGCCTTATGGCGCCATTGGTGCTTATGGGCTGCATGGTTGGCCCTAATTACAAGCGCCCCTCGGCCATTATCTCTCCGCAGTTTAAGGAGCTGCGGCCTGCTGCTGGGTGGAACTATGCGCAGCCCAATCTGGCGACTATTCCCAAAGGAACGTGGTGGACACTTTATAATGACCCGCTGCTGAACCAGCTTGAATCTCAGGTTGAAATCAACAACCAGAACGTGGCGCAGTATGAGGCCAGATACCGCAATGCCCGCGCCGCCATTAACGCCATTCGGGCAGAGCTGTATCCAACGCTCAGCGGTGCGCTTTCCTTCAACCGGCAGAGTTCCGGCCGTGGTTCGCGCTCATCGGGCACCATCATCAATTATGGAGATACAACTTCTTCCCTCGCCTCCAACACCACGGAAAACACTTATGGCATGGGGCTGACTGCCTCGTGGGATCTGGATTTGTGGGGACGCATCCGCCGCCAGATTCAGGCACAGGTGACAGAAGCTCAGGCCTCTGCCGCTGATCTGGCAAATGCCAAATTGTCCTACCAGGCGCAGCTGGCTACAGCCTATTTCAACCTGCGATATCAGGACAGCCTGCATGATCTGCTGGAAAAGAACGTCACGTTTTACGAACGTTCTTACCAGATTACCAAAAACCAGTACGATGCGGGCACGGCAGACCCCACCACCCTGATGCAGGCGCAAACCCAGCTTGAGCAAACACGCGCCCAGGCCACGGCAACAGATGCCGCCCGCGCAGGGTATGAACACGCCATTGCCATTTTAATGGGTAAGGCCCCGGCAGATCTTTCCATCCCCCACGGTGCACTTACGCGAGATATTCCGGCCATTCCTGTAGCCGTGCCCGCAGAACTTCTGCAACGCCGGCCAGATGTTTCTGCCGCTGAACGCCGGATGGAAGAATATAATGCCCAGATTGGCGCAGCCCTTGCGGCTTTTTACCCGGACGTAAAACTGACGGCCAGTTACTCCTACAGTGGTGACCCGGTAGGCGCACTGGTGCAGGTTGCCAACCGTATTTGGGCGTTGGGTGCTTCTGCCACGGAAACCCTGTTTGAAGGGGGCGCACGCACCGCCGCCGTGCGTGAAGCCAACACCAATTATGATTACTACGTGGCAGCCTACCGCCAGACGGTATTAACAGCCCTGCAACAGGTGGAAGATCAGCTTGCCAACCTGCGCGTACTGGCTGACCAGGCAAGCCAGCAGGCTGTTGCCGTGGAAGCCGCCAACAAGGCTGTGCAAATTTCCTTCAACCAGTACATGGCTGGCACCCAGATTTACACCACAGTGATTACGGCAGAAGTCACGGCCCTCTCCAACGCTGAAACAGCACTGCAAATTCAGCAAAACCGTATTCTGGATTCCGTCACTCTTATCGAAGCCCTTGGCGGAGGGTGGGATGCATCCTCCCTCCCCAGCAAGAATTCCATGCAAAAGGACAACCCGTTTTTGCCTTCCTTTATCCAGAAAGACAAAAACTAGCGTTTTCCTTTTTGCTCCAGAAAGCAAAAACCCCCGGCCTTTCCAGACCGGGGGTTTTTTTGTGTCTGATTATTTAAAAGCCGTTATTTTGTAATGGCACGCCCTGCCAGCAAGGCCACCACCAGAAAAACAACAAAAAGAACAATGGCAATAAAGAACAGGATTTTTGCCATTCCCGCAGCAGCGGAGGAAATGCCGCCAAAACCGAACAGCCCCGCAATAAGGGAAATAACCAGAAAAAACAGTGCCAGCTTTAGCATATAATCATCTCCTTCACGCCTTCAGGCAGAATGTGCTGACCAAAGGACCTTAAAAATTTAACGTCGCCGCCGCAGCAAGCCGCCAACAATAAAGCTGAAAATTCCCGCAATTGGCAGAATCAGGAAGGGCTGATCAATCACCACATCCCGCACGGCTTCTGTTGCAGCACAACGTTTATCCGGGTTCATTTCATCATAACTGGGGAGCTGGCTGAACAAGCCTTCCGCACCATCCTGAACACGGCCAATGCCTTCTTCCAGCGCGTAATCCTTCGTGTTGTCATCGCTCATGCGATGTCTCCCCATTTTGTTGCAAGTGAACGCACGACACCCCGCAAAGGATGCCAGCATGATTTTATTTATATGCTTTTCAACTAAATTTCAGCAGAACGCCAGTACGGAGCGCCACCGGGGTCTTTTTCCCCTGCAATCATGGCGCGCAACCGGGCCGCATAAGTTCTAAAAACCGTGCTTTCGGGGTTGCGTTCATCCATTGTAATGGCAATTTCACCCGTAATGCCCGCTGGTGGGCCACCTGCCAACACCACCACACGGGTGGCTAGGCGCAAGGCTTCTTCTATATCATGCGTTACAAACAGCACGGTTTTATGCGTTTGCTGCCAGATACGCTGGAGTTCTTCCTGCAAGCTGCTGCGTGTAATAGGATCTAATGCGCCAAACGGTTCATCCATCAACAGCAGATCTGGGTTAACAGTAAAGGCACGCGCCACACCTACGCGCTGGCGTTGTCCGCCAGACATACGGCGTGGCCAGCGGTCTGCGGCTTCCTCCAGCCCAACCAGTTTTAGCGCATCCATGGCGCGTGCGCGCTTTTCTTCACACGTCAGGCCCAAGCCTTCCAAACCGAACTCAACATTTTTCAACACAGACCGCCACGGCATAAGCCGCGCATCCTGAAACACCAAGGCGCGCCTGCGCCGCTTGGTGCCTGTTTCCTCTGCATCTGTTGTGCAGGCCGAACCGCCTACCGTGCCTTCTGTAGGCTGCATAAGCCCCATAAACACACGCAACAGTGTGGATTTACCCACGCCGGATGGACCTAAAAGCGCAACAAATTCACCCTGCTCCAATGTGAGGCTCACATTCCGCAGCACAAAATTGGCACCGCCATCATGCGAGAGCCCAACATTGTCCAAGCTGGCAACGCAGTGTTTCTCACTCATGGTTGCCACCTCAGCACGCGTGTTCTCACAAACCCGAACAGAAAATCCGTAACAGCATAAAGCAACGCCATGGTGAGCATGTACACCACCACCACATCGGTAGCCAGCAAGCTGGAAGCCTGCATCATTCGCGCGCCAATACCCGGCACGCCAAACAGCTCTGCTGCCACAACAGACATCCAGCCCTGCCCCAAACCGGTGCGCAGGCCCGACATAAGCCCCGGAGACGCGGCTGGTAGTACCACCTTGAACAAACGCCCAAAAAAGCTGCCATGCCCAAAAGCGGCTGCCAGTTCATATAATTCCGGGTCCACCCCACGTACAGCACTATGGGCCGCGTAAAAATTGATCCAGAAAACAGAAATGGCAATCACAAAGGTTGCGCCCGATGTGTTCAGGCCAAACCACAAAATGGCAAAAGGCACCCACGCCAAGCCCGGAACAGGCCGCAGCAACCGGACAATACCTTCCAGCAAGCCATCCACAACGGCCACCATGCCGCACAGAATACCCAAACCGGCACCCAGCACAGAACCAATAAGCAGGCCCAATAGATAATGATGCAGACTATCCAGAATAGCCTGCTGCCAAAAGCCTCCACGCACTTCATCCAGCCAGGCTGGCCCAAGCGAACTGGGGGCAGGCACCATGCCAGAAGGCAGCAACCCTGTGCGGACTGCTGCCTCCCACCCTCCAAAAAAGACAATAAGCCCAGTAAGGCCCAATGCCCATTTTGTAGAAAACGAAACTTTATCCCTCACTGCTGGCTCTGCTTCCACATCTCCAGGTCAAACAGACCATCCACAGGTTCAGCCTTGCGCAAAAGCCCCTGCTTCACCTCAAAATCCTGCAACTGGCGCACGCCTTCTACAATACGTGCCGGATCGCTTACAAAGCGTTTGGCCGAACGCGCAAGCGCCTTTTGCAATACTTCTTCCTTCAACATACCACCGCCCAGCGCCGTACGCACAAAAGGTGCAGCTTCATCCGGATGTTCGGCAACCAAGGTATTGGCTTTAACAAACAGACCTGTCAGCGCTTTTGCCCACGGAACTTCCGCCGGTTTTACAATAGCTAGAACAGAGCCAGGCTGATCAGGCATCATATCATGGCCCGTCGCCAGAATTCTGGCATCTGGCACGCGCATTTTTGCTACGGTTAAGGAAGGTTCACGCAGCACAGCCGCATCTACCGCACCCGCCAGAAAAGCCTGCTGTGCAGCATCAATATCTACGCCAGCAATGTTTACGACTGACGCAGGCTGCGCAATATCAAGACGCTTTTCAAACCAGTAACGCAGCATAATATCTGGCACAGAACCGGCAGGCTGTACGGCAACACGTGGCAGATGCCCCTGTTCCTGATTAAACTTGGCAAGCCCATCCTTGATAGCCTGAGCAGACAGACCGCCCTCCTGCCCTTCCGGCACAATTTGCGCCAAGGGGCCACGAGCAACCAGTTCCAGCTCTTCAACCGAGCCAGAGGCCACAACCTTCACATCCACGCCATGCGCGCGCGCCTGCAACAAGGGGAGCACCCCAGCCACGTAGGCATCAATCCGCCCAGATACCAAAGCCTGAATAGCCTGCGGACCAGAGCCAAAACGCACAAGCTGCAAATCCAGCCCAGCCTGCTTGGCCCAACCTTCACCATCCAGAACAAACAGGGCAGATGACCCCAAAACAGGAATATACCCAATGCGCACCGGGGTTCCGGCCCGTGCCTGCTGTGTCAGCCCTACAAAAAACAGGCTGATCACCAGCATAATCCGCAGAAAAACTCGCCTCATAATGCCACCGTATCTGTTTGCGCCATTCATTCTGCAATTACTAACGTTCTGGAAGGATATATTGTCAATATACCAAGTAGAAATAGGGAGATTTTTCCAACCAATTCCACGATACAAAATCGCATCACTCACAGAGGCAGGAAAGCATAAAAAAAAGGCCAGCCCATTTCTGAGCCAGCCTCTTCTCTAAAAACCGGATGAGTGGCTTATGCAGCCAGATCCTGCTTTTCTTCTGCTTCCGGACGTGGGCCGCTGTCCTGCCCTTTGGCAGACACATCGCGATCAACCAGTTCGATAACAGCCATAGGTGCGGCATCGCCATAACGCACGCCAGCACGCAGAACGCGCGTATAACCGCCGTTACGTGCCTTGTAGCGTTCTGCAATAGCAGCAAACAGCTTTTTCACAATCACATCATCACGCAGCATGGCAAAAGCCTGACGGCGTGCATGCAGGTCACCCCGCTTGCCCAGCGTAATCAGCTTTTCCACAACCGGGCGCAGTTCCTTGGCTTTCGGCAGCGTGGTGGTGATCTGTTCATGTTTGATCAGTGCAACAGCCATATTGCGAAACATGGCTGCGCGATGAGAAGAAGTAACGCCGAGCTTTCTGCCGGCAATCCCGTGACGCATAGTTCAGTTCCTACGTATCGTGTGAAAAGTCAGATCAAAATGGCTCATCAAGCAGTTTTGCCAGCTCTTCGATATTTTCCGGCGGCCAAGCCGGCACATTCATACCCAAGGAAAGCCCCATGGAGGTAAGGACTTCCTTGATTTCGTTCAGGGATTTCCGGCCAAAGTTCGGAGTACGGAGCATTTCCTGCTCGCTCTTCTGCACCAGATCCCCAATGTAGATGATGTTGTCGTTCTTCAGGCAGTTTGCACTACGAACAGACAGTTCAAGCTCATCCACCTTACGCAGCAGATTACGGTTGAACGGCAGATCATCTTCAGGCTCTTCAGCCTGCACAGGGCGCGGCTCATCAAAGTTGATGAACAGCTGGAGCTGATCCTGCAGAATACGTGCAGCCAAAGCCACAGCATCTTCAGGGGTTACAGCACCATTGGTTTCAACCGTCAGCAGCAGCTTATCATAGTCAGTCACCTGCCCTACGCGGGTAGGCTCAACTTTATAAGATACGCGCTTTACGGGAGAATAAATTGCATCCACCGGAATCAGGCCAATAGGTGCATCTTCCGGGCGGTTTGCCGCGGCAGGCACATAGCCTTTACCCATGTTTACAATAAATTCCATACCCAGCTTAACGCCATCATCCAGCGTGCAGATAACAAGATCGGGGTTCATGATCTCAATATCATGCCCGGTCTGAATCTGGCTGGCGCGCACTTCACCGGGGCCTGTGGCCGTCAGCATCATACGCTTTGGCCCTTCGCCATGCATACGCAGTGCCAGCTGCTTGATGTTGAGCACGATGTCCGTGACATCTTCCCGCACACCCGCGACAGACGAGAACTCATGCAGCACGCCGTCAATCTGCACAGCAGTCACAGCCGCACCCTGAAGCGAGGACAGCAGAACACGCCGCAGCGCATTCCCCAGTGTCATCCCAAACCCGCGTTCCAGAGGCTCTGCAACCACGGTTGCAATGCGTGCTGGCTCCACACCGGATTCGACCTCAAGCTTTTCGGGCTTGATCAGAGATTGCCAGTTTTTCTGAAGGACCAAGGTACCGGCCTTTCAATACGAAAAACCACTGCAATCGCAGCGATTTCTCTGAAGTGGACACAACAACCGGAAGGCAGCTCAATGCATAAGCTGCCTTCCTGCTCAGGACTTAGACGCGGCGACGCTTGCGCGGGCGGCAGCCATTGTGCGGAACCGGCGTCATATCACGGATAGAAGTGATGGTGAAACCAACAGCCTGCAGGGCGCGCAATGCGCTTTCACGCCCCGAACCAGGACCGGAAACTTCAATTTCCAGGGTTTCCATACCATGTTCGCGAGCCTTGCGACCTGCGTCTTCCGCCGCAACCTGCGCCGCATAAGGCGTAGATTTCCGAGACCCCTTAAAACCCTGTGCGCCAGCGGAAGACCAGGAAATGGCATTCCCCTGTGCATCAGAGATGGTGATCATGGTGTTGTTGAACGTGGAGAGCACATGCGCCACGCCAGAAATAATGTTCTTACGCTCTTTTTTGCGAATACGCGGAGTTGCGGCTTTCGCCATGTCTTTTCTACCTCAGTCCCTGCCCAGAGCCTGCCGCAGCAGGGTTGGACATCCTAACCAGTTGGATTAGCGCGTTGCTTTTTTCTTGCCTGCAATGGCCACAGCCTTACCCTTGCGCGTACGGGCATTGGTGTGTGTGCGCTGACCATGCACAGGCAGACCACGACGATGACGCAGACCGCGGTAGCAGCCCAGATCCATCAGACGCTTGATGTTCATTGCGATTTCACGACGCAGATCGCCTTCAACGCGATACTTGCTGTCGATGAGTTCACGCACCTTCAGGATTTCGTCATCGCTCAGCTCGTTCACCCGCTTTGCTTCTGGAATATCCAGTGCCTTGCAGATTTCAGCAGCCTTAGTTGCGCCAATCCCGTAAATATACTGAAGCCCGATAACAACCCGTTTGTTGGTCGGGACATTCACGCCGGCAATACGTGCCACGCCTTATACTCCTGTTCGCCCGCCTTAACCACGAACGCTCATAGCCCTTGGGGCAGATTTCACTTGGTGGCCGCGAAATATACCGGCCACCGCCACAAGTCAACGAAAACGGATCACTTTTTCGTGATCAACCCTTCACTGGCAAGCGCATCTTCGATTTCACTTGTCACTTCAGGGGCCGGTAGCATGCCGTTAATTTTGTGCAGCCGCCCGGCTTTTTCATAAAACGGCAGAATCGGTGCCGTCAGTTTCCGATACTCTTTCAACCGTTCAACAACAGTTTCCCGCTTATCGTCCGCCCGACGCTTGAACTCATGGCTGCCGCAAGAATCACAAACTCCATCCACCTTGGGTGGATTGGAAACATCATTGTACGTCTTGCCGCAGTTGCCACATGTAAAGCGACCGGAAATCCGATCTGCCAGAATTTCTTCATCCACATCCAGGAAGAGAACGATATCAATCTTCTTCCCGTCAGAAGAAAGCATGCTGTCCAGTTCTTCCGCCTGCGCCAGTGTGCGCGGAAAGCCATCCAGAATAAAACCGTTCTGGCAGTCAGCCTGCGCAATCCGGCTTTTCAGCATTGCAATAATCAGCTCATCTGGCACCAGTTTCCCAGCATCCATCAGCGCCTTTGCCTGCTTCCCTGTTTCAGACCCCTTAGCGACTTCTGCACGCAGCATGTCACCCGTAGAAATCTGAATCAGCCCATACCGTTCTTCAAGAAGTTTGGACTGCGTACCTTTTCCCGCGCCGGGAGGGCCCAGAAAAATAATATTCATCGTCTGATGATCCTCTGCTTCCTGCCGCCGCGCGATTTACGCATCAGCCCCTGATATTGATGTGCCACCAGATGAGACTGAATCTGTGTCACCGTATCTATGGTTACAGACACAATAATAATCAGACTCGTTCCGCCAAAATAGAAAGGAACGTTGTAATGGCTGATCAGGATCTGTGGCAACAGACAGACAGCCACCATATACGCCGCACCTATTGTGGTCAGACGGGTGAGAATCTTATCAAAATACGATGCTGTCGCAGCTCCGGGGCGCACACCCGGAATAAACCCACCCTGTTTTCTCAAATTATCAGCTGTTTCCGTCGGATTAAACGTAACCGCCGCATAAAAATATGAGAAAAACACAATCATGGCAGCATAGAACAGCATATACAGCGGCTGCCCCTGCCCAAGTTCCTGCCCCAGGAATGAAAGCCAGCCCGGCAAGGACTTACCATTCATAAAACCAGCAATCGTGACCGGAATCAGTAGCACTGAAGAGGCAAAAATTGGTGGAATAACGCCAGCTGTGTTCACTTTCAAAGGCATATGGGTTGTATCTCCGCCAAACATCCGCTGCCCCATCTGGCGCTTTGGATATTGGATAACAACCCGACGCTGCGCCTGTTCCATAAACACAATGAACATAATGGTCAGAGCAGCAAGAACTAGGAAAAGCAACACAAAGAAAGGTGAAAGTGCTCCCGTATACCCTAACTGAAAGAGACTGGCCAATGCATGCGGCAAGTTGGCCACAATACCGGCAAAAATAATGAGCGAGATTCCGTTCCCCACGCCGCGCGCGGTAATCTGCTCACCCAGCCACATCAGAAACATGGTTCCGCCAACAAGCGTAGTCACGCATGAAAGCAAAAAGAACATGCCAGGATGAACAACAGCAGCGCCAGCAGCGCTGTGCACATTCTCCAACCCAACCGCAATCCCATACGCCTGAAACAGCGCAATAAGAACAGTAAGGTAACGTGTATACTGATTAAGCTTCTTACGTCCCTGTTCACCTTCCTTCTTGAGAGCTTCAAGAGAAGGCACTGCAGTAGACATAAGTTGCACAATAATAGACGCAGAGATGTATGGCATGATGTTCAGTGCGAACACGGTCATACGCCCAAGCGCACCCCCCGTGAACATATTGAACATGCCCAGAATGCCACCCTGATGCTGCGCCAGAAGCTGCCACATAACAGTGGCATCCACTCCCGGAACCGGGATATACGTGCCCAAGCGGTAAACAATCAGCGCTCCTAGCGTAAACCAGATTCGCTTTTTAAGTTCGGTCGCTTTGGCAAAAGAGCCTACGTTAAAGTTGGCAGCCAGTTGTTCGGCCGCGGAAGCCATGCATCCGTCCTTTCATACAAACAGCGCCACCACGGCTGTGGAGACGCTGGCACAATCGCCTGAAAAATTCAGACAACATTCTGAGAAGGAACAAGAAAGGAGAACAGCGCGAACACTGCTCTCCTTTTTGCAACATCAGGAAGCGCTGGCTTCAGCAGCTTTAGGCTGCAACAGCTTAACGCTGCCTCCGGCTTTTTCTACTGCTGCAACAGCAGAAGCCGATGCACCAGAGACTTCAAACGTAACAGCTTTTGTCAGCTCACCTTCGCCCAGAATGCGCACACCAGCATACTTGCCCGTGCCAACCAGACCAGCTTTTTTCAAAGCTTCTTCAGTTACAGGTGCACATGCTGCCAGTTTGCCATCAGCCAAGGCTTTTTCCACCGCGCCAAGATTTACTGGAGCGTAAACCTTGCGGAAGATGTTTTTGAAACCACGCTTCGGCAGACGACGATAGATAGGAAGCTGACCACCTTCAAACCCGTTCAGAGAAACCCCTTCACGTGCTTTCTGGCCTTTTACACCCCTACCAGACGTCTTGCCCTTACCAGAACCAATACCGCGCCCCAGGCGCTTCTTCCGGTAACGGGAACCTTCGTTATCACGAAGTTCGTTCAGCTTCATTTCAATCCTCCACCTTCACCAGGTGGGCCACTTTGCGTACCATACCCCGCGTAGAGGGAGTATCTTCCAGAACGCGTTCACGGCCAATCTTGTTCAGACCCAGACCGATCAGAGTTGCCTGCTGCCCAGGCTTACGTCCGTTGCCGGACGCAATCTGCACAACTTTGAAGGTTTTCTTATCAGACATCAGCGGCCTCCGCAGCAGGAGCCTGATCGCGCTTACCGAAGATTTCAGCAACCTTCTTACCGCGACGGCTAGCTACAGAACGCGGGCTTGCACAACGTGCCAGCGCATCAAAAGTTGCCTTAACCATGTTATGCGGATTCCGGGTTCCCAGAGACTTCGCAACCACATCGTTAATGCCAAGGCTTTCAAACACAGCACGCATCGGACCACCAGCGATGATCCCCGTCCCTGCTTCGGCCGAACGCAACACAACCTTACCAGCACCGAAGTGACCGGCAACATCATGATGCAGCGTACGACCTTCCTTCATCGGGACACGGATCATGCCACGCTTGGCGCGTTCCGTAGCCTTACGAATTGCTTCAGGAACTTCACGTGCCTTACCAGCACCGTAGCCCACACGCCCTTTCTGGTCACCAACAACAACCAGAGCAGCAAAAGCAAACCGACGACCACCCTTAACCACTTTCGCAACGCGATTAATGGTTACCAGTTTGTCAACCAGTTCATCCCCTTCGCGCTCACGCTCACGGCCGCCTCGACCGCCTTCTCTTGGTTCACGAGCCATTCCGTGATCCTTTCCTCAGAAGGAGAGACCGCCCTCACGGGCTGCCTCTGCCAGGGCCTTAACGCGCCCGTGATAAAGATAAGACCCCCTGTCGAACACGACCTGAGATACACCTGCTGCAACGGCGCGTTGCGCAACCAGCTTACCGACAGCGCCAGCGCTTTCCTGCGTAGAACCTTTTTTCAGGTCTGTCCGCAGCTCCTTATCCAAGGAGGATGCTGAAGCCAAAGTACGGCCCTGCGCATCGTCGATGACCTGAGCATAAATGTTCTTGCCAGACCGGAAAACAGACAGACGCGGACGTCCACCCGCCTTGCGGCGCAGCTGAAAACGGAGACGCGCCCGACGGCGGTTCCGCAATTCCTGCTGAGTGCTCATTATTTCTTCTTGCCTTCCTTACGACGAATGGTTTCCGTTTCGTACCGAACACCTTTGCCCTTGTAAGGTTCAGGCTTACGGAAGCTGCGGATATCAAGGGCAACCTGCCCTACCCGCTGCTTATCGATCCCTTCCACCACAATAGCCGTCGGACGCGGCGTAGAAATCTTGATACCTGCAGGAATTGGATACACAACATCATGGGAGAACCCAAGGTTCATCACCAGGTTGGAACCCTGCACAGCTGCACGGTAACCAGTGCCGTTAATTTCAAGAGCTTTGGAAAAACCTTCCGAAACCCCTTTAACAGCCGTTGCGATCAGAGCACGTGTTGTGCCCCACATCATGCGCGCCTGGGCAGCAGTGCCCACTGGCTGCACAACAACCTTACCATCCTGCACATCAACGGAAACATGTGAAGAAAGTGGCAGAGCCAACTCCCCCAACTTCCCTTTGGCCTTCAGAACACCATCTGCAATAGCAACGGTCACCCCTGCCGGCACTTCAACAGGATACTTGCCTACGCGTGACATTTACCCCTCCTTAGAAAACACGGCAGAGGACTTCACCGCCAACATTGGCAGCACGAGCCTCAACATCGGAAAGAACACCACGCGGCGTAGAAAGGATGGAAACACCCAGACCCGCGCAAACACGAGGAAGTTCTTTAATTTTGGAATATACGCGGCGACCAGGACGTGAAACACGCTGGATTTCGCGGATAACCGGCTCACCATCCGTATATTTCAGCTCGATATGCAGCTGAGCAATACCTTTACGGACATCTTCACGCTTATAGCCACGAATGTAGCCTTCACGCTGCAGAGCTTCCAGAACACTCACACGCAGCTTAGAAGCTGGCGCAACACAGGCATTGTGGCGCGCACGCTGAGCATTACGAATACGGGTGAGCATATCACCCAAAGGATCAGAAAGTGACATCTTGCGCCCTTACCAGCTTGCTTTAACCACGCCCGGAATCTGGCCTTCAGATGCCAGATCACGGAAAGCAATACGGCACAGCTCAAACTTGCGGTAGTTACCGCGAGAACGACCTGTCAGCTTGCAACGCAGACGAACGCGCACGCGTGAACCATTGCGCGGCAGTTCAGCCAACTTCAAAGACGCATCAAACCGATCCTCCACGGGAAGAGAACGATCCATAACGATATTTTTGAGAGCTATCCGCTTCTCTTTATCCCGTGCCGCCATGCGCGCGCGCTTTGCGTTACGCAGAATGGCAGAAGTCTTAGCCATACAACATTACCTCCGGAACCCTTCGAAAACCTTCGACGGTTTTCCAAGATCACACATTAAAACACCCAGAAGGGTCTGTATCATCCCAGGAAGGGAAGATCAAACGCCTTCAACAGGGCCTTGGCTTCTGCATCTGTCTTTGCACTGGTTACAAACACAACGTCCATACCGCGGATTTCATCCACCTTGTCGTATTCGATTTCCGGAAAGATGATCTGTTCTTTCAAACCCAGAGCAAAGTTACCACGACCATCAAAACCCTTGGTAGCCGGCAAACCGCGAAAGTCACGGATGCGAGGCATTGCAATGGTTACCAGACGATCAAGGAATTCATACATCCGTGCACGGCGCAGAGTGACCTTACAGCCAATCGGCAGACCTTCACGAATTTTGAAACCCGCGATAGCTTTTTTCGCCACAGTCTTAACAGGCTTCTGACCAGCAATCAGTGCCATTTCTGCAACCGCAGAATCCAGCTTTTTCTGATCACCAGCAGCTTCACCCACGCCCATATTCAGGACGATTTTCTCAAGGTGAGGCACCTGCATTTCATTTTTGTAACCAAACTGCTTACGCAGGTTAGCACGTAGTTCGCTTTCATACCGCTGCTGAAGGCGCGGCAGGGAACGACCTTCCTGTTTCGCACTCATTCGTAGCCCCTCAACCTTCAATAGCTTCGCCGGTCGCCTTGGCGATGCGAACTTTTTTGCCGTTTTCCAGCACTCGGAAGCCAACACGTGTCGGCTTTTTGGAGGCTGGATCAATCAGCTTCAGGTTAGAAAGGTGAATGGGCGCTTCACGGGTAATAATCCCGCTTTCTTCACCCATGCGGCGCGCACGCTGATGGCGCTTGATCAGCGCCACGCCACGCACAACGGCACGGTTTTCAGAAGGACGAACCTCCAGAACTTCTCCCTGCGTCCCCTTGGAGGAACCGCTGATGACGACAACCGTATCGCCTTTTTTAATACGGGCAGCCATTACAACACCTCCGGCGCGAGAGAGATGATCTTCATGAACTTCTTCGCACGCAATTCACGCACAACCGGCCCAAAAATACGCGTACCAATTGGTTCCTGCTGCTTGTTGATCAGCACAGCTGCGTTTTTATCGAAACGGATAGCGCTACCATCAGGCCGACGGACAGGATAGGAAGTCCGTACAATAACAGCCTGGTGAACGTCGCCCTTCTTCACTTTCCCACGGGGGATAGCTTCTTTAACGGAAACGACGATCACGTCGCCGACCGAGGCAGACTTCCGCTTGGAGCCGCCCAGTACCTTGATGCACTGCACCTGACGCGCGCCGGAATTATCGGCCACGTCAAGGTTGGTCTCGGGATGGATCATAACCTAAATATCCTTACGTTAAGCCGATGCACCGGCTTCCGCACCAACGACTTCGCCGTTGCGGGAAATCACAGTCCACGTCTTGCGGCGTGAAATAGGCGGACATTCAACAATCAGCACGGAGTCACCAACCTTGCAGATATTTTCTTCATCATGCGCCGCATATTTTTTAGAGCGACGAATGAACTTCTTATAGAGCGGATGCATGACGCGACGATCGACAAGAACCGTAACGGTCTTGTCCATCTTATCGCTGGTCACACGCCCGGTCAGGACGCGCCTTGGCATCGGCTAACTCTCCTCAGGCATTGGCAGCAGATGTTTTTGCACCTGCTGCAGTCTTTGCATTTTGCACCGCAATCGTCTTGATCCGTGCAATCTCACGACGCACCGCACGCATACGGCTCTGCGCTTCAGTCTGACCCGTGGCCTGCTGGAAACGCAGATTAAGCTGCTCACGCTTCAATTCAACCAGACGAGCTTCGAGCTCGTCTGGAGTCTTGGCGCGCAAATCGGCTGGCTTAGTTGCCTTTACCATCTCACGCATCTCCAATTCGGGTCACAAACTTGGTCTTGATCGGCAGTTTTGCTGCACCGAGAGCCAACGCTTCACGCGCCAGTTCAGGGGGTACACCTTCGATCTCGAACAGAATGCGACCTGGCTTCACACGGGCCACCCAGTATTCAGGGGAACCCTTACCGGAGCCCATACGCACTTCTGCAGGTTTTGTCGAGACCGGAAGGTCAGGAAAAATACGAATCCAGACGCGACCTGCACGTTTCATGGCACGTGTGATAGCCCGACGAGAGGCTTCGATCTGGCGTGCCGTAATACGTTCCGGCTGAAGAGCCTTCAGTCCAAACGTACCGAAGTTCAACGTGGTGCCACTTTTTGCAAGGCCGTGGATACGGCCTTTGTGGGCTTTACGGAATTTTGTCCGCTTCGGGGAAAGCATGTTGTTTTATCCCTCTCCTCAGCGCTGAGGAGCCTGTTCGGCCGCCCGGCGATCCTGAGCCATCGGATCATGAGCAAGAATTTCGCCCTTGAAGATCCAGACTTTTACACCGCAAGTGCCATAGGTGGTCTTTGCTGTGGCTGTGCCATAATCGATATCGGCACGCAGGGTGTGCAGAGGCACACGACCTTCACGATACCATTCGATACGTGCGATTTCTGCACCACCAAGACGACCAGAGCAGTTAATACGAATACCCTGTGCGCCCAGACGCATTGCAGACTGCACGGCACGCTTCATGGCACGACGGAAAGCCACGCGGCGTTCCAGCTGCTGAGCAATGTTTTCTGCAACCAAGGTTGCATCAATTTCCGGCTTGCGGATTTCAACAATGTTCAGCGCAACTTCCGTGCCAGCCATACGTGTCAGCTCTTTACGGAGCGCATCAATGTCCTGACCCTTCTTACCAATCACAACACCCGGACGGGCAGCGTAAATGGTAACGCGGGGCTTTTTAGCCGGACGTTCGATCACAACACGAGACACACCAGCGCCAGCCAGCTTGCGACGCAGGAAAGCACGTAGCTTCAGATCTTCATGAAGCAGCTTTGAATAGTCGGCATCGGCATACCACCGGCTATCCCAAGTGCGGTTGATACCGAGCCGCAGCCCGATTGGATTGACTTTATGTCCCATACCTCAGGCCGCCTTCTGTTCGGAAGAAGCTGCTTCAGGCTCAGCAGCCCGTTCAGCTACAACAATCTTCAGGTGACTGAAAAACTTTTCAACGCGAGCAGAACGCCCACGGCCACGGGCATGGAAACGCCGCATGACAATGGATTTCCCAACTTCAGCTGTCTTCACCACCAGCTGGTCAACGTCCAGCTGGTGATTGTTTTCAGCGTTAGCGATTGCGCTTTCCAGCGTCTTTTTCACTTCCTGAGCGATACGGCGCTTAGAGAACGTCAACGTTGCAACGGCCTGAGAAGCAGGCTTGTTGCGGATCAGGCCGGCCACAAGGTTGAGCTTGCGGGGGCTAACCCGGATGTTGCGCGTTACTGCCTGCGCTTCTGTTTCCGCGAGTGTGCGCGGATGCTTCGGCTTGCTCATCTCTGCTTAGCCCCGCTTAGACTTCTTGTCAGCACCGTGCCCGTGGAACGTACGGGTCGGGGAAAATTCGCCGAACTTATGTCCGACCATGTTTTCCGTAACCTGTACGGGCAGGAACTTCTGACCGTTATAAACACCGAACGTCAGACCGACGAACTGCGGAAGAATTGTAGAACGACGTGACCAGATCTTGATCACTTCGTTACGACCCGACGCGCGGGATACCTCAGCTTTATTCAGCAGATACCCGTCGACGAACGGGCCTTTCCAGACGGAACGTGCCATCTTCTATTGCCCCTTACTTGCCGGTCTTTCGACGACGGATAATCAGACTGTCCGTCCGCTTGTTGACCCGAGTTTTGTACCCTTTGGTTGGCTTGCCCCACGGCGTAACCGGATGACGGCCACCAGACGTACGGCCTTCACCACCACCATGCGGGTGATCAACAGGGTTCATCACCACACCACGGTTGTGAGGACGACGCCCCAACCAGCGGGAACGCCCTGCCTTACCCATATGCTGGTTCATGTTATCCGGGTTGGACACAGCACCTACAGTTGCCATGCATTCACCACGAACAACGCGCAGCTCACCAGACTGCAGCTTGATCTGGGCGTAGCCGGAATCCTTACCAACGAGCTGGGCATATGTGCCAGCAGAACGTGCCAGCTTACCGCCTGCACCCTGCTTCAGTTCGATGTTATGGATAATCGTTCCCACCGGGATGGAAGCCAGTGGCATAGCATTACCAGGCTTAATATCCACGCGTGCACCAGCGATGACATTGTCACCAACCTTCAGACGCTGCGGAGCCAGGATATAGGCCAGCTCACCATCTTCGTACTTCACCAGCGCAATAAACGCGGTGCGGTTCGGGTCATACTCCAGACGTTCTACCGTGCCCAGAACATCAAACTTACGACGTTTGAAGTCTACATAACGGTAAGACTGCTTATGACCACCCCCACGGAAACGGGAAGTGATGCGACCGTTGTTATTACGGCCACCTGTCTTGTTTTTACCTTCGGTCAACTGTTTGACCGGCTTACCTTTCCAAAGGTCAGCACGATCAACCAGCACCGTACCACGCAAGCTTGGCGTGACAGGATTAAAGTGCTTCAGAGCCATGAATTTCTACCTTCGGTCACGCCAGCTTGGCGGTAAGATCAATGGACTGACCTTCCGCAAGCTGAACGAACGCCTTCTTCACGTCAGAACGCTGCCCAACACGCCCTTTAAAGCGCTTGGTTTTCCCCTTCTGAACCAAGGTGTTGACACCAACAACCTTGACCCCGAACAGCGTTTCCACCGCAACCTTGATTTCAGGCTTCGTAGCGGACATTGCCACTTTGAAAACAACCTGGTTCTTTTCAGAAAGCGCCGTCGCTTTTTCCGTGATCACAGGTGTACGCACAATGTCGTACATCGCTTCACGGGAAAGACGCTCGGCTTTCTTGCGAATGGCAAGAATATTCGTCATGCCAGGCGCTCCTTCAGTCCTTCAAGGCCGGCCTGCGTAATAGCAAGCACCTCGTGGTTCAGAATGTCGTAAACATTCGCACCAATGGTCGGCAGAATGTCGATCTTGGGCAGGTTACGGGCGGCACGACCGAAGTTCTCATCCACGGCAGCATCCACGATCAGTGCGGATGTCCAACCCAGAGACTTCAGCTTCTTTGCCAGTTCGCTGGTTTTATCAACGCCAGAAGCAGACTGCAGCACAATCAGCTTGCCGTCTTTTGCCTTCTGAGAAAGCGCAGAGATCAGGCCAAGGCGACGCACTTTTTTCGGCAGGTCGTAACCATGGTCACGCACAACCGGACCATGCACGGCGCCACCAGTACGATACTGAGGTGCACGCAGTGAACCCTGACGGGCGCTACCTGTGCCTTTCTGGCGGTACGGCTTCTTGGTGGTGCCGGACACTTCGCCCATGCCCTTCACCTTGTGCGTGCCGGCGCGGCGCTTTGCCAGCTGCCAGTGCACAACGCGAGCCATGATATCTGCACGCGGTGCTACGGCGAAAATTTCGTCCGGAAGCGTTGCAGAACCAGCGCTGCTATTGTCTAGCGTCTTGATTTCGATTTCCATGACCTCAGCCCTCCGCCTTCACGAGGCCGGCCGGATAAGGCGCGTCACCATGGCGGGCTTTTTTAATGGCGTCACGGATCAGAACAACACCGTTCTTCGCTCCTGGCACAGAGCCACGAACCATGATCAGGTTCTTTTCCGGATCGACCGCTGCGATTTCCAGATTCAAGGTGGTCACGCGTTCATCACCGAGATGACCAGCCATCTTCTTGTTCTTAAAGGTCTTGCCGGGATCCTGGCGATTACCGGTCGAACCATGTGAACGGTGCGAAATAGACACACCATGCGTGGCTTCAAGACCAGCAAAATTCCAGCGCTTCATTGCGCCAGCAAATCCCTTACCTTTGCTTACACCCGTTACGTCAACCTTCTGGCCAACAACAAAGTGCGAAGCTGAAAGGGTAGCACCAACCTCAAGAGCGGCATCATCAGCTACACGAAATTCGCGAAGCGCCTGCTTGGGCTCCACTTTCGTGCGTGCAAAATGCCCACGATTCGGCTTGGTTACGTTTTTCACCTTGGCTTTACCCATACCCAGCTGAACAGCTACGTAGCCATCCCGTTCCTGGTTACGGACATCAACCACCTGCACATCATCAACATGCAGGACGGTAACAGGCACATGCGTGCCATCTTCCTTGAACAGTCGGGACATGCCCAACTTCTTTGCGATCAATCCGGTGCGCATCGTCTGGACCTTAGAGTTTGATCTCGACATCAACGCCAGCGGCGAGGTCGAGCTTCATGAGAGCGTCCACGGTCTGCGGAGTGGGCTCAACAATGTCGAGCAGACGGCGATGAGTTCGAATTTCGAACTGCTCGCGGCTCTTCTTATCAACGTGAGGAGAACGGTTAACCGTAAACCGTTCAATATGCGTAGGCAGCGGGATAGGACCCCGAACCCGCGCACCCGTACGCTTCGCCGTATTCACGATCTCTTTCGTGCTGTTATCCAGCACCCGATGATCGTACGCTTTCAGGCGAATGCGGATGTTCTGGTTGTCCATTTGTTTTTTAGTCCAACACTTTACTTATCCGGGGAACTCCCGGCCGCCAAGTAAGACCCCGACCGAAATCAATCAGTCGGGGCCACTTAGGCTCAGATCCTCTATCGATTACTCGATGATGGAGGAAACAACGCCAGCACCAACCGTGCGGCCACCTTCGCGAATAGCGAAACGCAGACCTTCATCCATGGCGATTGGAGCAATCAGCTCAACTTCCATGGCACAGTTATCACCAGGCATCACCATTTCGGTGCCTTCTGGCAGGTGCACAACACCCGTCACGTCAGTCGTACGGAAGTAGAACTGCGGACGATAGTTGGTGAAGAATGGCGTATGACGGCCACCTTCTTCCTTCGTCAGGATGTAAGCTTCTGCCTTGAACTTCTTATGCGGCGTGATGGAACCGGGCTTTGCCAGCACCTGACCACGTTCCACATCTTCACGCTTCGTGCCACGCAGCAGAGCGCCGATGTTGTCACCAGCTTCACCGCGATCCAGCAGCTTACGGAACATTTCAACACCGGTTACGGTTGTCTTCGTGGTCGGCTTCAGACCAACGATTTCAATTTCGTCACCAACATTGATCACGCCGCGTTCCACACGACCCGTCACCACGGTGCCACGACCAGAGATGGAGAACACATCTTCAATCGGCATCAGAAACGGACGGTCAACCGGACGTTCCGGCTGCGGGATGTAGGAATCAACTGCGTCCATCAGATCGCGAACGCGGTTTTCACCGATTTCCGGATCACCATCTTCCAGAGTTACCAGAGCGGACCCCTTGATGATCGGCACATCGTCGCCAGGGAACTGATAGGAAGACAGAAGTTCACGAACTTCCATTTCAACCAGCTCAAGCAGTTCCGGATCGTCAACCTGGTCAACCTTGTTCAGGAAGACAACCAGAGCCGGCACACCAACCTGACGTGCAAGCAGGATGTGTTCACGGGTCTGCGGCATCGGACCGTCAGCTGCGGACACAACCAGGATAGCGCCGTCCATCTGCGCTGCACCCGTGATCATGTTTTTCACGTAGTCAGCATGTCCGGGGCAGTCAACGTGCGCGTAGTGACGCTTGTCGGTTTCATATTCCACGTGAGCTGTGGAAATGGTGATGCCGCGAGCGCGTTCTTCCGGAGCAGCGTCGATCTGGTCATACGCCTTAAATTCAGCGCCACCCTTCTTAGCAAGCGTCTTGGTGATCGCAGCTGTCAGAGAGGTCTTACCATGGTCAACGTGACCAATGGTGCCGATGTTGCAGTGCGGTTTATTCCGCTCAAATTTAGCCTTAGCCATTTTTTACTCCATGCCCCAAAAACCATTCGGGATGCAGTTGTTATAAGCCCTGCAAACTCACTGCAAGAGGAAATGCAGCAGCTTCTTTCATTACCAGCGATAGTGGCTGAATGCTTTGTTAGCTTCCGCCATACGATGGGTATCTTCCCGCTTCTTCACGGCTGCGCCACGGTTGTTGACAGCATCCAGAAGTTCATTGGAAAGCCGATCCTGCATGGTGTTTTCGCCACGCTTGCGTGCAGCATCAATCACCCAACGGATCGCCAACGCCTGACGGCGGTCTGCGCGAACTTCAACCGGCACCTGGTAGGTTGCCCCACCAACACGGCGAGAACGCACCTCAACAGCCGGCTTTACGTTATCCAGCGCACTGTGGAACAGCACCACTGCATCTGCACCGTTACCGCTACGACGCACCATGGCATCCAGCGCACCGTATACGATTCTTTCTGCAGCAGACTTCTTACCATCGTACATCAGCGCATTCATGAAACGCGTGACAACGATATCTCCGAATTTCGGATCGGGAAGGATCTCGCGCTTTACTGCGCGATGACGGCGACTCATACCTGTTCTTCCTCTTATTTCGGACGCTTGGCGCCATACAGCGAACGACGCTGACGCCGCTTGGCAATACCCTGCGTATCCAGAACACCACGAAGGATGTGATAGCGCACACCCGGCAAATCCTTCACACGACCGCCGCGGATCAGCACAACACTATGTTCCTGAAGGTTATGACCTTCACCCGGAATATAGCTGACCACCTCATAGCCGTTCGTCAGACGCACCTTAGCGACTTTACGCAGTGCGGAGTTCGGCTTTTTTGGCGTCGTGGTATAAACGCGGGTGCAAACACCGCGCTTTTGGGGGCATCCTTGCAGCGCGGGCACCTTGTTGCGCTTGACCGCAGGCTTGCGCCCCTTGGCAATGAGCTGGTTGATGGTCGGCATGCGCCTTTCCCGATCCTTACACAGTTCGGCCGGCCAGCCATTATTTCTGACTGCCGACTTTCATTAAAAAAGATCCCATCAGGCATTTGCCTGTATGGGGCTATATTGGCATCCGGCCCCGCTTCCACCCCGGAAGCCAACCGCATGCTAGACTCACACAGAAAACCTAATTGCTCTTTCTATCCACAAGGATATCCAGAGCTGAGGGCTGCTAACTAACCTTCCCCCTGCGGGAAGTCAAGTTTTACCAGGCGATTCTCAGGGGATTGCATGCCTGTACATGAAAAAAGGATCAGAGTTTCCCCTGATCCTTCCTTCGTGCAGCATATTTGTAACGCTTATTCGGCAGCGGAACGCCCAACACGTTGACGATCCTGCTCTGCAGCAATGGCACGCAGACGCTTCATCACACTGCCCGTACCTGCCGGGATCAGACGCCCAACAATCACGTTTTCCTTCAGGCCCATCAGCTTGTCCACTTTCCCTGCCGTAGCAGCTTCCGTGAGCACACGTGTGGTTTCCTGGAACGATGCGGCAGAGATAAAGGACTGTGTCTGCAGAGAGGCCTTGGTAATCCCCTGCAGCACTGGCATACCCTGAGCTGGCCGTTCACCCGCCTTGAGGCACTTGGCATTTTCAGCCTCGAACTCAATGCGGTCAACAGTTTCACCAATCAGATATGTCGTGTCACCCGGCTCCAGAATTTCAACCTTCTGAAGCATCTGACGCACGATAACCTCAATATGTTTATCGTTAATCTTCACACCCTGAAGACGATACACATCCTGAATTTCGTTAATCAGATAATCAGACAGTGCCTCAACACCCATTACCTTCAGGATATCGTGGGGCACCCGTGGGCCATCGACCAACGGATCACCTTTTTCCACAAAGTCACCTTCCTGAACGGAAATGTGCTTGCCTTTCGGGATCAGGTATTCCTGCTCCTCGCCCGTTTCATCGTTTTTCACGATAACACGGCGCTTGGATTTGTAATCCTTCCCGAACTCAACGCGACCTTCCATTTCCGCGATAATGGCGTGATCTTTGGGCCGACGTGCTTCAAACAGTTCAGCCACACGTGGCAGACCACCCGTAATATCACGGGTCTTGGACCCTTCTCGCGGCAGACGAGCCAAAACGTCACCCGCGTTCACTTCCGTGCCGTTTTCAACAGACAGAAGCGTTTCAGGAGAGAGGAAGTAACGGGCATCTGCACCGTTATCCAGCTTCACCACATCGCCGTTGGCATCTTTAAGCTGCAGACGCGGACGCAGATCTACCCCCTTGCCTGCCTGCTTATAGTCAACCACCACTTTGGAGGTCAGGCCGGTCACTTCATCCATACGCTCAACAAGCGTGATGGAATCAATCAGATCAAGGTATTCAACCTTACCGGCTTTTTCCGTGATGATCGGCAGTGTGTACGGATCCCACTCGGCCAGCTTCTGACCGCGCACAACCGTTGCACCTTCTTCTGTCAGCAGGCGTGCACCATACGGCACACGATAACGGGCTTTTTCCACACCGTTTTCATCAGACAGAAGAATTTCGCAGTTACGTGCCATAACAATCGGCACGTTCTGGCTGTTATGCACCACGTTACGGTTACGGATCACAACCTTACCATCACGCAAGGCTTCGATCATGGACTGTTCCGCACCACGCTGCGCTGCGCCACCAATATGGAAGGTACGCATTGTCAGCTGTGTGCCGGGCTCACCAATGGACTGCGCTGCAATAACACCTACAGCTTCACCAATGTTTACCGGCGTGCCACGTGCAAGATCACGCCCATAGCAGCGGGCACACACACCAACGCGGCTATCACAGGTCAGCACCGAACGGATATGAACCGTTTCCACACCCGATTTTTCAATACGTTCCGCATCTGCTTCATCAATCAGATGATTACGCGGAACAATCACATCAGTGGTGCCGGGCGCTACAATATCAGAAGCAACAGTACGACCCAGAATACGTTCGGACAGAGAAGCAACAACTTCCCCACCATCCATAACTGCGCGTACGGTCAGACCACGTTCACTACCGCAATCTTCTTCGATAATGATGCTGTCCTGCGCCACATCCACCAGACGACGGGTAAGATACCCGGAGTTAGCGGTTTTCAGTGCGGTATCAGCCAGACCTTTACGCGCACCATGGGTGGAGGTGAAGTAATCGAGAACCGACAGGCCTTCTTTAAAGTTGGCGATAATCGGCTGTTCAATAATTTCACCAGATGGCTTGGCCATCAGACCACGCATCCCGGCCAGCTGTTTCATCTGAGCCGGCGACCCACGTGCCCCGGAGTGGCTCATCATCCATACAGAGTTGATGGGCTTACCAACTTCCTGATGCGAAATTTCCTTGGTCATGGCCGCTTGCACTTCATCCGTGCAACGTGACCACGCATCCACCACCTTATTGTAGCGTTCACCAGCGGTAATCAGACCATCCTGATACTGCTGCTCAAACTCTTTCACTTCGGCGGCTGTGCGATCAACCAGTTCTTTCTTTTCGGGCGGGATGATCATGTCATCCTTACCGAAGGAAATACCGGCTTTTGCAGCGTGGCGGAAACCCAGAGCCATCAGACGGTCACAGAAAATCACGGCTTCTTTCTGACCACAGTGACGGTACACCGTATCAATCACATCAGACACAGCTTTTTTGGTCAGCTGACGGTTGATGAGAGAGAACGGTACAGCTTCATCCTGCGGCAGAATCTGCGCAATCAGCACACGACCGGGTGTGGTCACGGCTGTTTCATAGGTGACCTTGCCATCAGCGCCGATTTTCTGGAAACGCGCACGAATTTTATCATGCAGCTTCAACGCACCCGCACTGAGCGCATACTCCACTTCACCAATGGAAGAGAAAGAAGGTGCACCTTCCTTGGTCAGCTCACCCGTTTTCTCGTCATATTCGCAACGATCCGGTGTTACCTTGAATTCAGGCGTTTCAAGGCTGAGATAATACAGCCCCAGAACGATATCCTGAGAAGGCACGATAATCGGCTTACCATTTGCCGGGCTGAGGATGTTGTTGGTGGACATCATCAGCACGCGCGCTTCAAGCTGGGCCTCAAGGCTCAGTGGCACGTGCACGGCCATCTGGTCACCGTCAAAGTCTGCGTTAAAGGCAGTGCAGACCAGCGGATGCAGCTGAATGGCCTTACCTTCAACCAGCACCGGTTCAAACGCCTGAATACCCAAACGGTGCAGCGTAGGCGCACGGTTGAGCATAACGGGATGTTCGCGGATAACTTCTTCAAGAATATCCCAAACTTCGGGACGTTCTTTTTCCACCATCCGCTTTGCAGCTTTAATGGTGGTAGCGTGGCCGTATTTTTCCAGCTTAGCGTAGATGAATGGCTTGAACAGCTCCAGCGCCATCTTCTTGGGAAGACCGCACTGATGCAGCTTAAGTTCGGGGCCCACCACAATAACGGAACGGCCAGAGTAATCGACGCGCTTACCCAGCAGGTTCTGACGGAAACGACCCTGCTTACCCTTGAGCATATCGGACAGGGATTTCAGCGGACGCTTGTTAGCACCCGTGATAGCCCGGCCACGACGCCCGTTATCGAACAGCGCATCCACAGCTTCCTGAAGCATACGCTTTTCGTTACGCACGATAATATCGGGCGCACGCAGCTCCATCAGGCGCTTCAGACGGTTATTACGGTTGATAACGCGACGATACAGATCGTTCAGATCAGACGTTGCAAAACGACCACCATCCAGCGGCACCAGCGGACGCAGATCTGGTGGAATAACCGGAACCAGATCCAGAATCATCCATTCTGGGCGGGAACCACTTTCTGCAAACGCTTCAATCAGCTTCAGGCGCTTAACAAGCTTTTTGCGCTTGGCTTCTGAAGTTGTTTCCTTAAGTTCCTGGCGCAGTTCTACCTTTTCGGCATCGCAATCAATGCGTTCCAGAACCTTTTTAATAGCTTCTGCACCAATGCCGACTTCAACACCCTCATCGCCATATTCATCCATGGCATCAAGGTACTGTTCTTCTGTCAGCAAGGAATACTGCTTCAGCGGAGATGTGCCGGGTTCCAGAACCAGGTAGCTTTCAAAGTAAAGCACCTTTTCCAGATCTTTCAGCGTCATATCAACCATCAGGCCGATACGGCTGGGAAGAGACTTCAGGAACCAGATATGGGCAACCGGGCTGGCAAGCTGAATATGGCCCATGCGTTCACGACGCACCTTGGCCAGCGTAACTTCAACACCGCACTTTTCGCAAATAATGCCGCGGAATTTCATCCGCTTGTATTTACCGCACAGGCACTCATAGTCCTTGATCGGACCAAAGATACGCGCGCAGAACAGGCCATCCCGTTCTGGCTTGAATGTACGGTAGTTGATGGTCTCGGGCTTCTTGATTTCGCCATAAGACCAGGAACGGATTTGTTCGGGCGATGCCAGCTGAATTTTGATCTGGTCAAACGTCATCGCCTGGCCGGTCTGGCCAAGAATTTTCATGAGCTCATTCATGTGCCGAAGCCCCCAGCGGGAAACGGGGAGCCGAGGTTTCTACCCCGGCCTCCCCTTTGAAATAAGAACGGATAGTGGTGGCGAAATTCACCGTCACTCGGCCCCCTGCTCCAGTTCTACGTTCAGACCCAGAGACTTCAGCTCCTTGATCAGAACGTTAAAGCTTTCCGGAATACCGGCCTCAAAATCATCCTGCTCACGCACGATGGATTCATAAACTTTGGTTCGGCCAGAAACGTCATCCGACTTCACAGTCAGCATTTCCTGCAGAGTGTAAGCTGCACCGTATGCTTCCAGCGCCCACACTTCCATTTCCCCAAAGCGCTGACCACCAAACTGCGCCTTACCACCCAGAGGCTGCTGTGTAACCAGCGAGTATGGGCCAATAGAGCGTGCATGGATCTTATCATCAACAAGATGGTGCAGCTTGAGCATATAGATGTAGCCGACCGTTGTTTTACGTTCGAACGGTTCACCCGTGCGCCCGTCAATCAACTGAGACTGACCGGATTTATCCACACCCGCTTTTTCAAGCATGGCTTCAATATCCGGAATGGAAGCACCATCGAACACCGGCGTTGCAATCGGCACGCCTTTGCGCAGGTTATTGGCCAGTTCAACCAGCTCATCATTGCTCATGTTCGCAATGTCTTCGCTGTAAACCTTATCCCCGTACACATCTTTCAGGCGGTCCAGCAGTTCCTGACGTTTTTCGCCATTCCGCTGGTATTCATCCACCATATCGCCAATGCCACGGCCAATTTTGGCGCAAGCCCAGCCCAGATGGGTTTCCAGAATCTGCCCCACGTTCATACGTGAAGGCACACCCAGCGGGTTCAGCACCAGATCAACAGCCGTGCCATCTTCCAAAAATGGCATGTCTTCCACGGGAACAACGCGAGACACCACACCCTTGTTACCATGACGACCGGCCATTTTATCCCCCGGCTGTAGCTTACGCTTAACAGCCACAAAGACCTTGACCATCTTCATCACACCAGGCGGCAGTTCATCACCACGCTGCAGCTTTTCAACCTTGCTTTCAAAACGTGCCTGAATGCGTGCAATAGCCGCATCAAATTCACGCCGCAGGGTTTCAAGCTCCGCCATCACGCTGTCAGAAGTGACAACAATCTGGCGCCACGTAGCCCGTGGGTGTTCATCCAGAACAGCATCGGTGATCTCGGTTCCAGAACGGATCCCCTTGAACCCGGCACCAGCAACCTGCCCCAGCAGTTTTTCACGCAGACGGCTGTAGAAAGAACGTTCCTGAATGGCGCGTTCATCGTCACGGTCTTTGGCAAGCCGTTCGATTTCCGCGCGTTCAATCGCCATGGCGCGTTCATCTTTATCCACACCGCGGCGGGAGAACACACGCACATCCACAATAGTGCCAGATGTGCCAGGCGGCAGACGCAGGGACGTATCACGCACATCGGAGGCTTTTTCACCAAAGATGGCACGCAGAAGTTTTTCTTCCGGTGTCATCGGGCTTTCACCCTTTGGCGTCACCTTACCGATCAGAATATCACCCGGATTAACTTCGGCACCTACATAAACAATGCCAGCTTCATCCAAGTTCCGCAGGGCTTCTTCACCCACATTCGGAATATCACGCGTGATTTCTTCCTGACCCAGCTTGGTATCACGGGCCATAACTTCGAATTCCTCGATATGGATCGAGGTGAAAACGTCATCCTTGGCAATCCGTTCGGAAATCAGGATGGAGTCTTCAAAGTTGTAGCCATTCCAAGGCATAAACGCGACCAGCACGTTACGGCCCAGCGCCAGTTCACCCAGCTCTGTGGAAGGACCATCGGCAATAATATCGCCTGCCCGCACGTTGTCACCAACATGCACCAACGGACGCTGGTTGATACAGGTGGACTGGTTGGAACGGGAATATTTACGCAGACGGTAAATATCCACACCCTGCGTAGAACCAGCCGCATTGGTGGCACGCACCACAATACGGGCCCCGTCAATCTGGTCCACAATACCATCGCGCTTGGCAACAATTGTTGCACCGGAATCACGCGCCACAGCAGCTTCCATACCTGTGCCAACCAACGGCGCATCGGAACGCACCAGCGGCACAGCCTGACGCTGCATGTTGGAACCCATCAGTGCACGGTTCGCGTCATCGTTTTCCAGGAACGGAATAAGAGCCGCAGCAACAGACACCAACTGCTTGGGAGAAACGTCACACGCTGTCACTTCCGTTGGGGGCACCAGACGGAAATCACCGTTACGGCGCACAGAGATCAGATCACTTGTCAGCGCACCCTGATCATTCACCTTGGCATCAGCCTGCGCAACAACCAGCTTTTCCTCTTCCATAGCGGAGAGGTATTTCCAGCCATCCTGCAGCACACCATCCTTCACCAGGCGGTAAGGTGTTTCAATAAAGCCGTATTTGTTCACTTTGGCATAAGTGGCCAGAGAGTTGATCAGACCGATGTTCGGGCCTTCCGGCGTTTCAATTGGGCAGATACGACCATAATGTGTTGGGTGAACGTCACGCACTTCAAAGCCTGCGCGCTCACGGGTCAAACCACCCGGGCCAAGCGCTGACAGACGACGCTTATGCGTCACTTCAGAAAGCGGGTTGGTCTGATCCATAAACTGGCTGAGCTGGGAAGACCCGAAGAACTCACGCACAGCAGCGGCAGCAGGTTTGGCATTAATCAGATCATGCGGCATGACCGTATCAATATCCACAGACCCCATACGCTCACGAATGGCACGTTCCATACGCAGCAGACCGATGCGATACTGATTTTCCATCAGCTCACCAACCGAGCGAACACGGCGGTTACCAAGGTTATCAATATCATCAATCTGGCCACGACCGTCTTTCAGGTCACACAGCGTTTTGATGGTGCGCAGAATATCTTCCTTACGCAGCACACGCACTGTGTCTGGCACATCCATATCCAGACGCATGTTCATCTTCACGCGACCAACGGCGGAAAGATCATAACGGTCTGGATCAAAGAACAGGCCATTCAGCATGGCTTCGGCGGTTTCAGCCGTTGGCGGCTCACCAGGGCGCATCACACGGTAGATATCAATCAGCGCTTCATCACGCGTGCTGTTTTTATCTACTGTGAGGGTATCACGGATCCACGGGCCGTTTGCGGCATCAATCGCCAGCAGCGGAAGCTCCTTAATGCCAGCCTCTTCCAAGGCAGCAAGGCGCGCTTCCGTAATTTCTTCGCCAGCTTCACCATAGATTTCGCCAGTCTGCATATTGACGATATCATGAGCAATGTAACGGCCAAGCAGGTCAATCTCGCCCACAAGCACTTCACGCGTCTTTTCCGCGATCTTGCGCACCATACGGGCCGTCAGCTTGGTTTCAGCTTCCGCCACCACTTCACCGGTTTCTGCATCTACCAGCGGGGCCAGCAATTTAAGACCACGGAAGGAATCCGCATCAAACGGACGCGCCCAGCCTTTGGGCGTTTTTACAAAGGTGACTGACTTATAGAAATAGGCGAGGATTTCATTGGCATCCATCCCCTTGATTTCCATGGAATCAACATCACCACCTTCCGCTGCCTTCGCTTTGCGCGCAGCTTCAGATGCAGCACCTTCAAGCGCATACAACAGCGTGGTAACAGGCAGCTTACGTTTACGGTCGATACGAACGTAAAGCAGGTCCTTGGCATCAAACTCAAAGTCCAGCCAGGAACCACGATAAGGAATGACACGCGCGGCAAACAGATACTTGCCTGAAGAATGCGTTTTACCCTTATCATGGTCAAAGAACACACCGGGTGAACGGTGCATCTGGCTGACAATAACACGCTCCGTACCGTTTACGATAAAGGTGCCGTTATCTGTCATGAGCGGCATATCGCCCATATAAACCGGCTGTTCCTTAATATCGCGAATGGAACGGGACCCTGTATCCTCATCCACATCCCACACGATCAGGCGCAAAATAACCTTCAGCGGCGCAGCATATGTCAGGCCACGCTGAATGCATTCTTCCACATCGTATTTTGGCTCTTCAAATTCGTAACTGACGAATTCCAGACGCCCCCGCCCCGCAAAATCATTGATGGGGAAAACGGAACGGAATACCTCCTGCAAACCTGTTGGAGTACGCGCATCAGGCGATACATTTGCCTGAAGAAATGTCTCGTAAGACGCACGCTGCACGTCAATCAGGTTCGGCATCGGGGCGATTTCGGGAATCCGCCCGAAACTTTTGCGAATCCGCTTCCGTCCTGTGAACGATTTAGTGATTGCGTTCATCGTCGCTCCTGCCCCGCCCATTTATCTCGGACCATCATGCCCGTGGTCATCCCGCGAGCCTGATGGTCCGACCTAATCTTGGTCTCAAGCCCATACCGGTTTTTACCCGGCTCCTGTTTCAGATCAACCTGAAACAGGCAAACGGGCAGAGGCACAATGCCCCTACCCGAAAACCTTTTTCCATTTCCCTGATGCCATGCATCAGAAATTTGGCAAGCTTACTTGACTTCGACGGTTGCCCCGGCGCCTTCAAGAGCCTTTTTGATCTTGTCAGCTTCGTCCTTGCTGACGCCTTCCTTAACGGTCTTCGGCGCACCTTCAACCAGGTCCTTAGCTTCTTTCAGGCCCAGACCGGTGATGCCGCGGATTTCCTTAATCACGTTGATCTTCTTGTCGCCAGCGCTGGCCAGAACAACCGTGAATTCGGTCTTTTCTTCAGCCGGAGCAGCAGCAGCACCAGGTGCAGCAGCAGCAACTGCTACAGGAGCAGCAGCGGAAACGCCCCATTTTTCTTCGAGCAGCTTGGAAAGTTCAGCAGCTTCAAGAACGGTCAGAGCGGACAGTTCGTCAACAAGCTTAGCAAGATCAGCCATAGTTTGACTTCCTAATATAGATACTGGTTAGCAGAACGCAACCTTCAAGCACGAAGGCAGCGCAAAATTCTTGAACATTCCCTCATACGAAGGAATGAAATCAGGCAGCTTCACCCGTTTTGGCATAGGCCCCAAAAACACGTGCAAGCTGGCCTGCCGGCGCCTGAGTAATGCTGGCAATACGCGTAGCTGGCGTGGAGATAAGACCCACGAGCTGCGCGCGCAGCGCATCAAGAGACGGCAGCTCGGCCAGAGCCTTGATTCCTTCGGCGTCAAGCACCTGAGAACCAAGAGAACCACCAAGCAGCACAAGCTTGTCATTTGTTTTGGCGAACTCAACGACAGCCTTAGCCACAGCCACAGGGTCTTCAGACCACGCAAGCGCAGTCGGCCCCTTCAGCAGCGGCGCGATGCCGTTGAACTGGGTCCCATCCAGGGCGAGAGTTGCCAGCCGGTTTTTAGCGACCTTATAGTTCGCACCCGCTGCACGCACCTTACGCCGCAGTTCCGTCACAGCAGCCACAGTCAGCCCGTCATTACGGGTGACCACAACCATGGACGTCTGGGCGAAAACGGCGGCCAGGGAGGCGATAAAGGCCTTCTTTTCCGTACGGTTCAAATCCCGTCTCCGTCTTGTTCCATCAAGCTTGCGCCCAACAGAACGGGTTGCCCTTTAGGTTCCGCCATACATAGCGGAACCCGCTCGCCTGTCCTTGAAACGGAATATCTGGCGTGCCGCAAATACGACCTGTAACCAGCATCCCCGTCTTACCGTTCGCCAACCCGAAGGTTGTTTAAAACCGAAATTACGCACGGTCTCGGACAGGAAGAAGGAGCAGCAAAACCACTCCTTCAGTCACCACGCCACCCCGAGAGCTAGCGCAGTGTCATTTCTTTCTCAGCCAGCGAAGGCAGAGAGATCCAGCTGAACGCCGGGGCCCATGGTGGAGGACAGAGCGCCCTTCTTCATGTAAGCACCCTTTGCACCAGACGGACGGGCCTTCTGCACGGCATCAATAAATGCACGCACGTTTTCAATCAGCTTGTCTTCGCTGAAAGAAGCCTTGCCAACGCCTGCATGCACGATACCGCTCTTTTCAGCGCGATATTCAACCTGACCAGACTTAGCCGCTTCAACAGCGCCCTTTACGTTCATGGTCACGGTGCCCAGCTTGGGGTTCGGCATCAGCCCGCGTGGGCCGAGGATCTTACCCAGACGACCAACCAGAGCCATCATGTCAGGCGTTGCAATGCAGCGGTCGAAGTTGATTTCGCCAGCCTGCACTTTTTCCATCAGGTCTTCTGCGCCCACAATGTCCGCACCAGCAGCCTGAGCTTCTTCAGCTTTCGGGCCACGCGCAAACACGGCAACGCGCAGGGTTTTGCCCGTGCCGTTCGGCAGGGAAACAAAACCACGCACCATCTGGTCTGCATGACGCGGGTCAATACCCAGGTTCAGTGCAATTTCAACGGTTTCATCAAACTTGGCCGTTGCGTTGCTTTTTACCAGCGCAACAGCTTCATCAACACCGTAAGCTTTGCCAGCTTCAATCTTGGCACGTGCAGCAGCAATACGCTTGTTCTTTGCCATGATATTAGCCCTCCACCACATCAATGCCCATGGAGCGGGCAGAGCCGATCAGCATGCGCACTGCGCCATCCAGATCGTTTGCATTCATGTCCTGCTGCTTCTGTTCAGCAATTTCACGAAGCTGGCTCATGGTCACCTTACCAACGCTTCCACCCTTACCAACTGTCTGGCTGCCCTTGGAAATCTTGGCGGCCTTCAGCAGGAAATAGGTGTTCGGCGGGGTTTTGGTGATGAAGCTGAATGTACGGTCTGCATATGCGGTGATAACTACCGGAATCGGCATACCTGGCTCAAGACCCTGGGTCTTAGCATTAAATGCCTTACAGAATTCCATGATGTTCAGACCGCGCTGACCCAGTGCCGGACCAACCGGCGGGGAAGGATTAGCCTTACCAGCGGGGATCTGAAGTTTGATGTAGCCAACAACTTTTTTGGCCATATCCGGGACTCCTCAAAATGAACCCGGACCGCGGTTCTCCCGATTCCACACCACGCACAGGGCGCAGACAAGAATCTCCCGCGTTCCGATCAGAAGTGCCGCGCTTACCGGGGTGTTGGCTGCGTGTCAAGAGGTTGTGTGTTTTTCATGCCGCCTGTCAGATCATTGGAAACCGGATCCACCTGCGTGCTGATCCCACCCAAGGGTGCTGCATGGCGCAGGTTTTCATACTGCAAGGGCTTGAACGGCATAATGGTTTCCTCACCATGCGGCAACTGCGCGCGGGACCAGCCACCCCCAAGGGCACGCACAAGCTGCACGCGCGCATCTACCTGCCGGGTTTGCGCCTGCACCAGCGCAATGCGGGCATTCAGTGCGGCCACCTGTGCCACCACAACATCCAGATAATTGGTCAGGCCGCCGGTATACAGCGCCATTGTCATGCCCTGCGTGCGCAAAGCGGCATCCACGGCGCTGCTTTCCTGCTTGACCTCGGTTTTCAAACGATTGGTGCGTGTCAGATTGTCTTCCACTTCCTGAAAAGCATCTAACACCGTGCTGCGGTAAAGATCTTCTGTTTGCCGGTAACTTGACCATGTGCGCTGCAATTCCGCACGCCGCAAACCACCCTGAAACAACGGAAGCACCGCCTGCGCGCCAAACTGGTACATGGCATTGTAAAGCGAGGCCAGATCAAACCCGTTATCCATAAAGCCTGTCATGGCATTAAATGTAACATGCGGGTAAAAGGCTGCGCGTGATACGCCAATGGCTCGGTTGGCCTGTGCCATGCGCCGCTCTGCCGCAGCAATATCCGGCCTGCGTTCCAGCAAGGTAGACGGCAGCGCTACGGGTGGATCTTTTTCCTCAAACGTCAGCTTTGTTACCGGTGCTATATGGAACGTGGCTGGCGCCTGATTGACCAGCACGGCAATGGCATGTTCCATGACATCACGCTGGGTGCGAATGTCTGTTTCCTGCGCCTGCGTGGTATAAAGCTGAGCTTCTGCACGCGATACATCCATGCCTGGTGCAATTGCCCCTGCCAGACGCATGCGCGTAACCTGCACGGCTGTCTGATAATACCGGATGGAATCCTTATACACGGCATCCTGCGCATCCAGCCCACGCAGAATAACGTAATCCGATGCCAGTTCGGCCTGTAAGCTCAAGCGGGCAGAAGCATAATTTGCAGCATCTTCCTGCACGCCCTGCTTAGCCATACGAATACGGTTACGGATGGCAGACCAGAAATCCGGCTCCCACGTGGCGGTCGCGGAATACTGCTCGGAAGACATATACATGGGCCCGGTTGCCCCGGCCCCGCGCCATAGCCTGTGTTGGGAGCCTTTGTATTTTGCCCCACTCGCCGCCCCGTTCAACTGCGGATAAAGGTGGGATTTGGCTTCCGCCGCCATATCGCGCGATTGCATGAACACCTCAGCCTGCGCCTGCAAATCCGGGTTCAGGCGCATGGCCTGATCTTCCAGCTGGTTGAGTTCCGGGTCTCCCAGCATGGTCCACCAATCAGCCCGAATGGCGTCATCCGATGGGCGTGCGGGCTTCATCACCCCCTGCCCACTCCAGTTATCTGGCAGCACAAATTTTGCGGGCTTATAGCGCGGCGCCATATCACAGCCTACTAGGCCGGATACAGCCATCCCTACCAGCAGAATATGTGTGGCTTTACGGGGCAGAACATATCCCTTCCTCATGGACGAGCCCCGGCTTCAGACATATCTGCTGTATCATCAGGCATGGCACGGGTATCATCATCCTCCACCTCGGATGATTTGACTGGAGGGACTGGCTTTTTGGGTTCCAGCTTTTGGGCAGCAGGCGGCATGCTGGGCATGTTATAGCCGGGTGTGCCTTTAACAATGCGCACTTCCTGCCCATCCAGCAGGCCAGCAGACGGGTTGTTAATCACACGATCCGTTTTTTTCACGCCACGCAGAATCTGCACCGTTGTGCCAAAATTGGTGCCAAGTGTAACACCCACCAGATGCACGTGGTTGGTATCATCCACCACGGCAACCTGCGTGCCCTCCGCCCTGAACACAATGGCGCCAAGAGGCAGAATCAGCTCATCCGTATCACCCGGTGCATGAAACGTGGCCGTGGCGTAAGAATTGGGCCAGAGCTCTCCAGATTTGTTATCCAGCGTCAGTTCCGTTGTAACAGTGCGGGTGGACGCATTAAAGGCCGATGCCGTAGCCAGAAAATGCGCCCGGAATGTGCGTTCAGGATATTGCGGAATACTGAGATCCGCCTCCAGCCGCGGGGAAATGATATCGGCATAATCCTGCGGCACGGCCACAAACACACGCATGGCATGTACATCTGCCACACTAAACAGTTCGGTGGCATTACCGTGGGCATCTACATCCCCTCGCCCGGCGTTAACGTAGTCCCCCACATCTGCGAAACGTGATGTCACAACGCCATCAAATGGCGCCACAATTTTCTTAAAGGCTTCAAGGGCTGCGTAACGCTCTACCTCATGCTGGGCGGCTTCCACCTCGGCCTTCTGGGCTTCGGCATTGGCGGCCTGCACATCCACTTCCTGTTGAGAAACAGCCTGTGTGCCTTGCAGGGCCTTCCAGCGTTTTGCTGTAATCTGGGCCAGCTTGTACCGTGCCAGCGCCACATTCAAATTGGCTTTGGCAGCGGCATATTGGGCATCCAGCCCTGGCGTATCAATTTCCGCCAGCACATCACCCGCTTTTACCTTTGCGCCAAAATCCTTGTACCACATTTTCACGTAGCCAGAGACCTGCGCATAAATAGGGGCCTGATACCACGCCGCTATATTGGCTGGCAGAGAAAGCGTGCGCTCATCTGGCCCCGGCTGCGGGTAAATAATCTGCACGGAAGGAATAGCGTTATGTGCCGTTTCATGCGCCAGATTAACGTATTGCGTATGGCGTTGCACAATACCCACCACGGCCAGCAGAATGGCAACACCGCCAACAGCCACAAACCCGATCTTGCGTTTACGTGCGCTGCCAGCCGGCTTGGCGGAGTGAGGCCCTGAAGCGTCTGGATGCTCTTGGGTCATGCGGCAGCTTCCTCTTGTTCGGTTTCATGCGGTTTTTTACGTGTGTGCAGCATGGCAAATACGCAGGGCACAAACAGCAGGGTGGCAACCGTTGCCACCATCAGCCCCCCCATAACAGCCTTACCCAACGGTGCATTTTGCGAATTGCTTAAAGACATGGGCAACATGCCGATAATCATGGCAGAAGCTGTCATCAGCACGGGGCGAATCCGCTCAAATCCGGCTTCCAGCGCAGCCTGAATGGCATCTCCATGTTCTTCCAGCCGTTCACGCGCAAAAGCCACCACCAGAATGGCGTTGGCCGTGGCCGTGCCCATGCACATAATGGCCCCCGTAAGTGCTGGCACGGAAAGCGTGGTGTGCGTAAGAAACAGGCTCCATGAAATACCTGCCAGCGCACCGGGCAACGCGGTGATGATAATGAACGGGTCCAACCAAGACTGAAAGTTCACCACAATCAGCAGGTAAACCAACAGCACAGACATGGCCAAACCACCCAGCAACTGAACATAGGCACTGTTCATGGTGACCGCCTGCCCCAACACACTGAGGGAGGAACCATGCGGCAGATCACCCTGCACTTCCTCAACAATCCGCGATACCTCGCGTGAGACGGTGCCGAGGTCTATCCCCTCATTTGTGGCGTAAATATCAAACACCGGCATGATGTTGTAATGCGCCACCTCCGCCGGGGTGCCGATCTGATCAATCTTGCTCAGCCCCCCCAGAATCTGCGGGTCCTGCCCCGATGGGTTGCCATCTCCTTTATCAACAGGCGTGATTTCCAGATCATTCATGGTCTGGAGGAATGGCGCTGGCGTTTGGATATCAATCAGATGCGAAACGCCGGTTTTGGTATCCAGCCAGTACACCTGCCCCACCTGAGAACTGCCAGACAGAGAAACCAGTGCGTTATTGGCAACATCGGCTTCTGTAATACCGGTACCCAGCGCGTAGGTACGCCGGGTATTCACCATCAGGGTTGGCGTTGTCATGGGCTGTTGCACAAACACGTCTGTCAGGCCCGTAACATGACGCAGACGTTCCGCCAGCCGGTTTGCAAAACGGAAGTTTTCCGAAAGGTTGCGCCCGATCACCTGCACATCAATGGGAGATGGCAAACCAAAGTTCAGGATTTTGGCTGTCAGATCCCCCGGCAGGAAGGAGAACTGCGTGCCGGGAAACTTCATGTTGAGGTTATGGCGCAAAAGCCGCCGATATTCCGCCACAGGGGATGCCGGATTTTTAAGCGAAACCGTAATATCGCAATCCTGCGTACCCACTGTGGGCGTTGGAATATAAGCCTGATTCAGCGGACTGAATGGCAGGCCGCAGTTATCAACCAGCCCTTCCACCTGCCCCGGCAGTGTGCGTTCAATCTCATCATTCACAAGCTGAGAAATCTTGCCGGATTCCTCCAGCCTTGTGCCAATGGGTGCACGCATATGCAGGGCAATGGCATCCGAGTTCACTTCAGGAAAGAAATCCTGCCCCACAAAGAACAGTAGCCCCAAGGAACCAAGCGAGCACAACACAAACACTGGCACAAAAGTGCCGCGCGTTGCCACCAGATGAGACAGCAACTCATGATAACGGTGCCGGAACTGCTCAAACTTATGCTCAAACCCACGCTGAAAGCGGCCAAAAATAGTTTTGGGTTCCTGCGAGCCATGCGCATGCGCCGCCACCTGTGCCGCCAGCATGTATTTAGCCATGGTGGGCACCAGTGTTCGGGACAGGATGAAAGAGGCAATCATGGCGAAAATGATGGCTTCTGCCATTGGCATAAACAGCCAGCCCGCAACACCTGTCAGCTGGAACAGCGGCATCCACACAATACAGATGCACATGGTGGAGACAAAGGTGGGAATAACAATCTGGTTGGCGGCATCAATAATGGCCGTTTCCAGATCCTTCTCCATCTCAAGATGCGCATCAATATTCTCGATCATCACCGTGGCGTCATCCACCAGAATCCCCACGGCCAGCGCCAAGCCACCCAGTGTCATGACGTTAATGGTCTGCCCAGCCCAGCCCAGCCCGATAACGGAACACAGCATGGCCAGTGGAATGGATGTGGCAATAATAACAGTGGAACGCCAGGAGCCCAGAAACAGCAACACCACAAGCCCGGTCAGGCACGCGGCCGTCAGCATTTCACGCACCACGTCCTGCACGGATTCCTTCACGAAGGTGGAGGCATCATTCAAAATCTTGATGCTCACACCTTCGGGCAGAGTTTTCACAATGCCCGGCAGCAGCTTTTTAACCCCCGCCACAACATCCAGCGTAGAGGCATCGCCGCTTTTCATAATGACGATCAGAACACCCTGCTGCCCTTTAACCAGCACAAGGTTGGTTTGTGGTGGGCCACCTGCATGCACCCACGCCACATCCTGCAAGCGCACCACCGCATCCCCCACCTGTTTGATGGGGATCATGTTCAGCTCTTCCATATTCTTGGGAGAGGCGTTGGTCTGAACCATCCAGTCAAACGGGCCAATGCGCTGGTCACCCGCTGGCAGCACAATGTTCTGGCTATTCAGCGCGCGCGAGACATCTACCGGAGAAAGCCGATGCGCCAGCAGCTTAACCGGGTCCAGATCCACCATGATATTACCCGGCTGCCCCCCATAAGGATTGGGAATGGCAGCCCCCGCCACGGAAACAAGCGCCGGGCGGATGAGGTTGGAGGACATGTCGTAAATCTGTGAGGCTGTCATGGAGGTGGAAGACACCTGCAACGTGACAACCGGCACAGAAGACGCATTATAAGCCAGCACCAGCGGTGGCGTAGAGCCTGTGGGCATCTGCTTGATAACTGTCTGCGATACCGAGGTAATCTGGGTTTGCGCCACAGATGTATCCGTACCGGGCTGGAAGTAGATCTTCACAATCCCACGGCCGTAATACGACTGGCTCTCGATATGCTCGATATTATTCACGGTCGCGGTCAGGGCGCGCTCGTAATAATACACCACGCGGCCAGACATATCCTCTGGCATCAGGCCCGTATAGGTCCAGACCACTGCCACAACTGGGATACGGATACTGGGAAAAACGTCTGTGGGGGTATTGAATATCCCCCTGATTCCGAACACCAGAATCAGGATGGAAAGCACCACAAACGTATACGGCTTTTTAAGCGCGGTAACGACAATTTCGTTCATGCGCTCCAACCTTGCACAGTTAGAGACGCTGCATTGCAGACAAGCAGATTTGGCATGGTTTTATGGTTACATACATATCTGCTGCCCGCCAACATCATTACGTGCAATCTTCAACCTTTTGTAAAAAAGCGGATGGAAAGGTAATTCTAAAACAGGTGCCCGTACCTTCGGGGCCTGTCTCGATCGTGACATGGGCTTCGTGCAAATGCGCTATAGCGCACACCAGGCTCAGCCCCAGCCCGCTACCAGGCACATGACGGCTTTTGTCTGACCGATAAAAGCGCGAAAGCACGGCTTTTCTTTCTGCCGGTGCAATACCCACGCCCGTATCCATGACAAACAGAGACGCTGCACCGTTGATTCGTTGCGATCCCAAAATAATACGACCGCCCTGTGGTGTAAACTTAATTGCGTTATCAACCAGATTGGCCAGAAGCTCGATCAACAAGTGCCGGTCCCCCCATACAAAGCAAGGGGCCTCGCCCTCCTTTGCCACCAGCACTTTATCTTCCATTTCAGCTATGGGTTCATACAAATCAAATACGTCTGTCACCAGATCGGCCAAAAGCACCTGCCCAAAGCCTGCCTGCCTGCGGCTATTTTCAATTTCCGCAATGCGTAGCAACGCCGTAATAATGCCTAAACACTGGTCCAGATCATCCACCGCGCGGCCGACCGCTGCTTCCAGAGCCTGCGACCCGGCAGGGGTGGAAAGAGCGCGCTCCAGCCGGGCCCGCACGCGAGAAAGTGGCGTGCGCAGATCATGCGCAATATCATTTCCCACTTCGCGCATGTCATCCATCAGCCGTTCTAGCCGGTCCAACATACGGTTTACGCTGCCAGCCAGACGTTCCAGATCATCCCGCTCCTTGGCGGCAGGCAGACGTTCATGGATATCACCGGCCATAATGCGGTCTATGGCCTCGTGCATTTCCTTCACGCGGGAAAGTGCACGGTGGCTAAGCACGATGCCCAGAAACAGCGCAAACACAAATGTGGGAACAGCCGCCACCAGCATGGTGTGGCGCAGCATGAGCTTTTGTTCGGACAGAAGGTGGAAACTGCGCCCCAGAACCAGAATGGTGCCATCTGGCAGTTTTTCCGCCAGCACCCGCAAAGGGTACGAATCCCCTTCTTCTGGGTAGATTTCCACATTATGGGGTTTGCCATCTGCCTTAAGCCCCTTGGGCCATGTGCGCAGATCCCCCGCAATAAGTGCATGCCCGGAATCAAACAGCCCGGCACTGTTAATAATAAGGCGCAGATCATCTGTAGCGCGGCGGCGGATAACATATTCCAGATGCTCAGGAGACATCTGGGCCAGCAGTTCGGCCTCGCCTTTCAGCAACTCAGTGGAGCGGCGCGATTCCACAGCCTCAAGCTGGGCGTAAACCAGACCAAACTGCATGACCATCACCCCAGCCATGGCGGCCAGCGCCATAAGGGTGATACGAAATGTGGCTGTGCGAAAAAGCTCAGTCAGGAACACGCAGCCGGAATCCCGTTCCGCGAATACTCTCGATCAGCGGTTCCTCTCCCGGCCCATCAATTTTGCGGCGCAGCTTGCCGATATGCACATCCACCAGATTGGTGCGCGGAATGAACCGATACTGCCACACATCCTCCAGCAGCATGGAGCGGGTGAGCACCTGCCCCGGCCTGCGCATAAGATATTCAAGCAAACGGAATTCCCGCGGTAGCAGCTCTATTTCCCGCCCATTGCGCCAGACACGCCGCTCAATCAGGTCCATTTCAATCGGGCCCAGATGCAGTTTGGTGCTGCGTGTATCATCTGGCCGGCGCAGCAGGGCCTCTATGCGGGCCACCAGTTCCTCTATGGCAAAAGGCTTGGTCAGATAATCATCACCACCGGCTTTAAGCCCTGTCACCCGGTCATCCACGGCGGAAAGGGCGGAAAGCACCAGCACTGGCAGGCGAATACCCTGCTGGCGCATGGTTTCTATCACGCTCAAGCCATCCAGACCCGGCAAAAGCCGATCCACCACCATAACGTCCGCTTCTGCGCGCAAGGCGGCCTCCAGCCCGGCATCCCCCGTGGCCTCATGCTGCACCTTAAAACCGCGCGCTGTCAGTTCAGCTGCAATTTCCTCGGCTATTGCGCCATCATCTTCCACCAGAAGCACCGTTTTCCCGTTGGGTGAGAAAAAATCGGCGTCTTCCTTAAGCATATCTACTGTTCCATTCATCTGTTACCCTGATGCCGTCCCGTTTGTATCTACACCAGTAAATTCAATTTCAGACTCTTCCGTTTCGCCGGCATTTTCTTCCGGCTCATCCAGCTCACGCAGCTTGCGGCTTACGGAACGTGTGCGCCTCCGGGCTTCCTCAATCGAGAAAGACATGGCCTGCGCATTACGCGCCAGCTTGTCCAGCACACCATCCATTTTAATCATTTCCTGCCGTGTAGCCCCCAGCAGGCGCGCAATGGTTTCTGTGCGTTCTTCCAACGCAAGTGTAACGTACCCCAGATGAATTGTGCGCAGCATGGCAGGCATAAGGGCTGGCCCCATCACCATAACCCTGAACTGCCGCCCCAATTCATCAATCAACCCCGGCATGCGGGCTACTTCTGTATATAACCCATCTGTTGGCAGATACAGTACGGCAAATTCCACCGTTTTGGGCGGATGAATATATTTGCTGGAAATTTTGCGCGCTTCCACCCGCATGGTGTTTTCCAAAGATTTGCGTGCCGCTTTTTCTGCTGCCGTATCGCCTTCATCTGCAGCATTCAGCAGCCGCTCATAGGCTTCTGTGGGAAATTTGCTGTCAACCGGCAGCAAAGGCGGCGAGCTGGATTTAACGGGCATGCGAATGGCAAATTCCACCACATCATTCCCATTGCCAATCCGCACATTGCTTTCATAGGTGCCCGGCGGCAACACATCATCCAAAATGGCGCGCAGCTGTGCCTCCCCCCAGCCACCACGGGTTTTTACATTGCTGAACAGGCGCTTGAGGTCTCCTATCTGGCCTGTCATGGCCCTGACCTCTCCCATGGCTTTCTGCATGGCAGAAAACTGCTCCAGCACGCGCTGAAAGGAAGTTTGCATCTGCTGTTCTACCGCTTCATGCAGTTGCTCTGTTACGGCACGGCGGATAGAGGCAAGCTGCTGGGCAGAGGTATCTGCCAGATTACGCAGGGCTTCAGCCTGTGCGGCGCGTGCCTCGGCCTGCTCACGCCCAAGTCCGCCTGCCAGCGCGCCAAGCTGTTCTGCCAGTTCGGTGCGCATGCGCTCAATCCGCCCCCCCATGGCACGCTCCATTTCCACCATGCTGTTGCGTTGCGCTGCAATATCGGAACGTGCTGTTGCGGCTTCACGCTCCACCAAAACATAGAGACGGGCCAGCAAATCTGCATCTGTGCCGCCACCAGATTTGGAGCGCAGCAAAACAGTAAGACCCGCCCCCAGCAACAGAGCGCACAAAGCAATACCTGAAAGAACAATTATGGAACTCATGCCCTGTTTTGTCTTATGTGCGGGGCAAGAGCAAGCGCCACAAACGCATGGGATGACTCTCAAAAGCGGCTTTATCGCGCAAGCGTAATGACAAGAGAGCACAGGCAATGATATGACCTGCGCTTTCATCTGCCATGTGTGCCAAACGCAGACATGGGTGTTTGCAATAAAAATGCATCATTTTTGCTGCATATTGAAATAATTCTTACTTTATCCAGGCAGGAGAACACTTACAATGAACACGGCACAACGCATTCGCGGCATTGTGGCAGGTTCTGCGGGCAACCTGCTGGAATATTTTGATTGGTATGTTTATTCCTCTTTTACCATTTACTTTGCCCATGCCTTTTTCCCACACGGAAACCCTACTGTAGAACTTTTGAACGCCGCTGCAGTATTTGCTGTGGGTTTTTTCATGCGGCCTGTTGGCGGGTGGCTTTTGGGCATGGCGGCAGACCGATACGGCCGCCGCAGCGCGCTCACCATTTCTGTGCTCACCATGTGTTTAGGGTCTTTGGCCATTGCCGTATGCCCAACATATGACCAGATCGGCCTTGCGGCCCCGCTTCTGCTGCTTATTGCCCGCCTGCTGCAAGGCCTGAGCCTTGGGGGAGAATATGGGGCATCTGCCACCTATCTGGCCGAAGTAGCCACACCGGAGCATCGTGGATTCTGGTCTGGCTTTTTATATGTCACGCTGGTGATGGGCCAACTGCTTGCGCTTGTTCTGCTCCTGCTTATGCAATACGTGCTGCTCACACCGCAGCAGATTGCAAGCTGGGGTTGGCGCGTGCCGTTTCTGATAGGAGCTTTGGGCGCTGTACTGGTATTCTGGCTGCGCCGCCAGATGACGGAAAGCGACAGCTTTAAAAGCGCACATGTGCAAGAAGAAAAAGGGGGTATTCGCGTTCTTCTGCACCATTGGCGCGCTGTGCGCACAGTTTGTGGCCTCACGCTTGGGGGCACCGTAGCCTTTTATACCTACACCATTTACATGCAGAAATATCTGGCCAACACGCTGGGCTTTCCCAAGGAAACCGCAACCCTTATCTCCACCGCCAGCCTGATTGTGTTTGCAGCCATGCAGCCTGTTTTTGGGGCTGTTTCAGACAAAATTGGACGTAAACCGCTGCTGCTGTTTTTTGGTTTTGGCGTAACGTTCGGCACCATTCCGTTGCTACATATGCTGGCCAGCACAACCTCCCCCTGGGCAGCATTCGCCCTGATTGTGACAGCACTGTTTATTGCATCGGGTTACACATCCATTAACGCCATTGTCAAAGCTGAGCTGTTTCCAACCCGTATTCGTGCTTTGGGTGTGGCATTGCCTTACGCGCTCACGGTTTCCATTTTTGGCGGCACAACAGAATATATTGCCCTGTGGTGCAAACAGATCGGGCACGAAAACTGGTTTGCGGGATATGTTTCCCTTTGTGCCGCTATCACTCTGTTTACGGTTTTACGCCTGAAACAGGCAGCCAGCAGTACCGCGTCCGCTACCGCTTCTGCACGTCCCTGACCATGCGATCTTTTGTGAAGGAAGGCAGCAAGCGCACTGTAGTCTTTTAATTATAGAGCGTTGTACTGCATAAAAGCAGGGTACAAAATAACGCCGCGGATACGCCTTTAATTTGCCATAAGACGCGCCATTATTTGAGATGAGACAAAGAAAACAGGTTTTATCCTGTTTCAAGGAGGCTCATTTCATGCGCCAGATTACCAAACTTTTGATGGCTCTGCCCATTATTACGGGCCTTGGCTTGACAACCATGCCAATGGCGCAGGCCCAGCCCGGCCCACATATGATGGGCGGCCCCGGTTGGGGCGGTGGCCCACGTGGCGGTCCGGGTGGCCCTGGCTGGGGTGGCCCCAGAGGCGGCTACTACCATCATCGTGGCCCCGGCGGCGGTGCTATTGCTGGCGCCCTTATCGGCGGGTTGGCCGTAGGGGCTTTGGCCGGGGCAACAATGGCGGGTGGCCCACCTGTAGCTTACGCACCCCCTCCGCCACCACCTCCACCGGCGTATGTTGTGCCTGCAGTGCCCGTTATACCCGGACCGGGTTATGGATATTACGCCCCACGCGGATATTATCAGACCTGGTAAGCTACGGGGTGGTAGAGGTAAGCCTTAAAAAAAAACCGCCTTCAGGCACTAGTTGCCAATGTGCGGGCAGCTTCCAGCACAGCCTCAACATGGCCTGGCACTTTTACCTTGGGCCAGATATGCGCAATTTTACCGTCTGGCCCAATCAGAAAAGTTGTGCGCTCAATGCCCATATATTGGCGGCCATAATTGGTTTTTTCCACCCACACACCATAGGCTTCTGTCACGCTGCCAGATTCATCTGACGCCAGAGGGAAGGTCAGATCATATTTGGCAGCAAAGGCATCCAGTTTTTTAACCGGATCACGCGAGACGCCAATAACGGACAACCCTGCTTTTTCAAAATCCTTCAGGGCTTCGTTAAACCCACAGGCTTCCTTGGTGCATCCGGGTGTATCTGCCTTGGGGTAAAAATACAGAACAAACGGCTTGCCCTTAAAATCTGCCAGCGTCACCTTGCGGCCCCCGCTTGCTTCCATATCAAATGCCGGGGCTGCATTCCCTACCTTTAATGTGTGCTGTTCCGTCATGTTTGGTATCCTTCTTTTTAAACACCCTACCCATATTGAACGTGGCGGGTTTGCACGCTGTTCCTTTAAAAAAACAGGCTTATTCCACCGGGCCAACCAGACGGGCAAAAGTTGCAGAGACATCACGGGCCAGAATGTTGGCCTTTTCAATCAGGTCCGGCAATGTTTCCAGCTTCATGGCCTTTAACAGCACGTTCAGAGATGCGGGCGCTAGATCCTGCTCCAGATCCACTGGAGGGGTGGACCCACAAAGCAAACGCAGCATGGCCTGAAGCTGACGCCAGAACAACTCGGCCTGTTTGAGAAACTGACTGTCTTCCGCGCTGAGCAGGCCGGCTTTTTCCAGACGCCCCAATGCCAAACGCGTGCTGACATCTCGCACAGCCGCCTGCGCCCCAATCAACTGATAAATCTGGGCAATAAACTCCACATCCATCAGCCCGCCCAAGCGCCGTTTGACATCCCACACAGAAGATGCGGGCAAATCCCGCGCCAGCCGTGCGCGCATGGCACCGGCATCTTGCAGCAATGTTGCGCGCGCTGGAGGCTGTGACCGCAGGCGCCCATCCAAAATGGCTTCCAGATCCTGCCTTAAAACACGCTTCAACTCTGCGGGAGCGGCAACAATACGCGCCCGTGTCAGGGCCATGCACTCCCACGTCCATGCGGATTCTGTGTGGTAGCGCAAAAAGGCCGGGCGAGAGACCGCAACCGGCCCTGCCGCCCCGGAAGGACGCAACCGCATATCCACCGCATAGAGCGGGCCCTCCGGCCCAGGAGCCGTAAGCGCTGCAATAAAGGCATGGGCTAGGCGGGTGTAATACTGCGCCACCCCAACAGAACGCGGCGCAGAAAAAAGCGGACGCTTTGCTTTGGCATCGGCCTGTGGCACCTCGCTGGCCTGCACATCTTCAGGGTGATCAAACACCATCAGCAAATCAAGATCTGACCGCGGCATCATCTCGCGCGAGCCTGCTTTGCCCAGCGCTATAATGGCCATGCCACCGCCCGGCACATGCCCGTAACGGCGTGTGTGTTCTACCTCCACCGCCTGTTTGACAATGGTGATAATGTTATCCGCCAGCGCCGTGCGCTGCTTTTCTGCCTCGTTTTCCGTTATGCGGCTTTCCAGCAAGGCTACAGAAAGGCGAAACTCCTCTCCGCGCAAAAGCGGGCGCAGTGCTGTTACCAGCTCTTCAACATCTGCCATTTCCTCCGCCAGATGGTGCAGGCGCGCAATAACTGTGCCTCCTTCCTCTGGCTCGGATTCCAAAAGTCCTTCCAAGGCGGAGGGTTTGTCTGCCAGATAATCAGCCAGAAAGACCGAGGCATCAAAAATATTGGCAATGCGGTCTATCAGCGCAGGGTTGCGTTCAAAAAGAGAAAGAAGCTGCACCCCGGCATGCTGGCGGGCCAGCAGCGCATCAAACCGGCGCAAGCAGGCCAGCGGGTTGCTGCGTGCACCAAAACTAGCCAGCAACGTGGGCAACAGCACCCGCAGCAACGCATGCGCACGCTCGGACCGAAGGGCACGTAGGCTGTTCCCGCGCCAGCGGGTAAGAACCTGCGTGGCTTCCGCTATCTGCTCCGGCGGAAAACCATGTTTTTGCAACAGTTCTGCCGTTTGCCCATCTTCCGGCCCCGGCACCAGCACGCTGCCTTCCACTTCTTCAGGCTGCGCTGTCGGCAACACAAAATGCCGTTCAAAAATACGCCGAGCCTCCCGCATACGGGGCAACATATCCAGCGCCAGCACCTCTGCATCCGAATAGTTCATGAAAATGGCAAAAGCCTCAAACCCTTTGCGCGTGTCAGGCAGGCTGTGCGTCTGGTGGTCCGCGCGCATCTGCAACCGGTGCTCGGCATCTCGCAAAAAACGGTAGGTTCGGGCCAGTACTTCTGCTTCTTCCCGTGGCAGGTGGCCTGAACCTACAAGTTTTTTAAGGGCGCCAAAGGTAGTTTTATCCCGCAAAGCGGGCTCGCGCCCACCCCAGACAAGCTGCATGGCCTGCGCGATAAATTCAATTTCACGAATCCCGCCCTGCCCCAGTTTGAGGTTATGGCCCAGCAGCCAATCTATGCTGGCAGAAGGATCTGCCAGAACGGTATCTGGCAAAGTGCTTAAATCTGTACGCCCAGCCTTGCGGTAACGGTCGATCCGGGCCTTCATGTCGTGCAGATCATCAATCAGGGCAAAATCCAGATGTCTGCGCCAGATAAAGGGGCGAATGGCCGCCAGAAAACGCCGCCCCAGCGTAAGATCGCCCGCCACGGGACGCGCTTTTGTCATGGCGGCGCGTTCCCATGTCTGGCCAAGACTTTCATAATACAGGATGGCCGCCTGCACCGTAACAGCCGGAGGGGTGGAAGATGGATCGGGCCGCAATCTTAAATCTGTGCGAAAAACGTATCCATTGGCATCTCGTGCTTCCATCAGGCTCACAAGATCGCTAGTCATACGCACAAACACACGCCGCACTGTGTCCGACTGAGGGTACGCTGTGGGATCATACAGCACCATCAGGTCTATATCGGATGAAAAATTCAGCTCCCGCGCGCCCAGTTTGCCCATGGCCAGAATTACAAAGCCGCACCCCTGTGCTGGCTGCTCCGGGTTGGGTAAGGCAAGCTGCCCAGCCTGAAAGGCACACCACAGCAAATGCCTGACAGCCAGATCCAGCGCGGTATCAGCCAACCGGCTGAGTGCGTGCGTCACTTCCTCCAAGGGCCAGAATCCACCCAGATCCGCCACGGCACAAATAAAAGCTATACGTTTTTTTGTGTGCCGCAAAAAAGCGGCGACACACTCTCGCCCCGATGTTGTGTCAAACTTCTCGCATGTTGCAAACGCATCCTGCACACACACATCCGGCCCCTGTTCCAGCAGGGCTGCAAAGGCCAGAACATCTTCACGCGCCAGATCAGCCAGATAAGGGCTGTTTCCCCCCAGGCAGGCCAGAAGCTTTTGCGCACCAGGCTGTATCATGACAGATTGCGCAACACCCGCTTCCTGCGCCAGGGCCAGCATATCCTGCGTAAACAGTTCCGCCGTGCGCGTATCTGCTGGCGCGGGCCAGTCTGCATCTGGCCACATGCGGGAACCCTGCCCTCTAGGTTGCCTTACGTCTCGAAAAAGGGAATGGTCTGCCTGCGTCATGATCTGGCCCGTGCTGTGAACAATAAAGGCTTGCTGCGTTGACTTCCAACGGTCAAGACACCACGCGCCCGCGGCGCACAAAAACCCGGCGTTTTCTGGTCTATGGGGCGTATGCCATGGTCGGGCTGCCGCTTGTGGGCACAGTTCTGCTGTTTGCACGCATGGCGCTGGGGCCCATAAATGTAACACCGTTGGTGCGCCCTTTTCTGCCCGTTACCGTTATTTCTGGCGGCAAAAAACAGCCGCCCGTTGCCACGTTGGGCTTGGGCCGCGCCTATCTGGAATGGAACGGCCTGCGTGACGGGCTGACATCGCCCCTTATGCTGGCGTTGCATGATATCGCCATTAAAGGCCCGGATCGCACAGTTGTGGATACGGTGCATGAAGCGCATGTTACGGTAGATACGTTTGCCCTGCTACACGGTGGCATTGCCCTGCGCGCTGTGGAGCTAGAAGGTGTCCAGCTCGCCCTCCGGCGTAGCAAAAACGGCGCGGTGGGGTTTGATTTTGAAACACCCCCCAATTCTGGCGGACAAAGCAATACAAGTGTGGATACCGCCGGAATGGACCGCGCCGTTATCTCGCACGCCGTTATTCAGATGAATGACCAGCTTACCGGCACACATTGGGTGGCCTCTCCGTTAGATGCCACACTGCATATGGCCTCCGCCCAAGGCAAAAAAGGCTTAACGGGTGCTGTACAATTTGCCGTAACGGGGCAGGAAAACCCGGATTGCCACATAGAAGTAAAAGCCAGCGGCCGCCCGGATTCAAATGGCAAGGGCATTGTGTGGCATCTGGCAACCAATGCCGTTAGGCCCGCCAGCTTTTCCAATATCTCGCATGATCTGCAACATATCAGGGTGCCTATTGCCGTCAGCACAGATGTCAGCTTTCTGCCTGCACCAAATGCAGATTGGCTTTTGCCGGGCGCAATGGAACTGCATGCAGATGCACAAAGCGGCAAGGTAACGGCTGCCGGAGCGCGTTACTTTTTGAACAATGGCACAGCCAATATTACCTTGCGGCTTGACCATCTTAAAAATGGCAGCACCCCTGCGCATATTATTGTCCACAGCATTAACGCCAACCTGCGTAACCCTGACCACCCGGAAGATGTGGCCCGTGGGCTTGATCTGACGGTATCCGGGCAGGTTGATGCGTCTGATCTGGTTAACCCCACCACGGTTTCCGGGCAGGTTGTTACGGATATTCCGCAGGTTTATTTCCCCGATCTGGTCTATTACTGGCCAGATAAGGCTGCCAAGGGTGGCAAAAAGTGGGTGACCAAAAATATTACCGATGGCATCGCCACCAATCTGCACACCACCGTTACCTTATCCAGCACAACAGGCTGGAATGGTGTGGATGTCAGCAATATTTCTGGCGGGCTGGATGCCAAGGGGCTGACCATTTACTGGCTGCGGCCCATTTCTCCACTTCGGGGCATGGATGCCCATATGGACGTGGACGGGCTGGACAAGCTGAGCATTACGTTTGACCACGGTTACCAGCTTGTTGACCGTGCCGGAAAGAATGTGGGGGAAAATGGCACCGGCCGCATTGCCGCAGGCCCCGGCAGCATGGACATTGTAGGCCTGACCAAAAAAGACCAGACAGGTATTATCAACACGCAGCTTGATGGCAAGTTGCAGGATGTTATGGCCCTTCTGGCAGAGCCGCGCCTGCATCTTCTTGCACGCCACCCGCTGGATATTCGCAACCCGCGCGGGCGCGCCAAACTCCAGTTGATGCTGAGCCTGCCCTTGAAAGATGACGTCAGCATTGATGACATGGAAATTAAGGGCCATGCCGATATTACACAGGCATCGCTTGACAATGTGGTGGCCGGGCGTGGTGTAAGGCGCGCTGATATCAAGCTGGATGCCACGGCAGATGGCCTCTCCCTTGCCGGGCATGGCGTATTGGGTGGCCTGCCCTCCAATATCTCCTATTCAACAGATTTCCGGCACGTGCCGCCCACCGGGCTTTTGGAACAGGCGCATCTGACATCCCGCATCACTCCGCAAACTGCTGCGGCTGCCGGTTTTGCAACGGGAGACCACTTTGGGGGCTCGGCAGATGCCGTGGTGGATTACCGCCAGTATGGGGATCATCACGGGTTGGTGGATATCAACCTCAACCTCAGGAACTCTCAAATCCGTATTCCGCTCTGGCATAAGGCGCCGGGGCGGGCGGCACAAGCCAACGCCACGCTGGGCTTGCAGAATGGCCAGATTGTTGCGGTTGATCGCATTCTGGCCACAGGGCCAGATCTGGATGTACGCGGCAAGGCCCGCCTGCGCCCACACCATGCCCCGCAACTCATTATTTCTTCCTTTCGTGTTGCCCATTCCACCGGCCATGCCATGTTGGAACTGCCACAAAAGGGCATAGGGGGATCTGTCGTGCATGTTGGCGTATATGCCGATATGCTGGATCTCTCTCCCTTGGTGATGGGGGACCCCTCAGACCCCAAACCCGCGCAATCAGCCAGTAGCGGCTACCATGTGCCAGAGGCCGCCACTGGCAAACTGCATGGCCCGCCTGGTGCAGCATGGGCCATTGACCTGACAGCCAACACATTGCGCTATAATCCGGACAAACCCTCACTCAAGGCCGTAAAAGCCTATTTTGAGGATAACGGCCAACGTCTGGAAAAAATGTATTTTGCCATGCATGGGCCAACGCCTGTCAGCATGACACTCACCCCCAAAGGTGCTGAGCGTGACCTGCGCGTTTCCATCCCGGATATGGGCGCGTTTTTGTCCGACTTTAAAATTGTGCCAGATGTAGAAGGCGGACACGCTGTTTTAAGTGGCTCTTTTGATGATACACAGGCAACAGCACCTTTTAACGGCCGCATTACCGTTACGCCATTTGTGCTGAAAAAAGCCCCCATGGCTTTACGTCTGGCCCGCAATATTTCCTTTTACGGCTGGCTGGCCGCACATAAATCATCCGAATTTACAGTTACGCATCTTGTGTTGCCCGTAACATTCAAAGACGGCGTGCTGAATATTCATGATGGCAGAACAGGCAACAATGCCTTGGGCGCCACGCTGGAAGGTGACGTTAATCTGAACAAGAACAGCATAGATTTACACGGCACTGTGGTGCCTATTTTTGCCATTAACAAACTGCCCGGAAAACTGCCGGGCATTGGCTGGGTGTTCAGCCCGGAAAAAGATGGTGGGCTTGTGGCCATAACGTTTGGTGTGGCCGGGCAAATGAGCAACCCTTCCCTGCACGTTAACCCGTATTCCATCTTCCTACCGGGGGCGCTGCGGCGGATTTTCTAATGCCGCGTGTAGCCCGTGGCAGGGTTATTTGTCATCAATCGCCGGGTCTTCTCCATCGGCATCTGGCGGCAGATCGGCTGCCCCTTCCATAAGGGAGACAGCATCTGTTAGCGGGGTGCGCACGGTTGCCGTAATGCCCCCTGCCCGCACCAGATCCCGAAAAGAGGTGCCTTCATCATCAAAAGCTGTATCCAGACCGTTGCCGCTGACTTCCCCCACAGCATGAAACACCGTGCCGGCCTGCGGGCGCACGGGCGAAACCAGCCAATGCCGGGTGTGTGAAATAACAGAGGATGCATCTGCATCCATACAAGGTTGCATATGGGTCAGGGTTACAGTTTCGGTCGTTACCAAAGCTTCGCTTTCTTCCCCACCCTTACGGCCACTGGCTTTGGTTTGTGCGGTAAACACGGTGCCAGAGGCCACCACCTGCATGGCTTGGGGAGATTGCGCCATATCTGCGCGCAAACACACAGAAACCGTACCAGAGCTGCCATCATCCGCCTGTGCAAGAGCAGGCAGGCTTACCCCAGCAAGAAACAGATAAAAAAGTGCAAAGCTGGGGCGGATTTTCATGGCGACGTTCTCTTTTTCCGTTTTCTGCCGCCCGAAACATCAAACCTTATGGGTGTGCAGGGGCTTCCCGCTTCAGCCCGGACGGAATGGCAAACACGCTATCTGGCTGGGGGGCCCGGCTTACGCTTAGCGCACGCACCGTAACCTGCCCCTGCTGCGCCACCTGCAAAAGCAGGCCATCTGGCGTATAGCATGCATCTGTTGGGTGCCCATCGGCATCCGTTGTGCGCCATAATGTGCACTGTTCACCCGCCACAACGGAATTCCCCAATCGTGCATAGGTGCCAGCCGCTGCAGGCTGCCCTGGGGGCGTAATCTGCTGTGGGCCGGGCACGGGCATGACACTGGCCCGCTTGCGTGCAGTATCCACCACCGTAAGGGTGTGATCTGTCCATGATGTAATCATGAACACATCAGAATTCTGCGGGTCCAGCCGCTGGCGCAGAGAACTGACCTGCCAGCGCATACGCTGCTGGGTATGGGCATCTCCCTGAGCGGAGTTCAGCTCATACAACACATCTGCATCAACCGATGGCGTGACAACCGGCGCATCGGCCGGAGCTATCTGTGTTGGCTGCGGTGTCTGGGGCTGTATCTGGGCGTGGGCCACGCTGCCAGAAGCCGCAGCTCCCAACAGCACAAACCCCATACCTGCAAGAATATGTTTTGCAACCATCTTACGGCGTTCCTTCCGCGCTACCTGTTGCCGGAGCTGGCACCATTGGCCCTACGCCCGCAGGTGCAGCGGGTTGTGCGGGGGATGCATCTGCCGCACCTCCGCCACCTTTGGCACCACTATGCGGGTTAACTTCCTGAAAACCTACGGGGGGCTGAAACACGCTATCGGGCACAGGCTCATAAGAAACCTTCATGGCGCGGATCCGGCCATTCAGCCCATCCACATCAATACCGGTCTGGGAAAGAATAAAGCCATCATCCGTCACACAGGCCGTGGCCTGCCCCTGAGCAGATTGCGCAGCCCAGACGGTACAGGGCTGCCCGGCCACAACATCACTCCCCTTGCGCGTAAACTGCATGGACAGGTCAAGCAGAAACGGGTTGCGTATGCCTTCCTGCTGCACAAGGCGAGTGTAGATGTGCCGGTCATTCAGAATCACCAGAACTTCCTGAGAGGCACGGTTGATAATTACGGCACCACGGCTTTCATCCCCTTCCATGTTGGTCATGTAGTTGATGCGCATCAGCCCGCCATCACCAGAGAACATCACCTGCACATGGCGCGTGGGTGTAGGGGTATCTGGCTTGGCCCCATTCTGTAAATCCTGCGCTGTCGGCTGGGGCTGAAAGCTGTAATCAATAATGGCATCACGCGCGGGCGTTAAACGTGGATGGTCCAGCGCAACCTGTGCCTGTGCCCGCCCCGGCAAAGTTGCGCCAAGCATAGGCATTGCCGCCCCCAGAACACCCATCAGGCAAAAAAAACGCATACGGCCATACAGGCGTGTGCTCATAATCTCATCCATTCCAGTCATTCAATTTACAGGCCCGTGCCTTTGGCATGCCCTTTTTGGGCATAACCACCACAGAGCAACCCTATGGCAAGGCGCGGGCCGGAATATGGCAGCTTCTTACATGCTTCGGATTTCTGCTTCCAGCACATCAGCCGGAATATTCTGCTGCCAGCGGGGCTGCATACTTACAGCCTTTTCCAGCATGGCCTTATAGGCAGCGGCTGGTATTTCCTCCCCTCCAAAGCGGGCAAGGTGTTCGGTGCCAAACTGTGTGTCCAGCACAATAAACCCACACAGGCGCAACCGTGCAACCAGATGCACCAGTGCCACCTTGGAGGCATCTGTTACGCGGCTGAACATGCTCTCTCCAAAAAACGCGCCCCCCAGCGCCACGCCGTACAAACCGCCAACCAGCTTGCCGTTCTGCCAGCATTCCACACTGTGGCTGAAACCCATGCCATGCAAGGCACAGAACAAGCGATAGATTTCTCCATTGATCCACGTGGTTTCACGCCCCGGAGCGGGTGCGGCGCACGCACGCATAACAGCGGGAAAGTCTTTATCTACACACACATCAAACTGGCCAGAGAGCACTGTACGGCGCAGGCGGCGCGGAAGATGAAAATGATCAAGCGGCAAAATGCCCCGTGGGTCCGGGTCGTACCACCTCAGGGTTTTATCTGCTGCATCGGACGCCATGGGGAACAGCCCTGCCGCATACGCACCCAGCATGATCTGGGGGGTAAGGTTCTGTGTCATGTGCTGTGCGTTCCTTTCGTGCAACCCACCATCCCATACGCCTAGGCAACCTCTGGCTTTGTATGCCGTTATAGAATGTCATAGCCCATATGTTGTCTGCCCCCGCTTGATGCCACCCCGCATTGGGCACAAACTTGCGCCAGACAACCACCGACTCACCAGCCTACGGAGTTGCCTGTGAGCACAGAAGCACCTCGCCTTATCCGCTCCATCCGCCTGTTGGATGCTGCGGAAGAACGTATCAAAACAGAATTTACAGCCCCACCAGCGCCCGAAAAAGCTATGAAAACACCTGCGCTGCTGGAACTGGCTCAGGAATTTCAGCCTTTTGCCATTGTGCTGACCAATAATTCCCCACTGAAGGGCAAGGATGTTGAAGCCCTGCCAGAGTGCGTCAAACTGGTATCAACCGTAAGTGTCGGGCTGGATCATCTGGATATTCCGGCCCTGCATGCGCGTGGCATTGCGGTTTCCAACACCCCGAATGTGCTGACAGACTGCAATGCTGATTTAAGCATGATGCTGATTCTGGCAGCCTGCCGCCGGGCTGCTGAATACTATACGCTCATGAAAAAAGGCTGGCATCATGGCTTGGGTATGGGCGGCATGCTGGGCCACCGCGTTACAGGCAAACGGCTGGGCATTGTGGGAATGGGCCGCATTGGGCAGGCCGTGGCAAAGCGCGCGCGTGGCTTTGACATGACCATTCTTTACCACAACCGCAGTCGTCTTTGTGCCGCAGAAGAAGCCGGCGCCACCTATTTTGAAAAACTGGAAGACATGCTGCCCCATTGCGATGTGCTCACCTTGCACATGCCGGGCTCACCCTCCGCGCCACCTATCATGAACACTCAGACATTTTCGCTGTTGCCCAAAGGGAGCGTGTTTGTAAATGCTGCTCGCGGGTCCTTGGTGGATGAAGACGCGCTGATAGCAGCACTGGAATCTGGCCATCTGTTTGGGGCCGGGCTGGATGTTTACCGGCAGGAACCCAACCCCAACCCAAAACTGACAGCCCTGCCCAATATTTTTATGACACCTCACGCAGGCAGCGCCACCATAGAAACACGCACCGCCATGTGCATGCTGGCGCTGGACAATGTTGAGGCGTTGGCAAAAGGCCTGCCTATGCCCTCTCCCGTGACGGCGTAAGGAGCAATTTTTGACCATGAACATGCGCCTGTCTTGCCTTATCGGCATTCTGGTCTGTTTTGGCGTCACGTTTTGGGCGCCGCATTACCATTTGGCCGCCAAGGTTATTGGCGTTGTTCTGCTGGGGTTTGCCGTGATCACTACCTTTATTGAGGGCGAACCACCCCGCAAGGGAGAGAAAACCCCTATCTGAACAGCAAAAAGGCCAGCCCATTCCGGAGCTGGCCTTTTTTGCATCTACCTTGGTTTGTGCGCAAAACCGATCAGGCTTCCTGCCCGCGTTCGGCCAGATCATCCCGCATGGACATGGCGGTATCACGCACTACCGGCCCGTGTTCACGCTCCAGACGCCGAATGGTGAAATGCGCACGGGCCAACGCACGATAATGGTTGAAAAACGCCGTGTTTAAAGAGGCCCCACACAAGGCACCGGCCACCGGCATAAGCTGGAGGGAAAGCTTTTGCCCCAATGCCAGACCATAATGGGAAGCAACCTCGGCAATCAGCATAACAACCGGGCGGCCCCGCAGCACGGCACGGGCCGAGAAATACCCCAGCTCACTTTCATCCCCATCCCTTTTGTTGGGGAAGGCTTTTAACGCAAACACTTCCAAACATGCACGGCGCGCATCCGGGTTAGAAAGATCCTCCCCTTCCTCCCGCGCAATGCGGGCAATTTCACGCATGATTGTCAGCGTTGTAAACCCAATATCCGGGGCCAGACCGGCCAGGCCACTAAACCCGCCCACTGCGCCAGAAACGGCCACTGCAGCCTGCAATGCCGGGCCACGCCAGCGGGCTTCTGCCATCTGGCTATCTGCCGGGCCTTTCATGCCCACAATGGCTACATCAAACGCACGGGTAATGGCTGTTTCTGCCAGACCGCGCATTTTTTCTTCCATATTGGGGGCCATGCCCAAACCACGCAGGCCCAAACGCGCAGCATGCCCAACAGCGCCCCCCATAAGGTCTGCCAAACGCACCAAAACACCCCGGCCAGATTCTACATCGGCCAGAGCCTGTTCCAGTTCTGCCAGCTCACTTCCATTTAAAAGCATGGGAGCCAGGGCATTGCCTGCTGTTTCTTGTGTGCTCATTCGTGCCTCTCCTGCCTGCTGCATGCCACGCCCATTTGCGAACGAAGCAGCGACGCACTCTGGCGCCTTATTTTTCTCTATTCCGTTGTAATCATAACAGGCACAGGGCACGAAAAACAGCACCCAGCACCTTATCCACCCTGCATACGCGGCCCGCGCCGTTGTAAGGCTTGCATAAAGCCCTTACACACTCCAAAGCAGAAACACTGTTCTTCATCCAGGCGCACATCTTATTGCGGAGTATCCTGACATGACCCATCCTTCACCCATCCAGCGTTCCGTGCGGCGCTTTCTGCGGCTGGCGCCGGTGGCTGCTGCCGTTGCAACCGCTGCATGCGCCACCCCACAGCAGCAGACATATGAAACCCGGCTGGCTGAAGCACGCACCGCCCCTGATCTGTGCCAGTCTGACCGTTTCCATATTCTGGTGGCAAAAGCATGGGAAAAGGCACATGAAGCCGGTGGTGCAGATGTTGAAGATGCCTCCCCCAACCCCAACACACCTGCGCCAGCCATACAGGTGCAGGCTTCTTCCGCCATGCCGGATGTCAGCTTTCCGCCCTATTCACAACGCGCTTGCCGCATGACAGTTCAATCCGGCACGGGTGCGGCTGAAACAGGCTTTTTCACGGTGGCTTACTTCATGCACAACGGTAAGGTGGATACCTCCGTGCCGCTGTGGGATTCTGATAAAGAGGTTTCCGATTACTATAATGATCTGAAAGAAAAGATCCGCTCTGGTGTGGATATGAACAACCCCACGCTTAAAGCCTGTATGCAGCATTACCCAGCCCTGCACGCAGATAGCACAGATCCCTCTGTTCAGCAGGCCGCCATCAGCCTGCGCGCTGTGCTGGTGCGCCACTGTCTGGCAGACCATGCAGCGCTGAAGAACCTGTATTCAGACATGTACTTCATTCACCGTTAAACACATACCCCGGCATATCTGCTTTTGGGTCTGGCTGCCCTGATCTTGCATTCAGCCCCAAAAGCCGCATTGTGCGGCAGTTCTTTTTCAGCTTTCAGGATAGCTATTCCCATGCAGTATCATTCCCTTTCCCCCGATTTCGCCGTTTCCCCCCAGATTACGGTGGAAGATATTCCGCTTATTAAGGGCGCAGGGTTCAAAACCATTATCTGCAATCGCCCCGATGGCGAAGAAGCTGGCCAGCCTTCTGCCGAAACCATTGGTGAAGCCGCACGCAAGGCGGGGCTTTCCTTTATTGCCATTCCTGTTGCCGAACCGCTCACGCCTTCTTCCGATGCCGTGATTGAAACGCAGGAAGCTATTAACACCCTGCCCGGCCCCATTTTTGCCTATTGCCGTTCTGGCAACCGCTCTGCTCAGGCATGGACGATTGCAACACAGAGCTAATTCTGTGCTCTGCGCTATATGCAAAAAAGGCCGCTCCATTACGGGCGGCCTTTTTTGTTGGTGCATTTTACACGGCACTACAAAATATTGTGAACACAGGCTGTGTTTTAGGCAGGGTTTTGCCACCCACCCATGTCACACAAGATCTGCCAGTGTTCTGCCGATACCGGGCAGACTGACAAACGAGACTGCCGCACCAATGCCAGATCTTCCAGCGCCGGTTCCGCCTTGATCTGCGCCAGCGTTACAGGTTTAGGCATGGGGGCTATGGCTTTTACATCCACACACACCCATTTATCGGTTTCTGCCGTTGGGTCCGGGTAGCCTTCGCGCACCACTTCCACCACGCCAACAATGGCGCGCTGCACGTTGGAATGGTAGAAAAAGGCGCGGTCTCCCACCTTCATGGCCGCAAGATTTTTTTTGGCCTGATGGTTGCGTACACCCGTCCATGGCTCCACGTCATTGGCCACTTGCTCATCCCAGCTAAAGGCATCCGGCTCACTTTTCACCAGCCAATAGGCCATGATTATTCTGCCATCTGGCCATCACGGAACACAGTCCGCAGGGGGCGGATAATCACGCTTTCAAACAGGTTTACCTTTGCATATGGGTCTGCCGCCGCAAAACCTTCCGCCGTGGCGCGGTCTGGCGCTTCCAGCAGAACAAGGCTGCCGCAGGGGGCACCATTGGCATCCAGCTGTGGGCCAGCAAAAAGGATACCATCCTTATGGGCTTCCAGAAATGCCAGATGCTGCGCCCGTGTGGCCTTACGCAGTTCCAGCGCGCCGGGGCGATCCGTACAGGTAATGGCAAACAGCATAATTTCCTCCGTTGTGTTGTGCGGGCAAGACGCCCATGAACAACTGCATCGTGTCAAGAGGCACGGAATGTTGTAAAAGGGGACACAGGTAGTCCTTTTCCCACTTCCGCAACGGATGTGAAAGAGGAAGACCACAGGATTGAACCAGATACAGATGGAACGGACTGACTTTTGAGCGCCTCTCCGACCTTTGTCGCGCGTACCGGCAATTTTTTCCATCGGTATGCCAATCCCGGCCAGTTTCTCAAGCTGGGGGCACGCCTTCAGCCCTGGCTTACATGGCCTGCCATACTCCTTACCCTAACGGGGTTGGGCTGGGGGTTGTTTTTCTCCCCCGCAGACTGGCAGCAGGGCGATTCCGTGCGCATTATGTATGTGCATGTGCCTGCCGCCATACTGGCTTCTGCCGGATATGCCGGGTTAGCCATATGTGGCCTGCTCTCCCTTGTCTGGCGGCACCCGCTGGCTGATTTGGCAGCGGTGGAAATTGGGCCGGTGGGCGCCTCCATTACCGCATTGTGCCTTGCTACAGGTTCCCTTTGGGGCAAGCCCATGTGGGGCACATGGTGGGTGTGGGATGCACGCCTAACGTCTGTTCTAGTGCTGTTTTTCCTGTATCTGGGGCATATTGCGCTTATTCGGGCATTTGATGATCCGCAGCGTGGCTACAAGGCTGCCGCCATTCTGGCCCTTGCCGGCGCGGTTGATCTGCCCATTATCAAGTTTAGCGTGCAGTGGTGGAACACGCTGCACCAGCCAGACAGCATTACCCTTACGGGCGCGCCCACTATGTCTTCCTCCATGCTGTGGCCTCTGGCTTTGTCTGCGCTGGGCATGGGGCTTGGGTTTGCCGCCATTGTTGTGGCCCGCACCCGCGCTGCCGTGATGGAAAGCCGTATTCGCGCCCTGCTGTCCTCCCCCCGCCGTAGAGGCAACGCTGCATGACCCATCTGCCTTATATTGCCGCCAGCTACGGCCTGTTTGCCATTATGGCGCTTGTGTTTTCCATTGGCGCTGCCCTGCGCTTAAAGCGCGACCGTATCCGGCTGGCCACCCTTGAACAGAAAGCCCCCCGCAAGGCAGGAGCCGCCCCACAATCATGACTCGCAAAACCCGTCGCCTTTGGCTTGTCATTGCCTGCGTGGCGTGCCTTGGCACTGCCGCAGCTTTGATCCTGCGGGCTTTTTCTTCCGATATCGTATTTTTTGTCACACCTTCACAGGTTGTCGCCTCCCCTCCACCCAAGGATAGAACCGTCAAGCTGGGCGGCATGGTGGTGGCTGGCTCCGTACACCGTGAGCGCAAGGGTGAAACACCTGTTGCCACGTTTAACGTGACCGATGGTCAGGCCGCAGTAACCGTGCATTACGAAGGCATTTTGCCAGACCTGTTCCGTGAAGGCCAAAGCGTTGTGGCCATTGGCACGGTGCAGCCCCCGCATGATTTTGCCGCGACCGAAGTGCTAGCCAAGCATGATGAAACCTACATGCCCAAGGAAGTGGCCGAGGCCCTGAAAAAGGCCGGAAAGTGGGACCCACGCTTTGGCCCGCCACCCAGTGCTGAGAGCTGGAACCAGATGACGGTGCAGGATGCCCGCAAAAACACCGCCACCCAGCCTGCCACCAACTAACTCTACAGACCTGAAAAAGCGGGAGCCTACCCCCTGACATGCTGAGCCCCGAACTCGGACACTACGCCCTTGCGCTGGCCTGCGTGCTTGCTGCCATACAAGGTATTCTCCCCCTTATGGGTGCGCGCCGCCGCGATGTGCGGCTGATGGCACTGGCCCCCGGCCTTGCCATTGGCCAGCTTATTGCGCTGCTAACTTCCTTCCTTTGCCTGGTTTACGCCGCTGTAACAGATGATTTTTCTGTCCAGAACATTGCGGCCAACAGCGCAGTTTCCAAACCGCTGCTGTATAAAATTACCGGCGTATGGGGAAACCACGAAGGCTCTATTCTTTTATGGGCGCTTATTCTGGGCCTGTGCGGCGCAGCTGTTGCGGCTTTTGGGCGCAACCTGCCTTCCGCTTTGCGTGCCCGCGTTATTGGCGTGTTGGGTCTGGTGGCGACCGGGTTTGAACTGTTCTGCCTGACCACATCTGATCCATTTGCCCGCATCTGGCCTGCCCCCATGGATGGGCAAGGCATGAACCCCCTGCTGCAAGACCCCGGCTTGGCTTTTCATCCACCTATTCTTTACACGGGTTATGTGGGCTTTGCCGTGCCGTTTGCCTTTGCTATTGCCGCCCTACTGGAAGGCCGGGTGGATGCCGCATGGGGCCGCTGGGTGCGCCCTTGGGCTGTGGCTGCCTGGTGCTTCCTCACCTGCGGGATCGCCATGGGCTCTTGGTGGTCCTATTACGTGCTGGGCTGGGGTGGTTACTGGTTTTGGGACCCGGTGGAAAATGCCTCGCTCATTCCATGGCTCACGGGTACTGCCCTTATTCATTCCGCCATTGTGGTGGAAAAGCGCGAAGCCCTTAAAATCTGGACCGTGCTGCTGGCTATTGGCACGTTCTCGTTCTCGCTTTCCGGCACCTTCCTTGTGCGTTCGGGCATTCTGAACTCCGTGCATGCCTTTGCAAATGACCCTGCGCGTGGCGTGTTCATTCTGGGCCTTCTGGCGGTGGTCATTGGTGGTTCTCTGGCGCTGTTTGCCTATCGCGCGCCATCCCTCACTTCCGGCGGGCTGTTTGCTCCAGTCTCGCGCGAAGGGGCATTGGTGCTGAACAATATTCTGCTGTGTTCGCTCTGCGCTGTGGTGCTAACGGGCACCATGTATCCGCCGTTTATGTCCCTGCTGTTTGACCGCACCATTTCTGTGGGCAAGCCGTTTTTTGATGCCACCACCATTCCACTGGCATTGCCGCTGTTCATCTTCATGGGGTTTGGCCCCATGCTCCCGTGGAAGCGCGCACAGCTTTGGCCTATTTTGCAAAAGCTATGGGTGGCGGCTGTTATCACCGCCATTGCCTGTGCAGTTGCGGCCTTTAAGCTTTCTGGCGTTCTGCCCATCCTGTGCGCAGCGGCCGCTATCTGGATTATTACGTCTACCATTACAGATGTTGTGGAACGTGTGCGCCTGTTCCGTGCGCCGTTTGCCACCAGTGTGCAGCGTGCGCGCATGTTGCCGCGTGCCATTATTGGCACCGCCATTGCGCATATTGGCGTGGGTATTACGGTGCTTGGGCTTTCTGCCATGTCTCAGGCCCAGCATAAAATTGTGGAAGTGCCCATTGGCACCACAGAGCATCTAGCCGGGTATGACTGGACACTTACAAACGTAAAGCAGGAACCAGGGCCAAACTACACCGCTATGGTAGGCACGCTGGAAGTGCGGCGTAACGGGCACCTTATTACCGTTATGCATCCTTCCAAACGCAGCTTTAATACGCAAAACCAGACCACAACCGATGTTGCCATCCATACCAACCTGCTGGCAGATCTGTATGGTGTGCTGGGTGACAAACATGGGCCGGAGAGCAACCCCACCTACGTGCTACGCCTACATTACAACCCGCTGGCCCCGTGGATGTGGCTGGGCGCGCTGGTTATGGCATTTGGTGGCGCGCTTTCGCTATCTGACCGTCGTGTGCGTGTGGGTGCGCCGCAGCGTGCCAAATCTTCTGCCGAAATGAGTGCAGCATCATGAGCAATTCAGAAACACCTCCCAATGCATCCCGCCGTCGCCTGCTTATGGCTTTGCCATTGGCGGGGGCTGGCGTTGTTGGCGTTGCGTTTTGGAAAATGCTTTCTGGCATGGAGCATGGCTCCTTCAACCCGCATGATATCAACGCACCGGTGCTGAACCGCCCTGTGCCGGATTTTACGCTGCCAGATCAGCCCCCCATGCAGGGCTTTAACACGCAGGATTTACGCAACCTGACACAGCCCGTTCTGGTGAACTTTTTTGCCTCATGGTGCATTCCCTGCCTTGCGGAAATGCCAACCCTGATGACGCTGAAAGACAAGCTGACCATGTGGGGCATTGCCTACAAGGACAGGCCAGAAAATGCGGAAAACTTTCTTAAACATTCTGGCAACCCGTTCTCCCGCCTTGGGAGTGACCATGAAGGCCGTGTGGGGATTGAATGGGGTATTTCTGGCGTGCCGGAAACATTCCTGATCGGCCCCGGTGGCGTTATCCGCTGGCACACGGCAGCTCCCCTTACGGATGATATTCTGAGCCAGACATTGCTGCCTTTGGTTGAAAAGTTGAAAGCGCCATGAACATGCGCCGTTTTCTGGCTGCCTCCTGCGTTGGGTTCTCCCTTATCGCGGCACCTGCATTGGTGCTGGCTGTGGATGACCCCATGGAAATGCTGCCCAACCCCAAGGATGAAGCACGGGCCGAGGCCATTGGCTCCCAACTGCGCTGCCTTGTCTGCCAGAATGAATCTATTGAGGACAGCAGCGCAGGGCTGGCGCGAGACCTACGCCGCGTGGTGCGAGAACACGTTGCCAAGGGTGAGAACAACCAGCAGATTATGGATTGGATGGTGAACCGCTATGGCAACTTCATCCGCCTGAAACCCGCATTTTCGTTCAGCACCTTGTTATTGTGGAGCATGCCTGTTCTGGCCCTGCTGCTGGGGCTTGTCTCGGCCTTTATCTTCTACCGCCGCCGGGCCGCTGCCCCACCTGCTCCCCCTCCGCTGACAGAAGAAGAAAAAGCCCGGCTGGACCAGCTGACAAAGGATAAGGATAACGCCCCATGATCTGGCTTTCCATTGCCCTGCTCAGCCTGCTGGCTCTGGCCCCTGCCTGCGCCACGTTATGGAAACGCACCCGCACCGTGCGGGATGAACGCAGCGCTGCCCTTGCCCTGCACGAAGCCCAGCTGGCGGAAGTGGACCGTGACCTTACAATCGGGCTGATTGCCCCGGCGGAGCATGAAATTGCACGGCTGGAAATTCAGCGCCGTATTCTGGCAGCTGATAAGGCACCATCCTCTGCTGATAGCTCCCGCGCTGCCACCGTGGGTTGGGTTGGCCTTGGCCTTGCCCCTGTGCTGGCAGTCGGCCTGTATCTGACAAATGGCGTGCCTTCCCTGCCCGCACAACCACTTGGCCCGCGCCTTGCAACCGAGCATATGCAGGACAAGAAAAATGATGTGCTGGTTGCCCGCCTGAAACAGACACTCGCTACTCTGCCGCCGGGTGATCCGGCACTACGCCAGGGCTACCTGTTGCTTGGACAGGTTGAAGCCTCCCGCGAGCATTATGCCGAAGCCGCCGATGCGTGGAACCATGCGCTGGATATGGGGTTTGATGCTGAACTGGCCGCCCGCACGGCAGAAGCCATTACGCGCACCAACCATCAAGTGACACCGCAAGCATTGGCACTTTTCCGCAAGGCACTGGATGCCGCCCCGCAGGATGCAAAATGGCGCAGCGCTGTGCAGGCACGTATTGCACAGGGAGAGCACGATCAGGATAACCCCTGATCGGCGTTTCCCATCACATTCTAAATGCTAAAAACCACTGCCTTCCGGGGCCACCACACGGCCCCAGATTTCTTCCTTCGCCCGGCGCTGGGGTGGACGGGGCTGGCAGGAAATAAAATACAGCCCCACAACAAAAACAATATTGGAAAACGCATTAAACCACATAACTGAACTAAACGCAGCTGGTGAGGTAATGGCCTGATAAATAACGTAAAATGTAAAGGGAATGGAAATAATGCGCACGCTTATCAGCATATAACGCAGGGGGTTGGCTTTGCCCGGCTGCACCAATACACGCAAGCGGCCCAACCCAATAAAAAATGTAACGCACAAAGCCCAGACCAGCACGTTGAAGATCATGTTTCCAAAATCATTCATGCCTGTCAAAACAAACACGGCAATAATGGATACGGCAGAAAGGAGCAAAGAGCCAAGCTGGCAGCTCATCCCCACTTCAAAAGCGGTCAGACGTTCTGGCAGTTTGTCTGCCAAAGGCTGGCAGACATCATCCAGCAGCCAGCTATCCATGCGTTTAATACGTTCGCCCACATCCATGCCGTAATTCTTACCGGATTCATGCGCAGGATGCACGCCTTCAACACATATGCATTGCAGGCGTGCAGAAAATATTATGCCTGTTTGGTTTGTGCCTCAGTTTCTGGCACCACGCCCTGCGGGGTTTGTTTATCCACGGCGGCAGGCAAAAAATGTGTCAGTGCCGTCAATACGGTATCTGCCGGCAAGCCTGTTTTTTCAATCAGATTATGTACGGTATCACTGCCCAGAATGGTGCGAATTTCATCTGGTGTGGCAGGTACATTGCCACCCTGGCTCACCCATGAACGCACTTTGTCACCCAACCCGGCCTGATCTGCCCGTGTCAACAAAGCCTCCAAATTCTGCGGCTGAAGCAGAGACTGTAACTGCTGCTGCAAGGCGCTCTGCACATCAACGCCTAAGGCGCTTTCTACCTTACCAAGAATATTTTGAAGGAAATCGGACATTGCGCCTACTTTCGTTTATCTTACCCGACCTGCGAGCATAGTCTATTCGCAGTATTTTTCTATCTGGGAACATGATAGCTTATATGCGCAAGATTTATAAATAAATTTCCATCCCCTCGCGCTTTCATCGCTGGAAGATTGATAGCTGATATGCGTCTGAACCCACAAGGAAAAAGCAGGGAATCAGGCTACTCTATGTGGCGTTACTCCCTGTTTTTCGTTGTCAGGATAAAATAGTCGCCGTGCCCAGTCTCCCTATGTTTATCCTTGACCGGATCGGCCCCCTGCGCAATTTCCGCCCCCTGCACCGGCCGGGTGAACGCGGAAAGATGCCCTTTGCTTGGCTGCTCTCCCCCACCCCGGCCGCCATTGGCTTTGCTGTGCGCACCACCGCAGCGGCCCTTCTGGCCCTGGTTATTGCCCTGTGGATGGAACTGGATGACCCGCAATGGGCCGCCATGACCGTATGGATTGTGGCCCAAGGCTCACGCGGGGAAAGTCTTTCCAAGGCCCGATGGCGTCTGGTAGGCACGGCCATAGGGGTAGTGATGTCCATTACCCTGATTTCTGCGTTTAACCAGAATGCGTGGCTGTTCTTCCCCATTCTGTCCATTTGGGTGGGAACATGCTGCACCATGGCCACATTGGTGCGCAACTTCCGCTCCTACGCGCTTGTGCTGGCCGGTTACACCACAGCCATTATTGCCATTGGCGCCATTCCGCACCCCGAAAACGTGTTTATGACGGCCATGTCCCGCGCATCCTACATTGTGCTGGGCATTGTGTGCGAGGGCACGCTGGCAGGCCTGTTTGCCCATAATCTGGCCGAAACAGCCCGCCGCAATATGCGTGATAAACTGCGCACGGCCCTTTCCAATGTTTCCACCTCTGTTTCCAGCCTGCTGGCGGGGGATGAGGAAGCACTGGTGCGCTCCCGCGCCATGTTTGGCCCCCTAATTTCGATCAATGACCAGATTGAATTTTCTGAAGTGGAAATGGGCCCACACGGGCATGAAGGGGACCACGCACGCGCTGCTCTGGCGGCTGTTTCCGTGCTGCTGTCACGCGGGTTGGGCATGGCCGTGCGCCTGCAATATGTGCAGACAGACCAGCCTACTTTCCGTGAAACGGCAGCCCATGTCAGCGAGTTTCTGACCACTGTTCCCAACCGTCTGGATTCAGATGAAAGTGTGCAGGAACTGTTGCATGACCTGCAATTACTGCGCGCTGAATGTCATCAACGTGTGGTCGATGCGCTTTCGCAGGAAATTGACACAGCGTTTGATGATAACCCCGCAAACGATGCAAACATTCCCGCCCTGCTGGATGGCCGTATTCTGCACAACGCGCTGGACGAACTGCTGGGTGAGCTGGAACAGGCCATTCGGGAATATGATGCCAGCCAGCACTTTATCCGTGGGGATCACTTCCATTTCCGCCTGCAAGCCCATGTAGATAAGCGCGAGGCCGTTTATAATGGTGTGCGCGCCATGGTGGCCATTACGGCTGCCGGGCTGGTATGGGAATGTACGGCATGGCCCGCTGGCTTGGGCTTTATTACCTTTGTTGCCATTGTATGCGGGCTGTTTGCAACGCGTGAAAACCCCGTTGTGGCCTCTGCCCAATTCATGATTGGCGGCATATGGGCGGCTGTTGTCTCGTTCTTTCTGGTGTTTCTTGTCCTGCCAACAGAAGCAGATTACGAAATGCTGGTGGGCACCCTTGCCCTGCCCATGATTGCCGGCGGACTGGCAGCCCGTAACGCGGGCACGGCCTTGCATTCTGCCGCCTATACGTTGTTGTTGCCCAACTTTGTGCATCCGCTCAACCAAGGCCGACAGAACGAGGTCGCGTGGTTCAATTCCACATCAGCCGTGCTGTTGGGCGTGTTTTTTGCTGTGCTGATTTTCCGGGCCGTGCTGCCGTTCAACAATAATGCGGAACGCTGGCGTATGCGCCGTGCCATGCTGCATGATCTACGTGCATTGGCTGCCGCAGACCCCATGCCCCAGACGCGAGACTGGATTGGCCGTAATATTGACCGGTTTGCACGCCTGATCCGCCATGCCGGCCCAACGCCTTCCCCCACTATTGAAGGTTGTTTGCATGGCACATTGGCCGCCATGACCATCGGGCTGAACATTATCCGCCTGCGCACGCTGTTGAAACGTAACCAGATTCCGCCACCAGCCAAACGCGCTATTGAAATTGTTATGAAACGGATGAGCCGCTTTACCGGTAAATATGGCCATACAGCCCATGCCGCACGCGTTGCCACATCTGCCCTGCGCCGGATGGAAGCAATGGAGCCCAATATTTCCACCCGTATCGAACTGACACGCGCCATTGCCTATCTGATTGTGGTTTCGCACGAATTGGATGCCAACGCTGTGTTTCTGGATGCTTCCAAGCCTTATCGGGCTGCATAAATACTTTTTTAATCAAACCATTGAAGAGCCGGGGTTTTACTCCGGCTCTTTTTTTGTCAGATGCTCAAGGGATTGTTATAACAACCCTTCAATCTAAGGCATCTGGCTGCGTGGTTTCGTTTCTATTTCCATTCCAATGGTATCGTAGCCTGTATGCCAAAATGCAGCGCAGCCCGGCCTTTCCGCTTGCATGGCTTATTGCCCCTGCTCCGGAAAATCTGGGGTTTGCCCTGCGCACAACAGTTGCAGCCTTTATTGCCCTAAGCCTTGCCCTATGGATGGAAATGGACAGCCCCCAATGGGCCGCCATGACCACGTGGATTGTGGCGCAGAATTCACGCGGGCAAAGTCTTTCCAAAGCCAAATGGCGGTTAATTGGCACCTGCATTGGCGCTGTGGCTGGCGTTACATTTCTGGCGGCTTTTCCGCAGGAGCCGGGGCTTGTGTTTCCTTTTTTGGCCATATGGGCAGGTGGATGTTGCGCCATTGCAACATTTTTGCGTAATTTTCGTTCTTACGCGCTGGTTCTTATTTCCTTCACCACCACCATTATTGTGCTGAATGCGGCCAATCAGCCCGATAATGTGTTTATGATCGCGCTTTCGCGCACCACCTACATTACACTGGGCATTGTGTGTGAAAGCCTTTTGGCAGCCCTGTTTGCCCCCAACCTTGAAGATGTTGCCGAACAGAAAATGCGCGAGCGCCTGCTCAGCGCCCTACAGGGTGCGTGTGCGGGTGTGCAGGGGCTGTTGCGCAACCAGCCAGATGGGCTTTTACGCTCCCGCGCCTTGCTAGGCAGTATTCCCTCTCTGGCAGATCAGACAGAGTTCAGCGAAATTGAAATGGGCCCGCACAACCATGCAGGAGATCACGCACGTGCCAGCCTGAACGCCATTGCCGCCTTTCTGGCCCGTGGCATAACGCTTCGTATTCATATGCAGGCAGCCGCACCTGTGCCTCCAGATTTTCAACAGGCCATAGATGATATTTGCCAGCTCCTCACCACGCTTCCGGCAGAACTGCAACAGGATAGCACCGTAACCGCTGCCATGCGGGCATGCGCCCAAATCCAGCATTACCGCACCCATAGCCAGCAACGCGGCATAGATCGGCTCATACGTTTTCAGCTTTTGCAGCAACAAAACCAGCCCACCACGCAGCAGGAACGGCATAACCTGTTGGAAGGGCGCATTCTGGAATCTGCTCTGGCCAAACTACTGATGGCGTTGGATCTGGTTCTCAAACACTATATTGCCACCCAGGAACCCAACCGATCTGACCACTTCCGGTTTGATCGGCACCCGGAAAAGGATGTGTTCCTGGCTGCCAACAATGGCCTGCGCTCTGCTGCGGCCATTTGCGCAGGTGGACTGTTATGGGAAGTTACAGCATGGCCCGATGGCTCTACCCTTGCCATGTTTGTAGCTGTGACCACCACGCGCTTTTCTTCGTTTGAAGATCCGGTACATGCGGCCAGCGGCTTCTTTCGTGGTGCTGTGTGGGCAGCTGTTGTGTCCTTTATTCTCAGTTTTGTTGTGTTGCCGCAGCAAGCTGCTGTGGAAACGCTGCTGGCATCGCTTTTCTTCCCCATGCTGGTGGGTGGGTTGGCCTTGCGTGCGCCCGGCAGCATTGCGGGCACAGCTGCGGCCTATAACAACTTTCTGCCCTTTATGGTGGGGCCAGCCAACCAGAGCCGCATGGATGAGATAACGTGGTTGAACACCACACCCGCCGTGGTGTTGGGTATTGGGCTGGGTATATGGGTTTTTCGGCTTGTGCTGCCGTTTGATGCCGCAGGCGAACGATGGAGGCTACGCCAAAAAGTGGTGCATGATTTGCGGCAGATGGCCAAAGGTCGGCTGACATATACATCCGCGCAATGGATTGCACATTCTGGCAATAGGCTTGCACAAATTATTCGCCATGCGGGCACGCACCCCAACGCGCTGGTGGAAGCCTATCTTGCTGGCGCCATGAGCGCGATGACTATTGGCCTGCTTATTTTACGGCTGCGCAATGTTATGTCCCACCAGCTTTTATCAGCTGCACAGATGCAGCAAATTACGCATGTACTGGCAACAATCAGCCAGATAAAAGGCTATACACAGGCCCCTGCTCTGGCTGCCGCACAAGCGCTGCACGCGCTCTTGCCAGCCGCTATGGGAGAGAAAAATCTATCTCAGCAAATAGACCTTATACGGGCCATAGGTGCGCTGGAGGTTTTGCGGCATGAGTTTACAACCCATGCCACATTTATGGATGTAACGCGGCGCTTTCATCTTTCTGGCATGCCAGATCAACTGGCAGCCTAGAAAGGGTTAGTGCTGCTCCACATCATGGAAGCGGGTATAGTCAACCGCAATGCGTCCATCTGGGCGAGACACCACAATATCGACAAACCGATGGTTATTGCGCACCCGGTCAAACCGATAGGCTGTTCTGGCAAACACTGTTTGGCCCAAGGCTTCATCCGTGCCAGTAACCGTTACAATAATTTCGGCTTCTTCTGCTTCCAGTTCCGCCATTGTCTTGCCATGCAATGGGCTATCCGGCCCGATCACATGCGCCATAACAAACGCAAAACGCAGCACCGGCACATGGGATTGCACAAGCAATAACTGGTCAAACTTGCGTACCAGATGCCCGTTTTCCCCCATAACCAAACGCGAGAGCGCAACCTCTACATCCACTGAAAGGATAACGCTGACACGCAAGTTGGCAATGCGGATGCAGAGTGCGGGAATCCCGCTTTCATTACTGACAACTGCAGTATTACTGAACATGATACGCGCACGCGGGCGGGCAAAACGCGCAAATAACAGGCCCGTAGCCACGGCTGTCAGCATCATGCCGATAAACACTTCCAGCGAGACTATGGCATTTGCATAAATGCCAACGGGTGTCATGCCCCCGTAGCCTACGGTGGACAGTGTTTGCACACTAAAAAAGAACAGTGAAAGCAGAGTATGCTGGCTGTCGCTTGTGATCTGCTCAGGGGCGACCATATACAGCAGCGCAAATATGAAATTGATCAGCAGGTAGGAAAAAACCGCAACCGCCGTAAACGCGGGCCAACTTGCTGTAAGGGCGTGATGGTACAAATCTGTCCATACGCTATCCTTCAGCCCCACACGCACAACATCATGGTGGCCTTTTTCTTCCACCAACGCATGTGCGCTAAACCGCTTGGCAGCCTCACGCGCGCTTAAATGAAAATGTTTTGCGTCTTTCTTTTTCTGCGCTTTGGTGGTTCCGCCAACATCCTCCAGCGGTGTGTGGCGAATTTCCTTATCAAGCTGATTTTTCTTCCGATACCGTCGCAACAGTCTTTTCATCATCACCGCTCCACGCACCTGCCCGGTATGGGGATACGCCTATGCTGCGGTGATACACGGCACAGCATAAGCGTGCCTCAACAATTCTGCATAGAACCCCTGCAAATTCCTGCAAAAAACACATAAACACGTCACTACGCCATTAACCGCGCAATGCGTTTAGAAAACGTGCCGTTTTATAGATGGCCTTTTGAAAAACCCCTTTTTGCGCTGCTGCGCCAGCGGGGCTCCCCATCACTTCTACCTGATCCAGATGCAGCACTGTGTGCCCAACGGCCTGCACACGCACAAAGCGCGCCATAACCGGAGTAGGCAACATCACCTGCAAAGGCTCAGAATCCGCCCCACCAAAAAAAGCTTCATCCTGTTTGGCAAACACTGTCTGCCAATATGTGCCGGCCTCTGACACCAGAATATTCAGCTGCACGCAGCATTCCTTCTGATCCAGCCGATTATACAGCACAACTTCATGCACCGCACACATCTGTCCCAGATCAACCTGCCACCACGGATTATCCTCAAAATCTGTATGAAACCCGTATCCGCCGTTAATCAGCCCATCATTTCCGCCAGAGGCCTCACGCACCGCATCTTGCGACCATGACCATTGCGACACGGAAGAAACTCTGGCCGGCCGATGGCGCGAAAGAAGCGTTCCCGTATCTTTATTAAGATGAAACAGAGCGTGCTCCAGCTTGCGCAGAGCTTGCGCACTAACCTGCGGTGGCGCACTGGCCTGAAACGCACAAACCTCCGCCCAGTATTGTGGATACTGCTGCTGCACATAGGCATAGCCTTGCCGATAAACCTCTGCAAAGCGCTTGTCCTGATAATCCAAATAGGTGCCTTGCGGCGTATAGCCGCCATAAGGCCACGTTGCCCCCACTACGCCTAAGCCTGCAATAAAGCGAAAATCGTACTCGCTCATTTCCCCCAAGGCGGAAGAACGCTGTTGCCCTACGGGGCGCGTGTGTTCCACTGGCGTTGCATCCATAATCCATATATCGCGCCAGCCCAGCATCATGGGCCAAAGCAGATCCAACCCAAACCCTGTGCCCGCGCGTGAAAAACGGAGTGTTGGCAACACCTGCTGCAAAAAGTCACGATGCATGCAGGGTGCCATGATTTCTGCAAACGTAGAGGCCCGCGCAACAAAGTTTTTATTCTGCAAAGTGGAAAGGTGGCTACAGAAAGAACCCGGCGTAAGTGCCGGAGCGGCCAGCTTGGCCTTATACTGCCCACACGCGGCAAAAAAGCGGTTCCACGTCTCTGCTGTGGCAAACAGATCATCATCTGGCAAGCAGATATAGTCATACTGCTGCCAGCCATCCCATTCTGTCAGAAAACGGTAGAGACCATCCCATTTATGGCCCACCACCATCTGGCCGGGTAGGCCTTGCATCTCTATAGGCTGAAACGGGCACAAAACCAGATCCCAGTCTGGTGCGCCGCCTTTACGCCATTCTGGATGCAGGGACTGCGCACCACAACGTGCAATAATTAAATTCCGTTGCATAACCCCAGCCATACGCGCCTGATACGTTATTGCTGCGCGTCTTTTTCCTCAAAAGGCCGAAGGGCAACACCACCGGCATCACGCGCCCATGCTGCGGCATCATCTTCAGGCGGCACGTAATTCCCCTTGGTGATGGACCCATGCGCCAGTGTTTGGGCATCCATCCGGTTCAGGCTGCTAGACTGTGCTGCGGCACTTTGTGCGGCGCGTTCCCACAATGCACGAGCTTTTTGCTGATCCCCCTGTGCGGAGGCAATACGTGCTGCCAGCGCCAGTGCGCGTGCCATATCCCGATAGGCCCCATCCGCACGCCGCAAGTCTGCCGCCTGCATGGCAAGAGTTTCTGCCTGCTGGGGTGCGGATTGACGCAGCACCCGTGCCTGAATTTCCGCCTGGTCAGCCTGTTGAGTAGAAGAAAGCGGCTTTTTAAGGCTGGCAAGATACGCTGCTGCTTTTTGCAGATTCGCACTATCGGACTGTGCATCTGCCGCAAGCCCCAGCACCAGGGCTGCGCGGCCCGCCAATGCCGTATCGGATGACTGCATGGCCTGCGTGGCAGAGGAAATGGCAGAACTGTAATGGCCCAACCTGTAATGGGCTGCGGCTTCTACCAGATCAAGAGCGTAAAGCTGAGTTTGCCCCCGCGCAGCTGCGGCTTGCCGCGTGGCCTGTGTTGTTTGCAGGGCTTTATCTGGCGCGTTTGCCGCCAGTTGCGCCACAGCCAGATCATACCCGGCCTCGGTTATCGCACTCACATCATCACGCAACAAAGCCAAATCTGCTGCCTTGCGATACTGGGTCACCGCCACACTATACCGCCCCAGCTCAAAGGAATCCCGCCCTGCTGTCATGGCCTGATCCCACGCGGCATCATCCTGTGCGGTTGGCTTATCCTGCGCAGCACCGCCACACCCGACCAGTAAAAGAGGCAGACACAAAACAGCCGCAGCGGGGGAAAAATACCTCATGGCCGCACCTGCTTGGGTGACAGACGGTTATGCCTTACCACTTTTTGTCCTCCCAGCAGCCACATGCCGCGCAGCTGATCTGTCAGTTTTTCCAGCCCGTAAAGTGTTGTTTGTGCCTGTGCCAGAAGTGCTGGCAGATCTGCGGTGCTGGCATCCAGATTAGCGGCAATGCCCGGCAGATGCGGTGTGGCGCCTTTCAGATCATGCGAGGCCCCTTTCAGGTTCGCTACCGTGGCATCGGTTTTGTTCATGATACCGGAAATCTGGTTTTCAATCGGCTTCAGGCGATTAATCACCCCATTGAGCGAAACAATGGTAGCTTCCGCCTGTTTGATAAGCTGATCATTCGTCATCAACTGGCCCACTGTGCCCTTGCCGGCATGCATATCGCTAATGGTGCCATCAAGCTGTGCCATCATGTGGCGTGCACTTGCCAGAGCTGGCATGATCTGGGCCTGAATGCTGTTAAGTGTGGCCGTAATCTGGTCTGCCGGGTTAGGGGCTGGTGTGGCGCTTACAACTGCGTAGCTCCAGTCCATAGGCTCACCATGCCCACGGCTCAGATCCAGATAGGCGGCACCTGTTACAATCAACTGCTTGCGAATAATGGCCGAACTGTCACGCCGGATAAATGGCTTGGCCTGCGGATCCAGATCCACCAATGCGTACATATTGCCCGATGGATTAAGTTTGATGGAACGGATGGTGCCCGCATGGGCCCCCATAAGCTGCACATCCCCCCCAACAGTAAGACCACCCACGCCAGAAGCAGGTAACACCACACGCAGGCGCGCAGGTGGGGTGAGCCAGTCTCGCAGCACACCGGCTTCAATCACCGCGCCTGCAAAAATAACGAGGCTGAGAAGAACAAGAAAACCAACCCATTCATCTGCATAACGCAGGGAAATAAGAGGTTTTACTTTCTGTCTTAAGCGGAGCTGGAACATTATGCCATCCGTACTGCTACTAGGCCATCATCAGCAAGACGCCATGTGGAGGTAATACCCTGCCGGTAACTTTGCCAAACGGCATTGCTGCGCACCAGCCAGATTACGCCTGCCCCTCTGTCCCGCGCCTCTGTTACCGAAGAAAGGAAAGAATTATACATTTCGGGCGGGCCACCCTCCAGCGGGTCTTCCAAAAGCAGCAGATGTGGCTGCCCCATAAAAGCCCGCACGCATGAAACACGCGTAAGATCTGTATCTGAAAGCAGGGAGGGGCTAACAGTTGGCACTCCCGGCAGCCCAAAATCTTCTGACCGCCGCACCGCTTCTGCCACCAGATCATCCAGCGTGCGGGTGGTATGGTGCAACTGCTGCAAAATAATACCCAGATGCGTGGGCATAAACTCCGCCCAGCTGGCGCGGCGTGTAATACGCCCTATGCGCCCACGTAGGGCATTAAGTTCCCGATCCTGCAGGTTTGCCCAGTCCAGCCCCATAAAGCTGACCTGCCCACTTTCCAGCTCCACCATGCCGCTACACATATCGGCAAACATGGTGGCGCGGCTTGGGTCCCGCGCTTCCACTATCATACATTCACCGGGCATCAGCTTCATGTTGAAAGGGATTGGGGGCAGCCCACTATCCTCAAAGGAGGGTACTGCCTTGTTCAATTCCAGAAGTGGGCCTGCTGCATATGTCTCCATCTTACAGATCCAGACTGAACAGAACGCTCACCATCATCACAATCAGCATCCCGCGGGAAAAGCCGCGTGGCAGCAGCGTGCGCAGTGAATCCTCGTTCGTGGCGGTCAGGCCTGTCAGACAGCCGCCAAGCCCCACCACAAAACCAACCATGATGAATTTAAGCGGAATAACGGCATAATCCGTAACCGACATGGCCGCTGCCACATCATCTAGAAAAGTCCAGATCGGGTTGGTGATCACGCCAGAAATACGGCTGATAACATACCCTGTTATCAGCGATGACATGGAAAACAGAATACCCAGCGTAAACCCGGCAACAGTAAACGCCAGCGTGCGGGGCAAAACCAGCATCAGAAACGGGTCCATACCCACGGACTGCATGGAGCGCACCTGCCCACCAATAGTAAGCAGCCCCAGTTCCGTGGCGGACAACATGCCATTACGCCCCAGCAGCAGAATACCTACCAGAATGGGTGCAATTTCACGGATCACCACATTCACCAGAATGGAGCCGGTCATTTTGGCAAGTCCGGTCAGACCCAGCCAGTAAATCACCTGCGAAACAGCAGCCACACCTGTCAGCATACCGGCAAACAGAGATGCGCTCACACCGCCGCCGATAATGTTGTTCATGGTGGTTACAAATTCGTACCGCACTGTGCGGCGCCATGCGTGGGAGCGGAAGCTTTCAAAAATAACGCCCCAGCCTGCCCCCAGCACAATCAGAAAAAACCGTGCCTGTTTGCGCACAAGCCGGCCAACCCACGCCAGCTTCCTGCGTATCCATTCATGCAGGGGAACACGCTGGGCCGGCTTGTGGGCATCTGTTTGCAGAACCAGATCCGGTTCATCATCCGACGGCATATGTGGTGGGCCGCCCGTTTGCTGGCTACCGCTCATCGCCTTGCCGCCAATGTATAAGCACGCCCCAGACCCAGATGTGGCGCAAAGAAGGTGCCCCGGCTACGGAACAGGTATCTGTCACGCAGCACAGCGTACACACGTTCTGTAACCTGAATGGTGCCAGGATCTGCTGCCCCTGCAGCCATCAGCTCGGCCAAGGAAACTGTCTGCCCCCACAGGTTGAACACTTTGGGGGAGTTACCCACCGCGCCACCAAATGCCGGGCCGTAATCAATACCCATGGTAAACACAGGTTCCAGATCTGCCGCAGCCAAGGATGCCATAAAGATTTCACGCATTTTAAGCGCGGCATCTGCAACACGCACAATGGCTGTAACATCCGGCTGGGGCAGACACCCTGCCGTGCAGATCATACGGTGGCCGGCCACTTCCACGGCAAACAGTTTTTCTTCCTGCGCAACAGACTGCACATCCGCCGCCAGCTGGTTGATCAGCGCAATCAACGCCTCGGTTTCTTTCTCACCTTCTACAACAGGGTCGGAGAACGTAATGACCAGCACAGCCACTGAGGGATAAATGCTGGCAGAATTTACAGCGGCTGCTTCGGGCGCCATCATCAGCATATTATCGGATTGCGGCGGCGGCACATCCAGCGCGGCAACCTGCTGCCCGGCATCCACAATTTTACCTGCCTGACTATCCAACAGTTGGGCCTGCGCTGCAAAACGCAAAGCCGCCACCCCTGCCATAAGATCCAGGAAGTAAAGCAGGTGCGGTTGCAGGTGCGGATCTTCCAGCATAATCGCGCCTTCCACACCGTGTGGGCCGTGCACAGGGCAAACAGTCAGCGCCTTGGTGCCCAGCTCACGCATGATAAGGCGCTCAAACCGTGTGGTGCGCGGATCCACCGCCGCATTTTCAACTGAAAACGCGTTGCCCTCTTCTATCGCGGCAAAAAATGGTCCCAGTTCCGTGCGGGCCATTTCAAATCCACCAGAATGCGTGTTCTGCGTTTGATCATACGCATCTTCACACACCATCGCGGCGCCATCATGCAAAAAGCGCCACAGCGTGGCACGGCGCGCACCCGTTACAAGCGTAAGCTGCTCTGTCAGGCTAAGCGGTTCCACTGTGGGGTCAAACAGACGAGGTGCAACAGCCACCACCTGCACGGCAGAGCTTTCACGCTGGATCTGCGCCTTCTGTTTTTCCAGCAGACGTGTGCCGGCTTCTGTCCGCCGAACCTGACGCACCAGCAAACCGGCCAACACAAGCGAGAAAACTGTGATAATGGCCAAAAACTGCAAGCTCTGATGGCTGCTCTGGCGCGCGAAGGAGCCGAAATCACTTTCGGGCGCGGCCATCAGCAAGACCCAGCTATCGGAATAGCGCGGCAAGGATGCGGCAATGGTAATGTAATCTTTGCCATCCCACGTAACATGCCGCGGGCCAACACCGCGCACCCGGTAATGATCATACCCCAGCGCAAAAACCGGATAGGCGTTCCGGTCCAGCACCATTTTATCGGGGTCCCAGCCAGCTGCCTTGGCCTGCTGAGTCAGATTTTTTCCGGCAATCAGCAGGCCATGACTATCCACAATCATGGCAGAACCGGTTTTGCCAACCTTGATCTGATCCAGATAGGAGCTGAGCTCATTAAGCGAAATATTGGTGGCAAACACCATTGTATGGCCAGCATCGGTCTTGAACCGTAAGGAACTGGTCATAACAAACTGGCTGGTGGTGGGGAAAAGGTGCGGCTTTGTCCAGGTTACCTTGTCTGTACCGGCGGTATTCTTGTACCAGTCCCGCGTGCGTGGATCATAGCCTTTGGCGTCTTCTTCCGTTTCAGAAATTTTCTGCCCGCTCTCATCCCAGAACGCATGATGAAAATATGTGTGGCCGTTTTTTTCAATCAGACGCACATGTTCCTGCACGCCCTGTTGCGCTGCACGGGCGATGAGCATGAAATGCCCTTCATCATCCGCCAGATAAAAGGACTGAAGCTGTGGAATCTTGCGCAACATGGTGCTGCCGTAGGAATAGAAAACCTTATCTTCTACCTGTGCAGGGGCATGCTCGATCATGCCAGAGGCAATCAGGTTACCTGTGGCGGCTGGCAGGATGTAATCCGTAACCTGCTGCACAATATATTGTTGTACGGCACCCATAAGCTGGTGCGTAAGGGTGGAAACACCTTCCTTTGTGGTGCGGTAGGAATTGATGCCCACCAACGCAATGGCCAACACAGCCATAACCGTAACAACAAATGGCAGGACAAGATGCAGCAGAACCCTTCGGACAGAAGCATCGTGCTGGACTGTGGGATCTATGATCTCTTCAGAAGACACGAGATAAGGTTCCGCTGCTTTACCGGTTATTCAGAACCTGAAATTTGACAGACAGGTGCACCCGGCCAGACTTATCCACCGCGCCACTGCCCCATATCAGGATGTATAAACCGTAATGTGCCCCGATAGATGGGGGTTGTCCACCCCGCACCTGTATCCTGTTTAAGGCATATCAACCAACCAGTTCAATCTCGAAACGTGTTGCAACATCCAGGGCCTGGCCCAGACGCTCCAATCCACGGCGCACGCTCTCGCCTTTCACGGCCACACGGGCAGATGTCAGGATCAGCACCAGCGCATTCCCTTCCCATTCAAGAGAGGTGCCTTCCAGCAACTGCCCAGCCCCACCGGAAAGAGAATAGGCCAACCGTAAGGCCAGCCCCAGCACCACGGCACTTTTCCAGTCTGCCTCACTCAACAGGGCGCGAGACGTTGCCAGAAAGGGAGCCTGCTGATCTGCCGCGTAACGAACAGCCAGCGCCAGCGCCAGCCATGCGCGGGAAGGATGGTCAAACCCGCCACTTTGCACCCGCAAAATACGCCAATAGGTTTGTTCCGCCCGATATTCCGGGTGATCATGGCTCCCGATATCAGACAGATAGCAGGCCAGATGGCGCAGGTATTTTTCTTCCGCCGTTTCCTCTGGCCGCAAAAAATCTGTCCACTTCATCAAGGCATACGGTAATGAATTGCTACGCCCGAAACGGGCACACATTTCACGCGCCACCACATCCATCGGGTTCTGGGCCAGAATATCCGGCGCCACCTTGAGCATGTACCAGCCCTCGCGCAGGCCATCCACGCAAAATACAATTTTGTCTGGCTGCACCTTTTTCATCAGGCGCCGCAGCACCATGGCAGCAAAAGGTGTATCATCCAGCCGCTTGCGTGGTGCACCGGGCAGACGCTCCAAACTGCGGCGCGAGCTGTTTTGCAGCCAGCCCGTCATCTCCCGCGCTTCCTGCACATCCATTGTATAATAGTGCACGATGTTGAGCGGATATTGCGTGCGCGCAATCTGGAGCCGCGCCAGCGCACGGAACGCCCCACCTACAAGATAAAGCGTGCTACCCTTAACCTTGGGCAACCATTCCACACCGCCAATATCCTTGTCTGCCAAGGTTTTGGCTTTATCCAGATCCCGGCCAGAGCGATCGGCCAGTCGGATCATCCCCAGAGGCAGGGTTGTGGCATCATGCCGCCCCTGCGGTGTAAGATGAATAAGCTCCAGTGACCCACCGCCCACATCCGCCACCAAGCCGGATGCACCGGGAATACCGCACATAACGCCAATGGCGGAATGATCGGCCTCCTCCTTGCCGGAAAGAATACGGATGGGCACACCGGGCATGCTCTCACGCAGGGTTTGTACAAAAGCCGGACCATTGCTGGCATCCCGCACAGCGGCGGTTGCCAGGATTTCAAACGGATCAGCCTTCATGGCGCGGGCAATGGCATGGAAGCGGCTGAGCACTTCCTTTGCCATTTCCACGCCCTCTTCATTCAGCTTTCCGGTTTCCGTCAGCCCGCGCCCCAAACGGAGCACGGCCTTTTCATTGAAAATGGGAAGCGGATTGCGTGAGCGTCCTTCAAAAACCACAAGCCTTACGGAATTGGAGCCAAGATCCACCACAGCGGACCGGCACGGCTGCTCTGCTTCCATCAGAAGCCCCTCCCCGTTTGCAGAAACTGCCCGCGCAGCTTGGAACAACGGGGATGAGATAATCCCGACGCAAGAAAAAAGCTCATGATTTCAGACATCAATCTATCAGCAAGTCCTGTGAAGAGGTCAAAGATGCCGGGGCCCGGATGGGTGTGTCATGCGCAGCAGAGCCTCGCCCGGAAAGGGAAGGATGTGTCATAAACCATTCATGTGCGGAAAATGGGCGGTTGCCGGGGTTGACGCGCCGCCATTCTCCATTCTGCTCCAACATCCATGACTGTAAGGTATCTCTAATATTGGACACCATGATCTGGCCCAAAACCTGCGCATGCACGGTGGGGTTGGTAATGGGCACCATGCTTTCCACACGCCAATCCATATTCCGCGTCATCCAGTCTGCCGAGGAAATAAAGACCTTGGCATAGCGCGATGGCAGGCGGTGTTCGTTCCCAAACACAAAAATGCGCGAATGTTCCAAAAAGCGCCCGACAATGGATTTAATGCGGATATTTTCAGAAAGCCCCGGCACACCCGGTCGCAGGCAGCAGATGCCGCGGATAACGCCAACAATCTTAACCCCTGCGCAGGAGGCTTTGTACAGGCAATCAATCAGTTCCGGGTCCACCAGTGCATTCATCTTCAACCAGATGCTGCCCGGTTTACCTGCCTTAACGTGGTCAATTTCTTCCTGAATCAGTTCTTTCAACGTGCTGCGGATGGTGATGGGAGAAAAGGCAATTTTCTCCATCTGCGCAGGCATGGCGTAGCCTGTGACGTAATTGAACAGGCGCGCAGAATCCCGCGCCAATGCCGGATCACACGTAAAGAAGGAAAGATCTGTATAAATACGGGCGGTAATGGGGTGATAATTGCCTGTGCCAAAATGCGCGTAAGAGCGCACAAGCCCACCTTCACGCCGCACCACAAGGCTGAGCTTGGCGTGGGTTTTTAAATCCGCAAAACCAAACACTACCTGCACACCCGCAGCTTCCAACGCGCGGGAGAGGCGAATATTGGCTTCCTCATCAAAACGCGCGCGCAGTTCCACCATGGCGGTAACGGATTTACCGGCTTCTGCGGCCTCAATCAGCGCTTTCACAATGGGTGAATCGCGCGATGTGCGATACAGCGTTTGCTTAATAGCAATCACGTTCGGGTCCAGCGCGGCCTGCCGCAAAAACTGCACCACCACATCAAAGCTTTCAAATGGGTGATGCACCAGCAGATCCTTGGCGCGGATGGCGGCAAAGCAATCCCCGTTGAAATCCCGAATACGTTCGGGAAAGCGCGGGGTGTAGGGCGGAAACAGCAAATCCGGCCTGTCATCCACAATCATCTGTTTCAGGTCCACCACGCCGATCATGCCGGAATGCACGGCAATTTCATCGGGCGGCAGATCAAGGTCCGAGGCAATGGCTTCCGCCAGTTCCGTGGGCACCCGCTTTTCCATATCCAGATGGATGACCACCCCACGGCGGCGGCGCTTCAAGGCTGTTTCATAGGAGCGGACAAGATCTTCCGCCTCATCCTCAAACTCTACATCGGTATCGCGCACCACGCGCAACACGACGCTTTCCCCCACCTCCAGACCATCAAACAGACGATCAATAAACAGGGTGATCAGATCTTCCAGACGGAAGAAGCGCACCTTTGGGGGTGTTGTGGCATCTGCGGGGGCAGGAGATGGCAGGCGGATAAAACGCTCTATCTGTGCCGGCAGCAGAATAAGGGCGTTCATGGCAAACAGGCCGGTATCTGCATAAAGCAGGCGCAAGCCCAGTGCCAACCCCATATTGGGGATAAACGGCAGCGGGTGTGCCGGGTCCACCGCCAGAGGGGTGAGAACAGGGAAAACCCTGTCCATAAAGGTTTTGCCCAGCCAGTCCTTATCCGCATCTGTCAGCGCATCTGGCTCACACAGTTCCACACCGGCTTCTGCCAGCAGGCCGCGCAGTTCTGTCCATATCCGCTGCTGTTCACGCAGCAGGCGGGCGCAACGTTCACGCACAGCCTCAAGCTGCTGTGCTGGTGTGCGGCCATCGGGGGAGAGTTTGGTCAGCCCCTCACGCACCTGTCCGACAAGCCCCGCCACACGCACGGAATAGAATTCATCCAGATTACTGGCGCTGATAGATAAAAAGCGCAGGCGTTCCAAAAGTGGGTTGCGGGCGTTATCTGCCTCCTCCACCACACGCTGGTTGAAATCCAGCCACGAAAGCTCGCGGTTAATAAACCGTTCGGGCGTTTCCAGCGTGATCTGCCGCTCTGCCGTTTTTCTGCTCTGCCTGGGTTGGCGGGTAGAAGGTTTTCTGGGCGCTGCTTTCCGGGCTGGTGAACGAGCTTTTACAGGGGCCTGCTCTTTTTTATCCTGCGCCGTCACGTTTCTTCCTTTCCTTATGCTGCATCATGCGCCCCGTTTCCCGCCTTGGGGCAAGCAAAGCTTTACGCAAACGTAGGCAGCGCGAAAAGTTCAGCTCATCAACTTGATGATGATGTCATAAAACTGAAACATCACAACCGGTTTGAGATGAATATATTCATTATTCTTCACGCGTCAGCAGGCTTTCCAGCACATTGGCTGCCAAGGCGCGTGTAATAGGGCCGCCCGATTCCAATGCCGCCTGGTCCAACATAGCCACGCAATCCCGCATGGCACTTGCCCGGCGTGGCAGGCGGCGCAACAACCATTCTGTAACCTGTGCGCCCACCACAATCTGGCGCTCGGCCAGCAATCGCAACAAAAGGCGGTGCAAAAGCCCTTCCTCTGCCGGACCTACTGGCACAGAAGCCGTGGCCCGCAGGCGGCTGGCCAGATCTGGCAACACTACCGGCCAACGTGCGGGGGGCCTGCGGGCTACCATTAACAAGGCCACGCGCCGCTCCCGCGCCAGATTGATAAGATGCAGCAGATCGCGCTCATTGGGCACTTTATCAGCATTATCCAGCGCAGCAGCACGGAACCCGCCATCTTCAAACAGCATTGCGGCTTCATGCGTGTTCAGGCGGCTGCCTTCCATAATGGGCGCACCATAACGCCCCGCCCAAATGGAGAGCAGGTGCGTTTTGCCTGTACCACTTTCCCCCCACAGGGCCATGCGGCCTTCCGGCCAACGCGCAGCGGCTTCTGCATCCAGCACCCATGCCCGTGCGGCCGCATTGGAAGGTGCCGCCACAAAATCTGACCTTCCGAATCGGGGGCGATGCGCAAAGGGCAAGGCAATCTGTTCTGCCTCACTGCTCTCATTTTGGCGCTTTTGCCCGCCCGAAGGCGCGTTTAGGGCGTTTTTTGTGTCATCAATCCGTGTCATGCCGCTTTGCGCGCCGCTTCTCCTGCCGTAAAGACTGTCCTGAAGCGGGAATCCTAACCCACCCTGCCTCGCACATCGACCTTTATTCTCATTCGGACCAAGAGCACGCGCATGACGTCTTCACCTAGCACCCCTTCCTCCGGCCTCACTTACCGTGATTCCGGCGTGGACATTGAAGCAGGCGAAGCCCTTGTTGACGCCATTCGCCCGGCGGCCAAAGCCACAGACCGCCCCGGCACAATGGGGGGCCTTGGCGGATTTGGCGCATTGTTTGACCTGAAGGCCGCCGGCTTTAAAGACCCCGTGCTTGTTTCCTGCACAGATGGCGTGGGCACCAAGCTGACACTGGCTATTGATAATGACCTGCACGAAACAGTGGGCATAGATCTGGTTGCCATGTGCGTGAATGATCTGATTGTGCAGGGCGCAGAGCCTCTGTTTTTTCTGGATTACTTCGCCACGGGCCGTCTGTCTGTAAACAGTGCAGCCAAGGTTGTGCGCGGCATTGCCACCGGGTGTGAGCAGTCCGGCTGCGCTCTTGTGGGCGGTGAAACAGCAGAAATGCCCGGCATGTATGCCGATGGACACTATGATCTGGCAGGTTTTTCTGTTGGTGCGGCAGAACGTGGCGCGCTCCTGCCCTCCGGCATTGCAGAAGGTGATGCCCTTATTGCACTACCTTCCTCTGGCGTGCATTCCAACGGCTTCTCTTTAGTGCGGCGCATTGTGGCAGATGCCCATCTGGCATGGACAGACCCCGCAGCCTTTGCGCCGGGCAAAAACCTTGGTGAAGCCTTTTTGGAACCCACACGCCTGTATGTGCGCCCCGTTCTGGCCTTGCACAAAGCCAGGCTGCTGCACGGCGCTGCCCACATTACCGGGGGCGGCCTACCCGGCAACCTGCCCCGCGTGCTACCAGATGGGCTGGATGCAGTGATTGATCAGACATGGCCCGTACTGCCTGTGTTTAAATGGCTAGCCCGCACCGGCAATGTGGATACCGAGGAAATGCTGCGTGTATTCAACTGCGGTATCGGCATGATTCTGATTACGCCAGAACCCGATGCCGTTCTGGCCCGCCTGCATGATATGGGGGAACAGGCCGTGCGTATCGGCCATATTGCCAAGGCTGCTTCCCCCACCGCCAAGCCTGATTTGAAAATGCAGGCCGCCCCGGATTTTCGCGCAGCATGAGCGTGGAAAAAACACCCATTGCCATTTTGATCAGTGGCCGGGGCAGCAATGCCACGGCCTTGATCCGCGCGTGTGAAGATCCGTCCTTTCCTGCCCGCATCTGTCTTGTTTTAAGCAACAACCCGGATGCACCGGGGCTGGAAATGGCTAAAAAAGCGGGCCTGCGCACGCTGGCCATCAACCATCGTGATTTTGGCAAAAACCGTGAGGCGCATGAACGCGCTGTACACACTGCCCTTACGGAAGCTGGCGCTCAGGCTATCTGCCTTGCGGGCTACATGCGCCTGCTGACCCCGTTTTTAACCGGCGCATGGGCTGGCCGGATGCTCAACATCCACCCCAGCCTGCTGCCTGTGTTCCCCGGCCTGCATACGCATGAACGCGCGTTGCAAGCTGGCGTGCGCGTGCATGGATGCACTGTGCATCTGGTAACAGAAGGCATGGATGAAGGGCCTATTCTGGGCCAGGCCGCCGTGCCTGTTTTACCCGATGATACAGCAGATATACTTGGCGCACGCGTGCTCAAGCAGGAGCACCAGCTTTACCCACAAGTGCTCCGCCACTTTCTGCTTCAACGCCCTGTTTCTGCTCCGGCAGAGTGCGCCCTGCTTGTTGGGTAAGGCGCTTTTTCTTTTCTGTTTTCCTGAACGGTTCTGACAGTCTTATGAACACACCAGCACGCGCCCCCCGTTCCCCAAAACGTGGAAAAGGCCGCCCTGCCCCTCCGCAGCCTGATCCTACGCGCGATATCGCCTTTGATATTCTGTGCGGCGTGGTGGAACACCGGCGTATGCTAGAAAACAGCCTTTCCCGCTCTGCTCAAACGCATAAGGCCGAACCGCGGGACAAAGCTGCAGCACATCGTCTGGCCGCAGCCACATTGCGCCACATGGGCACGCTGCGCACTGTACTGGAACCGTTTTTACGCAAGGAACCACCAGAACCCGTACGTGTGGCGCTAGTGATCGGCTGCGCGCAGCTTTTGTTTTTAGAAACACCTCCGCATGCTGCTGTTGGCACCACGGTTTCCCTCCTGCGGCGGCGCAAGCTGGCGCCGTTTGCCGGGCTGGCCAATGCCGTGCTGCGCAAGGTAGCAGCAGAAGGACAAAACGTGCTGGAAGGGCTGGATCAGGCACGGCTGAACATTCCCGCGTGGCTTTGGAGTTCATGGAGCGCGCTGGGCCGGGGCGTGCCGCGTGCCATAGCTGTGGGTATCAGCCATGAAGCCCCTTTGGATATTACCCTGCGCCCCGGTGCCACAGCGCCGGAGGATGGCGTTGTGCTTCCCAACGGGTCTGTACGTTACCCGGCAGGTACCCGCGTTGCCGAACTGGCGGGATATGCAGAAGGTGCCTTCTGGGTGCAGGATGCTGCAGCCACATTGCCTGCACGGCTGTTAAATGTGCAGGCAACAGAAAAAGTGGCAGATCTGTGCGCGGCACCCGGCGGCAAAACGGCGCAGCTTGCTGTAACTGGCGCCCATGTCACCGCTATTGAGAATAACCCCAACCGCATGGCACGGCTGAAGGAAAATCTGGCACGTTTAGGCCTTGCCAATGTCACCACCCTGCAAGCCGATGCGGGCACATGGCAGCCGGAAACCCCGCTTGATGCCATTTTGCTGGATGCCCCCTGCTCCGCCACGGGCACGGCACGCCGCCACCCCGATGTTTTGTGGGTCAAACGCCCGCGAGATCTGACGGCACTCACCGCCGGGCAGGACCGTTTGCTGGAAGCTGCTAAAAACATGCTGCGCCCCAGTGGTCGGCTGGTTTACGCCGTATGCTCCTTGCAGCAGGAAGAAGGGCCAGACCGCGCCCGTGCCGCAGAGGCCATGGGGCTGGTGCCAGACCCGTTTACGCCAGAAGAACTGGCCTTTCTGCCAGAAGCCAGAACCGCCGAGGGCTGGCTGCGCACCCACCCCGGAATGTGGGCAGACAAAGGCGGTATGGATGGATTTTTTGCCGCCCGCTTTATCCGCCCATAACATTTGCAAAACTGTTTGAAAAAAGACCAAACATACGGTTGCGCACAAGCGTAGGATTGCCGATAAACAGGGTATGCACCCTGTATCTTATCCCCTTATCGCCCCAAGTGTTCTCGCTGCCGATTTTACACGGTTGGGAGAGGAAGTTTCAGCACTCAAACAGGCTGGGGCAGACTGGGTGCATCTGGATGTCATGGATGGGCATTTTGTGCCCAACATTTCGTTCGGGCCTGCGGTGGTCAAGGCGCTGCGCCCGTGCTCTGACCTGCCATTTGATGTGCACCTGATGATTGCACCGGTCGATCCGTATCTGGAAGCCTTTGCACAAGCCGGGGCTGATCAGATTCTGATCCACATTGAAGCCGGTCCGCATACGCACCGCTCCCTACAGCGCATTCGGGACCTGGGCGCCAAGCCGGGTATTGTGCTGTGCCCCGCAACGCCACCGGAAGCCATTAGTGAAGTGCTGGATCTGGTGGATATTATTCTGGTCATGACAGTCAACCCCGGCTTTGGGGGGCAGAAGTTTCTGTCCAGCCAACTTCCAAAAATTCGGCGTATTCGGGACATGATCGCCCAAAGCGGACGGGATATTCGGCTGGCTGTTGATGGTGGCATAGATGCCTCAACCGCGCCTCTGGCCATAGAGGCCGGGGCCGATGTGCTCATTGCCGGCAGCGCTGTATATGGCAAAACAGATTATGCTGCCGCCATTGCCGCATTGCGCGGGACTATTGCCTAGTCAAAATAAAGCCACATCAGGCAAATAAGCCCTTGTCTCAGATGCGTAGTCTATCACAATCCGACCATTATCCTTTTAGCACCTGCCTTGATGGAGTTTTGAACTTCTAATGCCCCTGCGTCGCTGGACTCGCGGAGCCCGTCTTGCCTATGCCATGCGCAACCCTTTGGGAGGGTTTGCCCGCGTGCCGGCTGCCCCTGCTGTTGCCTTGCGGGATCTGTGGTCTGGAAATGCCGCTGGCGGTGAACAACTTGTACGTAACCAGACACTTTTTGAAGGCACACAACGCCCCCTGCATGAAGGGGAATGGGATAACCCCCAATGGCCGGAAGCCTATCGCCGCTGGTTGCAGGGGTTTACATGGTTGCAGGACCTGCGAGAGCTTGGAGCAGAATCCGCACGGATCAAGGCCCGCACACTGGTAGCGCAGTGGATGGAGCAAACCCCGGCTGAGCGGCCTATTTCAGCCCCGTCCATAACTGGGGCCCGTCTGGCGGCGTGGCTGGGGTGTTACGAGTTTTTTGCGGCATCGGCAGATGATTCCTTCCGCCAGCAGCTTATGGCATCGCTGATTATGGAAGCCCGCTCCATAATGGCGCTGATGCCAGAGGAAGCCAAAGGCTGGCATGCGCTCACGGCCCTTAAGGGATTATTGGCTGTTGCTGTTTCCCTGCCTGATTATCCCGAGTTCCTTACCCGCTATCTGCGCCTGATTGATACGGCCATAAGCCAGCAGATTCTGCCCGATGGGGGCCATATTACCCGCTGCCCGGAAGATTTGCTGCAATGTGTGCGCGAACTGGCGGAAATGCTGTATATTCTACAGGTTGCCCGCGTGCCGCTCCCCACCAGTGTGCTAGATGCCGCCAACCGCAGTGCCCCGGCCCTTCGCGCCATGCGGCATGGAGATGGCGGGCTGGCACTGTTTAATGGCAGCAGTGAACAAAATCCCCAGTTTATTGAGCAGGTGCTCAACCGCGCATCCCGCACACGGGTTGTCGCAGCGGGCCTGCCGGACTCTGGTTTTGCGCGCCTGAACAATGGCCGCGCCCTGCTGATTGCCGATGCCGCATCCGCCGCGCCTGCCGGGTATGATGGCAGCGCCCATGCGGGTATGTTGTCGTTTGAATTTTCATCTGGCAGGCAACGGCTGATTGTTAACTGTGGCACCAGTTCCCTACATGTCTGGGCAGATGCCTTGCGTTATCCGGCTGCACATTCTGTGCTGGAACTGGCAGACCTCAGCCCCATGCGCTTTGATGCCGATGGCGGCGTTTCTCAAAAACCACAGGTTACACGCCAGATCTCCGTGCAAGATGGCGTACATTGCCTGAGCATGACGCATGATGGCTACAAGCCCCAGGGCGGAGGCGTGTATTCCCGCAAAATCTATCTGGATAAAGATGGCATCGTATTGCAGGGTATTGAGAAACTGGAAGATGTCAGTATTCCTGTACCCCTTTGCATCCGCTTTCATCTGCATCCTGATGTCAGCATAGAGCAGGAAGAGGATGGCTACCTGCTGCACACACCGGAAGAAACATGGTTTTTCTGGTCTGACGGGCATATCGAAATAGAAGAAAGCGTTTATCTGGGGCAAGGAAAGCGTGAGGCCACACGGCAGTTGGTGCTAACCCCGGCCACCACGGAACAAACGGCAGAAGATCCATCTCCTGCTGCCGCACACGTACATCCCGCAGAAGAAACAGAACAACCACAGGAAGCTGACCCACCAGCAGAAGCTCTTACCCCTGAAGTGCCAGAAGTGGGTTCTGGCCTGTTAACAGATCCTTCCGCCCCACATATTGGCAGTACGGAAAACACGCTGTTGCCGCCGCCGCCAGTGCCTCAGGCCCCAAGTAAGCCCCCTATTCGCTGGTCGCTTTCCCTTAAAAGCGCATGATGGGCTGACGTGAAAATTCTGGAAATCACAAACGTCGATTTTTCACTCACCCATTTTCTACTGCCCCTTATGCAGGAATTACGGGCAGAAGGGCACGAAGTGGTGGGCGTTTGTGCAGATGGCCCTTTGCTGCAACACCCCAGAAACGCGGGGTTTCGGGTTGAAACACTGCCCTTTGCACGTTCTTTTTCCGTGCCGGCGCAACTGCGGGCCTTTTGGGCGCTGGTGCGGCTGATAAAGCGAGAAAAGCCAGATCTGGTGCACGCGCACATGCCCATTAGCGGTATTCTGGCACGTGTGGCGGCCAAGCTATGTGGTGTGCCGCGCATTGCCTATACGTGCCATGGCTTTTTGTTCAATCAACCCGGATCCCGCCTGCGCCGTGGATTGGCCTTGGTGCTGGAAGTGCTTTGTGGCCACATAACGAATATTTATCTCACCGTTAGCCGGGAAGAAGCGCAGGATGCCAAACGCCTGCACATTCACCCTCACCCCATTGCCATTGGCAATGGCCGCAATCCAGCCCGCTTTCACCCCGATGCACAGGCCAGAACGCGTATTCGGGCAGAACTGGGCACCTCTGCACACACACCGGTGATTATTGTTGTCTCCCGCCTTGTGCGCCACAAAGGGCATCCGGAGCTTCTGGCCGCCATGCAGTATGTGCCAGATGCAGAATTATGGATTGTGGGGGAAAGGCTGGCATCAGATCACGGTGCCAATATGGAGGCATACCTTGCACACGCCCGCGAGGCCCTTGGCCCACGCCTGAAGTGCCTTGGCTATCGGGCAGATATTCCGGCTTTACTGGCAGCAGCAGATATTTTTGTTCTGCCCAGCCATTTTGAAGGTCTGCCCATGTCCATTATTGAGGCCATGTTATGTGGGTTGCCGGTGGTGGCCACCAATATCCGTGGCCCGCGTGAACAAGTTGTACCGCATGAAACCGGGTTGCTTGTGCCACCCGGTACCACAGCAGAACTGGCAGAAGCCCTTACAACGCTGGTTCAAAACCCCGTATTACGCCAGCGTATGGGAGAGGCAGGACGAAAACGCGCCCTGCGCCTTTTTGATGAAAAAACAATTCTACAAATCACCACCCGCCTGCTGACACAATAAGCGTATCAGGCCGGATGTAAGCAGCTTAATGCGTTGTGTTTGAAGCCGCAGATGCCGTTGGCACGGGCGTGCCTGTTTTATCCAGCAAATGGATGGTCAAACGGGAAGGAGACGCCGCAAAACGTCCACCTGCTCGGCTTTGATCCAAACGGATACGCACACCATCATTATTTTCCATCAGCAGGCCGCCAATGCCGCGCCCCACCGTGGCCTCGCCTGAAAGGGCCCAGAATGTGCCTTCAAAATCTTCAATCCGCTGAAGATTGTACACCTTGCCGACACTATGGCCCGAAGAATACCCAACAGCGATTGCAGAGGCTCCCTTGATTTCAAACGGATACTGGCGGTCTCCATAAGTGAGCACACCACGGCCCCACGTATATCCCACGCCCAGATCCGCCGAATGGGTATTGAATGTAACTGTTGCCGTAACCGGGCCAAGCATGGTTTCAGCGCCCGCAGGCATAAACCATGCCCCGCATAGCGCCAGCGCAGCAGCAAAATGGCGGGATGCAGAACGCATCAAAGGGCTCCCTGAATTCATTGAAACAACTTACCTTTTCCGTAGCGTAAAATACGGTGGAAACGGCTGACAAAACATTTTTGTAAATTCTGTCACGTTTTTATAGAATCAAGGATGGCATACCCACCCGCCCCTGCAAAGCCCTTTTCGCAAGAATTCACGACACGGTTTGAATGTGCGGTCAGTGCTCCCAGACAGGCTCCTTTAAACCTGCAACAAAAGCCGCATGGGCAGCCAGTTCCTGTGGTGTTGGCTGCACGCGCACAACCTTACGGTTCACGGGGCCTTCATACATTACAGAGGACAGTTGCCCATCTTCCGCCATCAGCCCAAGACCGTGCTGGCGGCCGCCCATCAGCTCCACATACACATCGGCCAAAAGCTTGCAGTCCAGCAGCGCGTTATGGGTGGTTCGGGCAGAAAGATCCACGCCAAAGCGGCGGCACAAGGCATCCAGACTGTTAGGCATACCGGGAAAGCGCTCGCGCGCCATATCCAGCGTATCCACCATACGCTCCATATCCAGCGTTTCTTTGCCTGCGCGTTTCAGCTCCGCATTCATAAAGCCAAAGTCAAACCGGGCATTGTGCGCAATAAGTGGGTCATCCCCCACAAAGGCCAGAAACTCATCTGCAATTTCGGCAAATTTGGGTTTGCCTTCCAGATCCGCCCGCGTGAAGCCATGTACGCGAGATGCTTCCTCTGGCACATCGCGCTCCGGGTCTATCAACGTGTGAAAGCTTCGCCCTGTTGGCAGATCTCCCACCAGTTCAAGGGCTGCAATTTCAATCACGCGGTCCCCCGTTGCCGGGTCCAGCCCCGTGGTTTCCGTATCAAACAGAATGGATCTTTTCATGCCCTCAGGCTCCTGATGAACTGGCGCACCTGCCGCTCTGTTTCTCGCATACTGCCGCCGGTGCGGATAACCTTGCTAGCCTGACGCACGCGTTGGGCATCTGGCATTTGCCGGGCTATCAGCTTGCGCGCCTCCGCCGGTGGCATGCCCCGCCTTTTGGCTACGCGTCGCGCCTGCACCCAATGTGGAGCAGACACCACCAGCACATCATCACATTCACGCTGGGCGCCTGTTTCATACAGCAGTGGAATATCCAGCACTACGCATTGTGCGCCCTGCAAGCGTTGCGTGCGTAAAAACCGTGTACGCGCAGCCCGCACCATGGGGTGAATAATGTGTTCCAGTTTTTTCAGCAACGCCGGTTGTTTTATCACAGCCTGCCGCAATACGGCTCTATCCAAATGCCCGTTTTGCACCGCATGCGGCACCAGTTGGGCTATGGCGGGCAAAGCGGCCCCATGATCTGCCTGCAGGCGGCGCACTTCGGCATCGGCATCAAACACCGGTAAGCCCGCACGCTGCAATAGAGTGGCCACGGTGCTTTTGCCCATGCCCATACCACCGGTAAGGCCCAGAATTTTCATGCCCTTGCTGTAACCCTTAGAAACTTTCCTGCACAAAAGCTTCCGTTGCGGCATCCACTTCCGGGTTTACGCCATACCATTTTTGAAAACCCAGCCGTGCCTGATGCAATAGCATGCCAAGCCCACCCAAAGTGCGCAGACCAGCGGACTGAGCCTCGGCCAACAAAGGTGTTACGCGGGGCACATATACAATATCTGCCACCACCAGTTCCTTGGCCGCATGCGCCAAGGATGGCCGAAAACTGGCATCCGGCCCACCTTCCATTCCCAAAGAGGTGGTGTTGACCAGCAGACTGAACGCACCAAGGCGTTCTTCCCACGCATTCCACGGCACCACATCCAGCCCCGGCAGGGCTTTTGCCAGTTCTTCTGCGCGCCCTTGGGTGCGGTTGGTCACGGCAACACGCAGGCCACAATCCTGCAAAGCAGCAGCCACGGATCGCGCAGCACCGCCCGCACCCAGTAGCAGTGCCTGCGCCTGCTTTGGTGGGTTTAAGCCTGCGGCTTCCATGCTGGCCACAAACCCTGCGCCATCGGTGGAGTAACCGTGGATTTTGCCGTCATCTTCAAACACAAGCGTGTTCACGGCCCCTGCACGCTGGGCGGAATGGTCCAGCATATCCGCAATTTTAAAAGCAGCTTCCTTGTGCGGAATGGTCACATTCGCGCCCCGAAAACCCGCAGCCTGTAAGCCCAGAACAGCTGCCACAAACGCATCTGGCTCAACCGGCAGCGGCACATAAGCACCATCCACACCGTACCGCCGCAACCAGTAATTGTGCAGCACGGGAGAGCGCGAATGGGCAACAGGCCAGCCCAGAACACCCGCCAGCTTGGCCTTGCCCGTAATAACCTGTGGCTTGGCTATACCTGTGGCGGTCATGCGTTTTCTCCATACTGTTCACAAAACTGCTGCCATGCCTGTGGCAGCAAACGGGCCAGACGGTTTGCCCATTCGGTCTGCCCGGCATCATCGGCTATCAGATCCTGCCGGATTTCAATTTCAATATGTGGCAGTTCACGCTGCTCACCATGCTGGGGAATAGTGTAGTATGATGTATCTGTAAGGGCGTAGGGTTCGTTATCCCCCACCACCAAGCCATCCTTTTGCAAAAGAGCGATCATGATACGGGCCAGCCGGGAATCATGATTATGCAAAAGTCCGGCATGCCACGGGCGCTGTTTACCGTGCATGAATGGCGTAAAACTGTGTAGCGCCACAACCACTGTCTGGCGGCCAGCGGCCACATGGGCATCCAGTTCCTGCCGAATACGGGCGTGATAGGGGTGCAGAATTGTCTGCTCCCGCCATGCCCGATCCTGCGCCGAGATATTCTGGTTACGCGGCACTGTTGTGCCATCACTTACCTGCACGATGGAGGTTGGGTGGCCGGGGGCACGGTTACAATCTATGACCAAGCGGGAATAGACCTGCTCAATCAACACAGCAGGCAGCAGGTCTGCCAGTTTGCGGCCCACGCCATCTATGCCGATATCCCAGCCGATATGGCGCGCGCGTTCCTGCGCACTTAGCCCCAGATCACCCAGTTCAGGCGGAATGGCACGGCCTGCATGGTCACTTACCAGTACAAAGGGGCCACCTTCATCCCGGCCATGCACCACAAAACTTTCTGCCATCAGCACCTGATCAACAGACATGCCTTTCCACCTCCTGATATTGTACAGCGTTGGCGGAAAAAATGCGCGTATCAGCACCCTTTTCCGCCATGCCGCAGAACACTCTCGTTCGGGTTTTGAAAACTTATTTGGCGGAAGATACCACAACCGCAGCCAGATCGGCCTGCGCGCGCACCTGCCCTGCATCTTCCCCGGTCAGACCTTCTGCGTCCAGCCCGCTATCGTCCAGTTCGTATACCAGATAGGCCGGGTCTGCGCCATCGAGCGATTCTTCACCGCCAACATCGTAGCTGCGGGTGGCCACGTATTCCGGCCCACGCATTTTACCTTCCAGACGCTCAACTGCCACAACGGGGCTTTCTGCGCGAATAACTTCCAAAAGCACATTCGGGCCGGGGTCGATCACGGCAAAGGTTGTCAGCTTATGTGGTGTTGTCATGTTCATGAACTCCCTGAAATTCACTTGCTTTTAAGCAGAGAAATGCTGCGGGGCACAGCCCTTTCCCGCACCACAATACACAGAACAGCCCCGCCACACGCTCGGCCCTGCCGTGCCTGTTGCCAAAACCGGCATTTGCGCCACAAGGCGCGCGCCATTACTGTGGCATCTTTGCATCCGCGCCGCGGCAGTATAAGCCAACGCCTGAGCACATTTTACGCAGCAGGACGGAATTAGGGCCTAACATGTCTCTGAACAGCCAGAACAGCACGGAAACGGAAAACCCAAAAAACGCCAATGTCCAGTGGGGCGGGCGGTTTGCCGGTGGCCCTTCTGAGATCATGCAGGCCATTAATGCCTCCATCAGCTTTGATAAGGTGATGTGGAAGCAGGATATTGCCGGATCCTTGGCCCATGCTGCCATGCTGGCGCATGTGGGCATTATCTCCAAGGAGGATGAAGCCACCATCCGCAAGGGGCTGACAGAAATCGGGCAGGAAATTGCGGCTGGCAACTTCCCCTTTTCCGAAGCACTGGAAGATATTCACATGAATATCGAGGCCCGTCTGTCTGACCGGATTGGTGAGCCTGGCAAGCGCCTGCACACCGCCCGCTCCCGCAATGATCAGGTGGCAACAGATTTCCGCCTGTGGGTGCGTGATGCCATTGATGGGCTGAACCAGCAGGTTGCCGCCCTTATGCGCTCCCTCGCCCGCCGGGCAGAGGAACACGCCGCCACCCCCATGCCCGGCTTTACCCATCTGCAAACCGCACAGCCCGTAACATTCGGCCACCACCTGATGGCATATGTGGAAATGCTGGCACGTGACCGGGGCCGTTTGGCAGACACACGCAAACGCCTGAACGAATGCCCGCTGGGCTCTGCCGCGTTGGCGGGGACATCCTTCCCCATTGACCGGAAGATGACCGCTGAACTGCTGCATTTTGACCGCCCCACCGCCAATTCTCTGGATTCTGTCTCCGACCGTGATTTTGCGCTGGAATATCTGTCTGCGCTGTCCATCATGGCCATGCACCTCTCCCGCATGGCGGAAGAAATTGTGATCTGGTGTTCCTCACCTTTCTCTTTCATCCGGCTTTCAGATGCGTTCACCACTGGCTCCTCCATCATGCCGCAAAAGCGCAACCCGGATGCTGCGGAACTGGTACGCGCCAAAACTGGCCGCATTACCGGCAGCCTTGTCAGCCTGCTAACGGTGATGAAGGGCCTGCCTTTGGCCTATGCCAAGGATATGCAGGAAGATAAGGAACCCGTGTTTGAAGCCACGGATGCTGCCGCCCTCTCCCTTGCTGCGTGTGATGGCATGGTGCGGGACATGACGGCCAACACCGCCCAGATGCGCGCACTGGCAGGTTCCGGCTATTCCACCGCAACAGATATTGCGGATTGGCTGGTACGGGTGCTGAAAGTGCCCTTCCGCACTGCCCACCACGTCACTGGTCGTCTGGTTGCCAAGGCCGAGGAAAAAGGCGTGGGGCTGGCAGATCTGACATTGCAGGACATGCAGGCTGAAGAACCGGGCATTACGGATGACATTTACTCTGTTCTCAGCGTAGATGCCTCCATCGCCTCACGCACCAGCGAAGGCGGCACCGCACCGGGCAACGTGAGCGCACAGGCTCAGCGCTGGCTGAAAGTTCTGGGCGCAGAACCCACCGCAGCGGGGCAGTAAAGCCATGAATTACCGCCTGATTTTTGGCCTTGCACTGGCCACTGTTCTGTTTTTGCCGCTAGCGGCCTGCGGCAAAAAAGGCACACCGCACCAACCCGGCCCACAAAACAAGATCACCTATCCGCGCATGTATCCACCGGATGAATAAAACCAGAGTGCACACTTTATTGGTTTAAGACTGCACCGCGTAACCAACCATACCTGCAGCTTTGCCGGTATGGTCTCCTGCTCCTCCTTTGCAATCAGAGCCCTTACGCCTCATGGCCGAAACACCTGTTTATACTGATGCCGACCCCACACTGGCAGAACTGTTACAAACACACCCACAGCTTACGGTTGACCCTACCTGCGGGCTGATGCTGGAAGGCGTGGCCCTGAACGCCATAGCAGATTCTGTTGGCACGCCTTGCTGGGTGTTGGGTGCTGGCACCTTGCGCGCGCGTATGCGGCGTATGCACACAGCCATGCGCAATGCCGGGCTGGATGTTTCCATCCACTATGCCGTGAAAGCCAATGACCATCTGGCGATCCTGACCCTGATTGGTCAGGAAGGGTTTGGGGCCGATATTGTCAGCGGTGGTGAACTGGCACGGGCGTTAAAGGCCGGCATTCCGGCCAAGCGCATTGTGTTTTCTGGCGTTGGCAAAACAGATGCCGAACTGCAACAGGCCATTAGCCACGGCATTGGCCAGATTAACGTGGAAAGCGCGGAAGAGCTGGAAGCCATTTCCGCCATTGCCACCAGGTTGGGCAAGCAGGCCACCATCACCCTGCGCGTAAACCCAGATGTGGATGCCAAAACTCACGCCAAAATTACAACCGGTTTGGCAGCCAACAAATTTGGCATTCCGTTTCAGGATGCCGCAGCGCTGTATGCTCATGCATTCACCCTCCCCGGTGTGCAGCCTGTTGGGTTTGCCACCCATATTGGCAGCCAGATTTTAACCACTGCCCCTTATCGTGCGGCCTATGCCCGCGTGGCGGAGTTGGTGCGTACTGTGCGTGCTGCGGGCAATGCCGTAAGTGTGGTGGATTGTGGTGGTGGCCTTGGCATTTGCTACCGCAATGAAACAGAAGGCCAGCCCGAAGCCCTTGCTGGCGCCATTAAGGCAGAACTGGGTAATCTGGGCGTAAAGCTGGCCATTGAGCCTGGGCGTTGGCCCATTGGACCGGCGGGCGTACTGCTCAGCAGCGTGATCCTGCGCAAGGCACAGGGTATGGATGTGCCTTTCCTTGTGCTGGATACGGCCATGAACGAACTACTGCGCCCCAGCATGTATGATGCATGGCATGGTATTCTGCCGCTGGCACCGCAGGCGTTCAGCCAACCTGTTTCTCTAACTCATGTGGTTGGCCCAGTGTGCGAAAGTGGAGATACATTTGCGCGGGACAGGCTTTTACCCCCCTTGGCACGCAATGCACGTATAGCCCTGCTGGACACAGGCGCGTATGGTGCGGTTATGAGCTCCACTTACAATAGTCGCCCACTGGCAGCAGAAGTTCTGGTTGAAGATGGCCAGTGGCAGGTGATACGCCAAAGACAGAGTGTTGAAGAACTGTGGCAGGATGAAACTGTGCCCCTCCACCTTGCCAAAGCCACATGAACAAAGGCGGTCTGCACCAATCCCTGACCGCCTCCACCGCTGAGGATGGAGCGCTGGCGGAACGCCTTGCCACCGCACGCCGCCACGCCGCCATTGTTTTGCGGATAGAACGGCTGTGGCCTGCGCTTCAGCCCACTCTTGCCCTGCTGGGTATTTACTGTGTAGCCGCATTGCTGCGTATTCCCCAGCATTTGCCAGATGGCGTTCGGCTGCTACTGGTAGCCGGGTGGCTGAGCCTATGTGGCTGGCGGCTGCACAAAGATATTGAAACCCTTGCACCCCCCACCCCAAACGAGGTGGACCGGCGGATTGAACAGGCATCTGGCCTGCATAATCGCCCCCTTGCTACGCTGACAGATCACCCTGCGGGCGCAGCCTCACAAAGCTCCACCACCTTATGGCAGGCGCACCAGCAGCGCATTCTGGCCTCACTTGGCACATTGCGGGTGGGGCTTCCGCACCTTTGGCCCAAAGGCCGCATGCGGCAGATTGGAACATGGGTGCTGGTGGCGGCCCTTGCTAGCACAGCCGGGATTGCAGGGTCCTCCGCGCCGGGGCGTATCCTTGCCGGATTTATTCCGGGGCGGGATGACCCCGATGTGCCCTTCCCGCATGTAGAGGCATGGATAACCCCGCCCACTTATGCGCCAGATGTCCCAGTTTTTCTGGGCAATCTCAAAACACCGCCCCAAACACCACAAGGGGCACACCTTACCGTTATTGTCACCGGTCTGGCATCCCACCCCACCTTGCGGGAACAGGGCGGCATGGTGCTGCATGATGCCGCACGCCACAAGCTGGATGCCCATAGCTGGAAACTGGATGTGGTGCTTGATCATTCCGGCACCGTGCGCCTGACGGGCCGCGGCCGCACATTGGCGCAATGGCCCGTAACCGTGCTGCCAGATGCAGACCCGACCGTGCAATGGGGCCCAAACCCCGGCTCTCCCCGCAAGGAAGAATGGCGCACACTTTTGCCGTATGAGGCCAGCCACGCTTACGGTTTGGCATCCCTTAAGGTGGAACTGCATCTGGCGCACGCCAAACGGGGGCCGGAACGCACGCTGAGCATTCCCCTCCCGCTTGTCGGCCATCCCAAATCTATAAAAGGCGCTATCAGCCCCGATCTGTCAGAAGACCCATGGGCGGGTGAAACCGTAACCGGCCGGGTAATTGCAACATCTGTCAGCGGGCATGAGGGCAAAAGCGCACCGGCCACATTCCGTATGGGGGCACGCACTTTTCATTCCCCCATTGCCCGTGCCCTTTTGGATGTGCGTAAGCGCTTTGCGCTGGGGCAGGAAAGCCGGCAGGATACCGCCGCAGATCTGGAAGCTCTGGCCGATGCGCCCGGCCCTGTGCGTGAACATACCAGCATGCTGCTGGCACTCAGCAGCGTGGTGGCCATGCTGGAAAACAACCTGACAGATACAGCCACGGCCCGCGCAGGCGCCACCAATCTGCTGTGGGATCTGGCATTGGATATAGAAGACCGCCGCAAGGGGGATGATGCCAGTGCGCAGGCCTCTATTGATGTGCGGGCTGCGCAGGCTGCTGTGGCCCAGCAGCTCCAGCACATGCGCCAGGATGGGCAGCAGGGGCAACAGGCCCAGCAGGAGCTGGAAGATAGGCTGAAAACCCTGCAAAGCGCCATCAGCCGCAAAATGCAGGCACTGGCTGATCAGGCCATGAAGGACCACACGGTTATTCCCGATCTTCCGGGCTTTACCAGTGCGGGCAATCAGGCTTTTTCTCGCCTGATGCGTCAACTTCAGTCCGATGCCAGCAATGGCCATGCGGATGAAGCGCTCAAGCGTTTGCAGGATATGGAAAACGCCACCGAGCGCATGCGCAACGCCACGCCGCAGGATATGGCCAATCTTGCCCAGCAGATGATGGCGCAGCAGAAAATGCGTGAACAGGTGGCCGCCCTGCATGATCTCACCAGCAAACAGACCACCTTGCTAGACCATGCGCAATCTCGCCTTGATGAAAACCTGAAGGCACAGGCTCAGAAACAAAGTGATCTGGCAGATGATGGCGATGGTGAGGCCGATTACGCCAACATGCCTACAGCCGAACTGTTGCGCCGCCTTGGCCTGCCCATGCCTCCGGGTTCGGAAGGCACATCACCTCCCCCCCCTCCGCCCGCGCACCCCGAAGCCCCGCCCGCCATGCCTGATCCGGCCAAAGCCGAGGCTCAGGCTGCTGCCCGCCGCAGTGAACGCGCCATGCAGCACGCACTGGAACATGCGCTGGATGAACTGAAAGACGAATTTAAAGACCTGACCGGCAAAACTCCCGGCGCTTTTGATGAAGCACGCAAAAGCATGCAGGATGCCCGCAAGGCGCTGGCCGATGGAGATGATGCCGCCGCCGCCAATGCGGAGGAAAAAACGCTGGAAGCCCTGCGCAAAACCCGCCAGCAAATGCAGGATGCCACCAAAGGCAACGGCAAAAACAGTATCCCCAGCTTTTTGCCGGCCCTTGGCAGCCCGTCTGATGGGTCCTCCGGGTCTGGCAGTGCATCAGATGGCCAGAACGGCTCTGGCACCCCCTCTGATTCCTCGGAAAATCAGGAGGAGGAAGACAAACAGGGCGGCAAGCGTGATCCGCTTGGGCGTAAGCTGGGCGAAGGCAAGGATCAGGCCGAGGATGATTCTACCCATATTCCAGATAATGTGGCCCGCCAGCGTGCCAGAGAAATTGAGCAAGAACTCAGGCGGCGCGATTCAGACCGCACGCGCCCACAGCAGGAACTGGATTACCTTGACCGTTTGCTCAAACCGTTTTGAAACGTCATTTGAGCAAAACATTACAACTGGTTTATAAACTGATCATCGAACATTCTGTTCACCTAACACAAAGCGAAAAGAGAGTATGGCACGTTTTTTGGTAACCGGTGGTGCCGGATATGTTGGCAGCCACGTTGTTCTCGCCCTGCTAGATGATGGGCATGATGTTGTTGTGTTGGACAACCTGCGTACAGGCCACCGTGCCGCCGTGCCAGAACAGGCAACCTTCGTGCAGGGTGATATTTCAGATACTGCTTGCCTGGATAAGGTGCTTTCTTCCGGCCCGTGGGATGGCATCCTGCATTTTGCAGCACTCTCCCTTGTGGGGGAAAGCATGCAAAACCCCATGATGTACATGACAGCAAACGCAGGCTACGGCTTTGGGCTGATTGATGCCTGCGTACGCCACGGGGTAAAGCGTTTTGTGTTTTCCTCCACCGCAAACCTGTTTGGTTCTGCGGGGGAAGGCCCGATCAATGAGGATGCCCCCATCAACCCCGGCTCTCCTTACGGCGAGAGCAAATATATGGTGGAACGTGCCCTTTACTGGGCGGATAAAATTCATGGCCTGAAAAGCGCATGCCTGCGCTACTTCAATGCTGCCGGGGCTGATCCGGCTGGCCGTGCGGGGGAAGATCATCGCCCAGAAACGCATCTGATCCCGTTGGTGATTGATGCTGCCCTCAAGCGCCGCCCGGCTCTTACCCTGTTTGGTGAGGATTACCCCACACCAGATGGCACCTGTATTCGTGACTATGTGCACGTTACAGATCTGGCACGGGCTCATCTGGCCGTATTACCGCTGCTGAATGACAAAAGCGTGGTGTTTAACGTGGGCACGGGCCGCGGTAATTCCAACCGCGAAATTATTGATGCCGTTGGGCGTGTTAGCAATCTGGAAGTGCCTTGGAAGGCCGGCCCACGCCGTGCAGGAGATCCGGCAAGCCTGGTTGCCAGCCCTGCCCGCCTGATGGAAGCAACAGGCTGGGCGCCAGAATTTACGGATATTGACCGGATTGTGGAAACCGCCTTCAACTGGCGCAAAAACCATCCGCAGGGTTATGGCGCGTAATCTTCTTTTTTCCTGCATGGTGGCCCTGGCTGCCGCCATGCAGGCCACTTTTATGGTCCACCCCGCTCTGGCGGAAGGCCCGGCCTATCTCTCGCATCTGGCTGGCGTGGGCCAAGATGATCCGCGCCAGAGAGTAGATGCCACGCAGCCTCCGTGGTCTGCCATAGGGCGCGTGCAAACAGAGCTGGGTAGCAGATGTACAGGTTTTTTAATTGCGCCTAACGTGGTGGAAACCGCAGGGCATTGCCTGTGGCTCAGCCATGTGCGTGGGTTTATACAACCCCAGAGCGTGCATTTTTTACGTGCCTATACGGGTGACCACTATATGGCCCATGCCCGTGCCGTGCAGATTATTGTGCCCCCCGGTTACAGAACGGATCAGGAAAGCAATAGTGGTGGGTTGGACCATGCCACGCTTATTCTGGACCATGCCATCGCCAAACCGGATGAGGTTTTCCATATTGATACCCCCATACAGGCCCTTACGCCGGGCATGTCTGTTGTATTGGGCGGGTATGAACAAAACCAACCGGATATTATTACAGCCGATCAGAACTGCCATTTTTTAAATATTACGCAAGATGAAGGCGGAAACCCCCTTTTGGTGCATGATTGTGCAGGCACACATGGCAGCAGTGGTGCACCTCTCTTGTTTCATAATCAGGCCGGATGGCATGTTATTGGTGTGCAGGTACAGGCCTTCACCAAAGGGGCTGGCGGACGCGCTGTGCCACTTTTAAGCCAAAATCCATAAAAACCCTGCCATAAACTGCGGCAGATCAAAGACATCCCACTCCAGTCTGCGCAGGGTGGCTTCTTTCTGGTAGAATGACCAAGGTTTGATACCGCAGGAAGGAAACCCCCATGTTTGCCATGCGTCTGCACCAACCTAAAACACCCCTGCAATGGGAGGAAGTGCCAGACCCAATGCCCGGCCCCGGTGAAATTCGGGTCAAAGTGCTGGCCTGTGGTGTCTGCCGCACAGATTTGCATGTGGTGGATGGAGACCTTACGCACCCCAAACTGCCCATTATTCCCGGCCATGAAATTGTCGGACGCATTGATATGGTGGGCTCAGGCGTATCCTCTCTGTCTGTTGGGCAACGGGTGGGTATTCCGTGGCTGGGGCATACATGCGGCCACTGTTTTTATTGCAGTGATCATCATGAAAACCTGTGTGATCATCCCGTATTTACCGGATACACGCGAGATGGCGGTTACGCCACAATGGCCGTGGCAGATGCCCGCTTTGCCTTTCCACTGGGGGAAGAAGGCTCTGCCGTGGAAGTGGCACCTCTTTTATGTGCCGGGCTTATTGGCTGGCGCTCCCTTGTAAAAACAGGCAATGCGCAAAAAGTTGGGTTGTATGGATTTGGCGCGGCGGCCCACATTATTGCACAGGTGCTGGTATGGCAGAAAAAGCAGGTTTACGCCTTCACTCGCCCCGGTGATGTCAAAACTCAGGCTTTTGCGCGCGAACTGGGGGCAACATGGGCTGGGGGATCTGATGAACTGCCACCAGAGCAGCTAGATGCCGCCATTATTTTTGCACCTGTAGGAGCCTTGGTGCCAGCAGCCCTTAAAACCCTGCGTAAAGGCGGCCGCGTGGTGTGTGCTGGTATTCATATGAGTGAAATACCTGCCTTTTCCTACGATATTTTGTGGGAAGAGCGTGAAATTGTTTCCGTTGCCAATCTCACACGGCAGGATGGGTTGGATTTTCTGTCCATCGCGCCCAAAATTGGTATCCACACCACCACAACCACATATGCGCTGAAAGACGCCAACAAGGCGCTGGATGATTTACGGCATGGCCGGTTTGATGGTGCCGCCGTGCTGGTGCCCTAACACCTCTCCACCTTATGCAACGGGTTGCGGAGCAGGCATTTCCTCCTGCTCCGCAGCGGCCAGAACAGCGGCCAACAAACCGGGAAAGCGCGCTTCCATATCCTGCAAACGCAGGCTGTTCATATGGGTAACGCCCACAACTTCTGTGCGGAGAAGGCCAGATTTACGCAACACCATAAAATGGTGGGAAATGGAAGATTTTGGCCGCCCACCCTGCAATGGCGTACAGGCCTGCGGCTGATGCTGCATGAGTTTACGTACAACAGAAAGCCGAAAAGGGTCTGCCAAGGCGTGCAGAATACCCGCCAGCGTAAAGTCTTCAGGGGCAGGATGATCATACTGCTTCATGGATAACGCTTGTGCCCTTGTCTCTTGCCCTCGGAATTAGTTCGATTATATTCGAACTATGGATCGTGCAGACCAGATCCGTCATGGAGACTACGCATGCCGACATTGTTTGATACCTATACCCTGAAAGATATTACCTTACGCAACCGCATTGTGGTGGGCCCCATGTGCCAATATACCGCGCGCGATGGCATACCCAATGATTGGCATACCGTACACTACCCCACACTGGCACGCGGCGGTGCGGCTCTTGTTGTGGTGGAAGCCACAGCCGTTTCCCCCGAAGGGCGTATTACCCCTAACTGCCTTGGCTTATGGAATGATGAGCAAGCCGCAGCCTTTGCCCCTATTACAGCGGCTATTAGCAAGGCTGGAGCCGTGCCGGGTATCCAGCTTGCACATGCTGGGCGCAAAGCCAGCGCACATGTGCCGTGGGAAGGTGATGATCATATTCCGGAATCAGACCCCGCAGGCTGGCAACCTATTGCGCCCTCTCCCGTAGCATTTGGGGCCAATCTGCCCCGCGTGCCCACGGAAATGACACTGGATGACATTGCCCGTGTAAAAGCCGATTTTGTACGCGCCGCAGAACGTGCGCGAGATGCCGGGTTTAAATGGCTGATGCTGCATTTTGCCCACGGTTATTTGGCACAAAGTTTCTGGTCCACACACTCCAACAAACGCACAGATCAATATGGGGGATCTGCTGAAAGCCGTGGGCGTTTTCTGTTGGAAACGCTGGAAGCCGTGCGCGCTGTATGGCCCGAAAACCTGCCTCTTTCCGCCCGCTTTGGTGTGATTGAATTTGATGGGCAGGATGAGAAAACATTAGCGGAATCCATTGTCCTTGTTCAAAAAATGAAAGGGGCTGGTTTGGATTTTCTGGATGTCAGTATTGGGTTTTCCACACCTGCAGCCAATATTCCTTGGGGTGCCGGATTTATGGCACCGTATGCGCAGCGCGTAAAACAGGAAGCCGGGCTGCCTGTCACAACCTCATGGTATATCAGCGAAGGGCGGCAGGCCGATGCGCTTATCCGCACAGGTGCGCTGGATCTGGCAACGCTTGGGCGGCCTTTTCTTGCTAACCCGCATTGGCCCTATGAAGCCGCGCGTGCTTTGCACATTAAAGATGCAGGAAAAGTTCTGCCGCCTTCTTACGGCTGGTGGCTGGCACGTTATCAGTAAAGTAAACAGTATTTTTGCCGTTCCGGGCCCGATCAACAGGTGCCCGGAACATATTATTTACGTGCCTATTTCTTCTCTGGCATGCCCACACACTCTGCCGGGCCGGGAAAACTGCGGTTACGTACAGCCTGCGCATAAGCGGCGGCGGCCTGTTCAACCTCCTTGCCCAGATCAGCAAATTTTCTCACAAACTTGGGTGTGAAGTCTGGAAACAGCCCAAGCATATCTTCTGTTACCAAAACCTGCCCACCACATGCAGGGGAAGCGCCAATGCCAATGGTGGGAATATGCAGGATCTCGCTGATCTTGCGGGAAAGCGGCTCCATTGTGCTTTCAATCACAACCGCCCATGCGCCTGCATCCTGCACAGCCCGTGCATCCACCAAAATCTGTTCGGCTTCTTCCCCCCGGCCAACGGTGCGGAAGCCTCCATGCGCGTGCACTGCCTGCGGCTTAAGCCCGATATGCCCCACAACCGGAATGCCCCGCTGCACCAAAAACTGAATGGTCTCGGCCATTTCCTGCCCACCTTCCAGCTTTACGCATCCAGCCCCTGTTTGCGCCATAATGTGCGCAGCAACGCGAAACGCCTGCTGTGGGCTTTCCTGATAACTGCCAAAAGGCATATCCACCGCCACACAGGCCCGCTGGCTGCCACGCACAACGGCCTGGCCATGCGCTATCATCATTTCTGGCGTAACAGCCAAGGTGGAATCCATGCCGTACACCACCATGCCCAAAGAATCTCCTACCAGCAGCAGATCACAATGGGCATCCAGCAAGCGGGCCATAGGAGCCGTATAGGCAGTAAGAGACACAATAGGAGCATCCAGCGCCGCCAAAGACCGCGGTGTGTGCCGCCTGACTGTTTGATGCCTGCTCATGCACATACTCTCCTTGTTTCAGTTCTGCATCATGGATCAAAAAGTGGAGGCAGCTTTCCTGCATCCCTCCCGGCTGTCCAGCCCTGCCACGGCCAGAAACAAAGCAAAACCACAAAAAGAAAAAGAATGCCTTTCAAAGCATTGACAACACATCTCCAACCCTTTAGATCACGGCTCAACACATCGGAGGGATGCCCGAGTGGCTAAAGGGGGCGGACTGTAAATCCGCTGGCGTACGCCTACGTTGGTTCGAATCCAACTCCCTCCACCATTTTCCTTGAAAATATTCAATAGAAACAAAAAGATAGTGGTCGCTTACGCCCTCATGTCGGACATTTGCGGATGGCTAAAAATTTCGCAAAACCGGACATTGGTGGAGTTCGGACCAGCCTATTTCCATCTGGCATCCACGCGCAGTCTTTACTGCATATCAAATATAGTTCGGATAGTGATATTCACTGACCCGGATTTTCCCATAAAATCATGATCCTCCCAAAAAGCTCTATGGCATAGGCCACGGCACGGATCACTCGAGCGACACACAAAGCCCACCCTGACCCGGCGGGCTTTTTTGTGTCTGATGTCATGAGCGAACACCAACTTATCAGCGTTGTCAGACTCTATCTGCCAAGCCAGAAAACCCTTAACTGAGCTGAAGGTCTGGCTACGATCGGCTTCGGGGCTGCGGAAATGACCAGGGCCACGGCATCTCTCTCTGGCTACGTGCTGATTAACTTTTTAGCTTATCTGTGGCCTCAAGCCACAGGGAATGAGGAAGCATGTCTGGATCAAACCGTTCCTATAATCCGTCTCACACTCCGTCGCCGCCAGAATCGTCACGTGCTCCCAACATGATCAGGACGTCGGTTCATGGACGCAACTTCATCGAACGCCACGAAGAGATGAGGGGCGTCAGCAACCGTCTGCACTGGCCGGGCGGGGCGTCCGAGGTAACGCTCGGGCCTGGTTATGACATGCGCGATCGTTCGTCGGGGCATCCATGTCTACCTGACACAAAATGAGTTCAACGCCCTCGTCTCGTTCGTCTATAATCCGGGAAGAGGTTGGCGGGGTGTCCGTGCTGCTATCAACAGCGGCGACAAACGCAAGGCCGCCAGGATTATTGAGGAGCAGGTGCGTTCGAAAGGCAAGGTCTTGCGTGGCCTGGTCCGGAGACGGCACGACGAGGCCATGCTTCTGCTGGAAGGACGATATTGATGATCCGTGCTCTCCTGAGCCTGATGTGTGCCATTTGTATCGGCGGCACTGCACACGCGGGTGCCAAGCCGGAGTCCCTAGAGGAGCAGTCTTACAACGGCAATACGATGTTCAACGAGGAGCTTGATGGAAAAGCGTTTCTCAATGGGCGGTTGATCGTGCGCGTCGCGCGTGTTTCGACCTGTGTGTCGGCGGTCTGGACCCGAAGTGGCGGCGTCGGATCGCCGCTGCAGCGCGACCTGCTGGAATGGGACAAGATGTTTGATGGCGATCCCTGGACCAAGGCTCAGTCTTACTATTTGAC
>NZ_PEBQ01000143.1 GCF_002738225.1 Acetobacter pomorum | reverse complement strand
GATCAGACGTATAGGAAGTCCTGAACAACCAGAAAATGATCCAAAATTACTCCATCTGTGAGATTTCCGCGACGAGGGCTTTTGGGCAGAAAAAACATGCTGATAAAAACAAAGGCAGCAGGAATGGCCGCTACGGAAATCATGGGCCGCCAACCCCATTTTTCACGCATGGTAAAGCCAACCAGATTGGCCAGAAAAATACCAATACCAATGGCAACATTAAACAATGTCACCAGATTTCCGCGTTTACTGGCAGGTGCCAATTCTGAAATATACGTTGGCACAACCTGTGTTGCACCCCCTACGGCACACCCCAGAAAAACACGGGCAACAATCAAGCTGATAAGGTCAGGCGCATAGGAACACGCCAGCGCACCCACCACAAAAACTGCTGTCACCACCATAACAGAGACACGGCGCCCAAAACGCTCTGAAAGGGATGCAATGCCCATGGCGCCAATAACAGCCCCCACCAAAATGGCGGAAGTAACAATTTCCTCCTGACCAGAAGTCAGATGAAAATCTTTTGTAATAAGAAGAAGCGCGCCAGAAATAATACCTGTATCGTAACCGTAAAGACCGCCGCAGATAGCAGAAACAAATGCCGCAATCCACAAAACATGCTTGGCGTACGGAGAAATTTCGAGATTTTTTATAGCTTCTTGAGCTCGTTTCTTTTCAGATTTCATGCCGTGATTATGCCACAATTAGAAAATTATTGCATATCTGACATAATTTTATTTATTATGTCATGAATAGGATTTTACGCCTTATGCATTCCTTCTCTCCAAAACGCACGTATACGTTTTTCGTTTCCTTTTGATTTTCCTTGACATAATCGCGCTTGAAGCTATCTGCTGTCCGATACCAAGGGGGGTTCCGGTAAGGAACTGAGAGGCCATTTTTTGCACGATTCGTTCGGGCACCGTGGCGACCCTGCCGCCAGAACATGATGTTCTGGTGGGGAACCTGATCCGGCTTATACCGGCGGAGGGACTGGTGCCTGAAAAGACAGATATGTTCTTCCCGAACCAAACCGCCCTTAAAAGCGGAGTCTCTTCAGACCTGTCCTCCTCTGCAGAGGAGACGATAACGTTATGTCTTCAGTTGATTCCAAACAAAATGCGGCCCCTTCTATTGTAGGCGGCAACCCTAAACCCGCCAATACGGCAGCACCCGCCCCAGGGCATGTTACAACCGGTGCCATTCGCGGATCACGCAAAGTGTATTCCAGCCCTGCTGAGCGGCCGGATATGCGCGTGCCTTTCCGCGAAATCATGCTGGAAGCTTCCGCAAACGAACCACCCGTGCGTGTGTATGATACATCCGGTCCGTACACAGACAGCACTGTAGAAATTGACGTTAACAAAGGGTTGCCCAAAATTCGGGCATCTTGGTTGGCTGCACGTGGCTTTGAGCACATCAAACCACGTGATATCCAACCCGAAGATAATGGCAATGCAGAAGGCAGTTATCTTGTTGCACCCTGCCCCGCGCCACATACCGTTCTTAAAGGGCGAGAAGGCCAGCTTGTTACGCAATATGAGTTTGCCAAGGCCGGCATTATTACTGACGAAATGATTTACGTGGCCCACCGCGAAAATCTGGGGCGCCAGAAGGCAGCGGATGATGCCGCCCAATGTCTGGAAGATGGTGAATCCTTTGGCGCGAGTATCCCAGAATTCATCACGCCTGAATTTGTTCGTCAGGAAATTGCCCGCGGGCGCGCCATTATTCCGGCAAACATCAACCACCCAGAGCTGGAACCCGTTATTATCGGGCGTAATTTTCTTGTAAAAATTAACGCCAATATTGGCAATTCTGCCATTACTTCATCTGCGGCCGAAGAAGTTGAAAAGCTTGTATGGTCTATCCGCTGGGGTGCAGATACTGTGATGGATCTTTCCACAGGTCGGAACATTCATAATATTCGTGACTGGATTTTACGAAACGCCCCCACACCTATTGGCACCGTGCCCCTGTATCAGGCTTTGGAAAAAGTGGGCGGCGATGTCAGCAAACTGAACTGGGAAGTCTTTCGCGATACTCTGATTGAACAGGCAGAACAGGGGGTGGATTACTTTACCATTCATGCTGGCGTGCGGTTGCAGCATGTGCCCCTTACTGCCAACCGTGTTACGGGCATTGTTTCACGCGGGGGCTCCATTATGGCAAGCTGGTGCCTGAACGGACATCGTGAAAGCTTTCTGTACGAACATTTTGCAGATATCTGCGATATCATGCGCGCCTATGATGTTTCATTCTCTTTGGGTGATGGGCTGCGCCCGGGCAGCATTGCCGATGCCAATGACGCCGCACAATTTGCCGAACTGGAAACCTTGGGCGAACTGACAGAGATTGCTTGGGCCAAAGGCTGTCAGGTTATGATTGAAGGGCCGGGCCATGTGCCCATGCACAAGATTAAAGCCAATATGGATAAGCAGCTCAAGGAGTGTAAGGAAGCCCCCTTCTACACGCTTGGCCCGTTAACAACCGATATCGCACCGGGTTACGACCATATTACATCTGCCATTGGTGCAGCTATGATCGGATGGTTTGGCACCTCCATGCTCTGCTATGTCACGCCCAAGGAACATTTGGGGCTGCCAGACCGAAATGATGTGAAAACAGGTGTTATTACCTATCGCATTGCAGCACATGCTGCTGATCTTGCAAAAGGCCATCCGGCTGCAAAATACAGGGATGATGCCCTTAGCCGTGCACGCTTCTCCTTTAGGTGGGAAGATCAGTTCAACCTCTCTTTGGATCCCGATACAGCCTGCGCGTATCATGATGAAACCATGCCGCGTGAAGCACACAAAAGCGCGCATTTCTGTTCAATGTGCGGGCCCAAGTTTTGCTCAATGCGCATCAGTCAGGATTTGAAAGAAGATGCCATTCGCATTGCGGGTATGGAACAGAAAACCAGAGAGTTCCAACAGGCTGGCGGCAAGGTTTACGTTCCTGCAGAATAAGTTATCAAGCTGACAACAAAAAGCCCCAGACATGTATGTCTGGGGTTTTTTTATATTCTCAGAAATCATGTTTTTAAAAATAATGCCGCAAATAAACTTTTGGCACACCTTCACTATTCAGGCACGAAAACACAATAACAGACGCCCACACCACGCAGGACACAATGCAGAAGGCCTTTGTCCATTTTGGCAGATCATTCTCCCGCCCAGCCATAACCGGCCAGTAAATGGATTTATGCCCAAACCATGCCAGAACACCGGCTATGGCAAGCGCGATAAGCTTGGGAGACAAATAAGCCCGATTGCCAATATGCACTGGATCATAAAAGAACAAAGCAAAACCGGAGATCATCGCCAAAGCATAACTGATATGCAGCGGCTTCACCATAAACCGTGAAATGCGCACTACAGTTGGCCGATCTAGATTTTGGATAACGGCAAGAATAAACAGAAACTCAAGCCCAAAAAATGCTGCCATTGTAAGAATATGCACAATTCTCGCAAGGTAATGCACTGGCTGGAACCAGAAATGATAAGCCCGGCTATCTAACGCCATAAGCAGAGAGTTGGGCAGGCGCAGAAACGCCAAAGGATGAGATGACATAAGCGTTAAGCTCGCGGGTTATCTGGTGTGATTGACTTTGACAATGATTCGCACTAATCCAAATGGCATGACTGATGGAGTATCATACAATGAAACTGCTTATAGCAGCTATTCCTCTGTTAGCAGGTGCATGGATATGTTTCCCTCAGCAGGCCCATTCTCAAACAGTTTTTCAGCTCACTGTCAAAGATCATCATTTTGAGCCTGATCATATCACCGTTCCCGCTGGTGAGCGATTCATGATCGAACTCAACAATCAGGACACCACAACTGATGAGTTCGAAAGCTATGATATGAAATTTGAAAAAATTGTTGTGCCGCAAGGAACAATAAAAGTTCACGCAGGCCCTCTTCACCCTGGAACATATACATTTTTTGATGACTATCATCCAGATGAGGCCAAAGGCACCGTTACAGCAGAAGAAAAGAAGTAAATTATGCTTGGAAGCCTGATTATTGTCTTTCGCGAGGTTATGGAAGCTGGGTTGATTGTTGGCATTGTGCTGGCAGCCACACGGGGCATTCCGGGGCGCGGATGGTGGGTTTCCGGCGGCATTGGCGCAGGTGTTGTTGGTGCAGCAATTGTGGCCATGTTTGCAGGTGAACTCTCTCAGGCTTTTTCAGGAAACGGGCAGGATATTTTTTCCGCTTCCATTTTGTGCATCGCTGTTCTCATGCTTTCTTGGCATGTCATTTGGATGGCCAGCCACGGCCGTGAGCTTGCACAGGAAATGCGCAGTGTTGGCAATGAGGTATCTCAAGGCCAGCGCTCCCTTTTCGCACTTGCCACAGTTGTTGCTGTAGCTGTTTTGCGTGAAGGTATGGAAGTTGTACTCTTCCTTTATGGCATTGCCGTTTCCGCACATACCGGTTTTGTGCCCATGTTTACGGGTGGCCTCCTGGGCGTTGTAGGAGGAGCTGCACTTTCATGGGCTCTTTACAGAGGCTTGATTATCATTCCTCTGAAACATCTTTTTGCAGTCACGAATGTTCTGGTCTCCTTTCTTGCTGCCGGTATGGCCAGTCAGGCTGCTGCCATCCTTGCAAATGATGATCTGATACCCGCCTTGGGGTATGACATCTGGGATACATCCTGGCTGCTATCCGATGGCAGCATGCTGGGGCGCACAGCCAAAGTGCTGATCGGATATACAGATAGACCAATGGGCATTCAGCTGCTTGTATGGGTGCTGACCCTTGCCGGACTGGTTGTTGTAGAACGCTTTGTTCGCACACGTCCACAATCCAGCACTTCATAATCAGTCACAGGTGCGCAGATAATCGCTGCCACTGTGCCTTACAAAAACCTGAGGTGCAGACATATGAAATCTTATCTCTCAATTCTTTCCGCAGCATCGGTTCTTACCCTTGCCATTGCACTTCCCGCTGCCGCACGTGAATACCCTGTGGGTGGCCCCGTACATGCGCATGATATGGAAATAGCAGCCAACTATCTGCTGGATGTTGACATGATGCCCATGACATCTGACATGGCCATGGGTAAAGACACCATTCATCTGGAAACGGATGTGCATGCCACGGCAGATAATCAGTGGGGCTTCCCCGATGGTGCATGGGTTCCCTACCTTAAGGTTGATTACACCTTGACCAAAAAGGGATCTGATTGGAAAAACCAGGGCACCCTTCATCCCATGACGGCAAAAGATGGCCCGCATTACGCCAATAACGTCAAAATGGATGGTCCTGGCAGCTATACGGTCGTGTTCAGCTACAGCTCCCCAGAAGCAAACGGCTTTATCCATCATACAGATAAAGAAACCGGCACACCCGGCTTTTGGCAGCCCTTTACGGAATCCTTTACTTTCTCATACCCACAGAAATAATAACAAAATTTGAGAAAGAGGAGGTTTTTCCTCCTCTTTTTTACATCCCAGACCTGCGTTCATGGAAACCATATTCTAATTGCATTTTTACACACTCTAATTGAGAATGATTCTCTATTACGGAACGTAGATCCTTCACATCCATCCGCAGAGCAGCCCGTGACCATGCAAAAATACCGTAAATATAATGGAAGATTTCTAAAGTTCTTTTGTCTTTGTGCAACCATCCTGACAGCTGCTCCCACCTTGGCGCATGGTGAAGAAACACAGATTGAGCAGGATCGTCGCCGTCTGGGTAATTCGGGGCCACTTATTGAACAGATTGACCCGGCTACAGTGCGGGATTCCCAACGTGCAGCCGAAGCCGCTGAGGCTGAGAAAAAGGGCGATGACACCCCAGATATGAGCGACCACCTGCTGGGCAACATGTGGGGCGCACGAGACTGGATGGCCAAACACGGTATCAGCTTTGACATTCAGGAAGTAGATGAGTTGTGGGGAAACACCACAGGTGGCACGGCATCCGGGGCTGATGGCGCCAGTGGTTCGGGCACTGGCCCCGCCTATGATGGGGTAACCATGCCAACCCTGACGGTGGATCTGGAAAAGCTGATCGGGCTGAAGGGCGGCACATTCAACGTCAGCGCCCTGCAGCTGCGCGGGCGCTCCATCTCGCAGGATCATCTGGCCAACTTTAACCCTGTTAGTGGGTTTGAGGCCGACCGTTCCACCCGCCTGTTCGAGCTGTGGTATCAACAGTCCTTTCTGGACGGGAAGCTGGACGTCAAAATCGGGCAGCAGGATTTGGATACCGAATTTCTGGTCAGTGATTACGGGGCTTTGTATCTGAACTCCAACTTCGGCTGGCCCATGGCACCATCGGTCAACCTATATGCAGGTGGGCCATCTTGGCCGCTGTCCTCCCCGGCCATCCGCATCCGCTATCGTCCGTCTGACAAATTCACTTTTATGTTTGCGGCAGCAGATGATAACCCGCCGGGTAACCGCAACAACTCCTTTGGCATCCAGAACGGTGGCAACAGCGCAGACCCCACCAACCAGAACACCAATGATGAAGATGGCGCCAACTTCAACATGGGCACTGGCGCGCTGCTGATTACCGAACTTCAGTATGCCCTGAACCCTCAGCCTGATGACATGTCACACGTCACCAAGGATCCTGGTCTGCCGGGTATCTACAAGCTGGGCGGATATTACGATACGGCCAAATTCCCTGATTATCGCTACAACAATCAGGGTAAGGCTTTAGGGAGTGCGGCTGACACCACAGGTATTCCACGGTGGGATCGGGGCAACTGGATGGTATATGGCATTATTGATCAGATGATCTGGCGGCCCTCGCTTCAGTCTCCGCAATCTGTAGGCATTTTTGCGCGTGCTACGGGTAATGGCGGTGACCGGAACATGATCAGCTTTGCCATTGATGCAGGTATCAACCTCAAGGCCCCTTTCAAGGGACGTGACAATGATACGATAGGGTTGGGCTGGGGTATTGGCCGGGCATCTTCTGGCCAGCGGCGGTATGACCGCAATTCTGGCGCACCAGTACAGGGCAATGAGAACCATCTGGAACTCACCTATCAGGCGCAGGTGATGCCGTGGTGGGTTATGCAACCAGACTTCCAGTATGTCTGGCATCCCTCTGGCGGTGTAACAGACTGGACCGGCAACCGCCTTGTTGGAAACGAAGCGATCTTCGGACTCCACTCCAATATCACTTTCTAAATGTTGCCCATAAAGAAGTGTTTTCTAAAGGTTGTTTTCCATCACATAAAGGGTACAACAACTTCCAGAAAGTGCTTCTTTATGAATACCCGTTTCATAAAGAAAATATTAAAAAATATATTTATATATAATGATATTTTTATCCTTCTTTCAGAAAATGAAGAAGGATTTTTCTGCAAGAAAGAACTATATCCATAACTGCAAAATCAAGATGTCTTTCGCGCAACACTCTGTGTTAACGGCAGACATTTTTCTGCCAGCGCACCAAATACCACTCCCAAAACAGACCACAAAACAATCTGCATACCTATGGATGCTTCCCGAAAACGCCAGAGAATGACAGCAGGAAAATTGTCTGGCACTTCATTGATGTCCGGCAGACCAAACTGCACAACAGCCACAAGCACAATGCCCAAAGCAATGCCGCACACAGCGCCATTCCAATACCCTACAACATGAGAAAGTGCGCGCCCCACCAACAGAGAAATCATGGAAATTGCAATGGAAAGACCAACCATTGCAAAATACATTTCTGTCCGCAAACCAATGGTTTCTTCCTGCCCCACTGCAGGCGGATTAGGCGGATATTTTAGATCCGGTATCAACACAAATGTTAAAAATCCAACACCCGCAAGCAATAACGCCATACTACGCGGGCTTAATGCCGCAAGGCGTTGGTAGGCAAATGCAAAAACAATAGAAAAAATACCGCCATATGCGGCACCATACATCAGCACGGCAGTTAGTAGCCCCCAAGATGCCTGCACACCACGGCTTACCAATTCCGGCTCTGGCGCAGCACCTGCCGCAGCATCCTGTGCAGCCTCAAACGCAATCGCCAAACCCACCTGCGGTTCACCAAAAATCTTTGCAAATACAAAAGAAAGTAATGCAGCCAAAATGCCCGCGACCATGCCGCGGGCCAAAAGACGACCAACCATGAGTAAAACTTTCTTGCTAGAACCTTAGTGGCAGGGGAAACCCAGAAGGTGGCGGCCATCATGCACAAATTCATGCACTTCATGCCCAGAAATCAGAGATGTAGCACCCTGCTCTGCCCCCACAAAATAGAGCAGCAATGCTGAAACAATCAGGCCGAAAACAGCCCATGGCAGAATGGCACGAACCGGAATACTTTGGCCGGCTGCCGCAGAAACAGGCAGAACTGCCTGAACAGATGTCTTCATCATATTATATCCTTTTTGAAAGAGCCTGCTGAAACAGGCACAAAAATGTTGGAAACATGGTTCATGATTGGTCGTCAGCTTTGTTTGGAATGACAAAGCCTGGCAGCACGCGCGTTACAAACACGCCTGCAACTTGTTTTTCCAAAGAAAATGGAAGTTTTTTCCAAATTCTATTTGCATGGAAAAACATTGTTACACTTCAGCACGCAGCATGAAGCGAAAACAATAAGAAGAATTACGGAAAAAGCCTGCCAGAGGCAGAAAAGAAAACATCATACATCATCCACCTCCGGCTCCCTCGCCCGGCGATCAAACAAGACAACAACGGCAGGTCTCCTGACTTGCGGGTCATCACACATTACCCAGCCTTCCCGGTGTTGCCACCAGTGACCATCGCCCTAAAGCGATGAAGGTGTAATATGCTCTCCGCTTACAGTTGCGAGGGCAGTTGCCGACTGGCTTCCTTTGCAGAAAACTCCGGCATTCCCTTTCAAACCCGCTTGCGCGGGACCGTTGTAAGCTGAGGCAACTCTTACCTTAATTTTGCCTCACGTTTCAATCTTTGCCTAAATATAAAGGTATTCCTCTTGCCACGGCCCCCATTTTAACCCACCTGTCTTTTCAGGCTTCACCTGACTGGCGACTTATGGACCAACGATACCGCATTCCTCCTTTAGCCATGCTGAATGCCTTTATGGCGTTTGCACGTACGGGTGGCATCAGGCGGGCAGCCGCAGAACTGCGCGTGGATCATGCCGCTATCAGCCGCCATATTCGGGATCTGGAAAATATTCTGGGCACCCCGTTGCGAGATAAGGAAACAGGTACGCTTACGTTAGCGGGCCATACCTATTATTCCCGCATTACGCCGTTGCTAGAAGAACTGGCCACGGCTACGGCAGATATTCGCAACCATACGCCTCCACTTACCATTACCTGTGCGCATGGTTTTGCATATCACTGGCTTTTGCCACGGCTTTCCACCTTTCGGCGCGCACATCCGCAACTGGAAGTTATGCTTCGTCCGGTAGATGCCAATACAGCATTCCATGTCAGTGGCGTAGAAACGGACAACCATGCGCACATCGGCTATGTGCGTGATGATGCGCCCTTGGCCGAACCACGCAATACCCGCAGCATGATTATCGCCCGGCCAGATGTTTTTCCCGTAGCAGCGCCCGCATGCCTGACAGAAATGGGGGGCCAACCCCGCACAACGGCAGATCTGCTTTGTGCACCCCTTTTGCAGGAAGAAGACGAAGCCGAATGGAAACTCTGGTTTCAGGCACAAAGTGTCACTTGCACAAAACTGCCTGCCGCAACACGCCTGTGGCAGGCCCACATTACATTGGCCGCTGCCCGCGCAGGCGAAGGTATTGCATTGGGCAATATCTTTCTGCTGGGGAATGACCTTGAAACAGGCCATCTCGTGCGGGTGCAGCCAACGCAAACCCCTTTGCGAGAGGTCGCCTTAGGCGCATATCTGCTGCGTGCCTCCACCGCCACGTGGGAAAAAAAGTCTCTCATCACATTCCGCAACTGGCTTTTGGAACAGGTGGAACTGGAAACACAGAACGCACCATCCCTGCCCTGATTTTTGGTGCACACTTTACCAGATAGATCATGGTGACTTTTCATCACCATGCAGGCAACAAAAAATCTCCTCCCCCACATGTTCAAAACATTTTACGGAACAGAAACAACTTTGCCCGCAACGTCGTTTTCTGGAGCCCGTAATAATGGCCACGAACAAAGATCTGCTTAACCGCCGCGCCCATGCTGTGCCACGTGGCGTTGCCACCTCCACCCCTGTTTTTGCAGACCGCGCGGAAAATGCAGAACTGTGGGATGTGGAAGGCAAGCGCTACGTTGATTTTGCCGGCGGCATTGCCGTTCTGAACGTTGGCCACCGCCACCCCAAAGTGATGGAAGCTATTAAAAAGCAGCTGGACCGCTTTACGCATACAGCTTTCCAGGTTTCTGCCTACGAACCCTATATTGAACTGGCCGAAAAGCTGAACGCACGCGCACCGTTTTCTGGCGATGCCAAAACCATTTTCTTCACCACTGGTGGGGAAGCAACAGAAAACGCTGTAAAAATTGCACGTGCAGCAACAGGCCGTAACGGTGTGGTTGCTTTCTGCGGTGGTTTTCATGGCCGCACATTATTGGCTTCTGCGCTTACGGGTAAGGTTCTGCCTTACAAAGCACCTTTTGGCACACTGCCGGGCGAAGTTTACCACATCCCCTTCCCCGATGGTCATGACATCACGGTGGAAGACAGCCTGAAGATGCTGAACTTCCTGTTTGCGGCTGATATCTCCCCCAACAATGTGGCTGCCATTATTATTGAGCCTGTGCAGGGTGAAGGCGGCTTCCGCGTTGCGCCAACAGCATTACTCAAACAGCTACGTAGCATTTGTGATCAGCACGGCATCAAGCTGATTGCGGACGAAGTGCAGAGCGGTTTTGCCCGCACAGGAAAACTGTTTGGCATTGAACATTCTGGTGTAGAACCGGATCTGGTGTGCATTGCCAAATCTCTGGCAGGTGGCTTCCCGCTTTCCGGCGTCATCGGACGGGCTGAGCTGATGGATTCTGTGCCTCCGGGCGGTTTGGGTGGCACATATGCAGGCGCACCACTGGGCTGCGCCGCCGGTCTGGCGGTATTGGACATTATTGAAGAAGAAAAACTGCTGGACCGCGCCAACAGCATGGGCGAACGCCTGAAAGCCCGCATTGCAGGCTGGCACAAACGCACAGATATGCTGCCTGTCAGCATGCCACGTGGGCTGGGCGCAATGGTTGCTTTTGATATTCTGGAACATCACGCCGGTGTGGAACAGCGCAAAGGCTTTGGTGCCAAGCTATGTGCCCGCGCCTGTGAAAAAGGCCTGATTCTGCTGGCTTGTGGCGTGCAGGGGGCAACAATCCGTATTCTGACACCATTGACTGCATCTGATGCACTGGTTGATGAAGGTCTGGACATTATTGAACAGATCCTGCTGGAAGAAGCCAAAGCCTGATCTGCTTTCCATTTCTGCATTCAGCAAAAAGGCGGCCTCAAAAGGTCGCCTTTTTCTTTGGTCATTTACGTATTTGTAATGTTAAAACAGTCTATCCAAAATATAACGTCATAGTCAGGACATCATTCTCACTTATTCTTGAAAACAATGATCAAGAATAACAGGAGGCCAGAATGACAGCTTTTGGCGCGTATTGGCTAAAAATACAAAATTTTTTCCGTAAATTACTTCAGGCTATGCGTCATTTCACAATGCGCACACGCGCCCATGCCAAACATTAAGCATTCTGCCTTCCTGTATCTTTAAACATAACAAAAAGCCCGCCTCCCCTTCAGAGGAAAAGCGGGCTTTTTTAAAACACCTATGCGATATTATTTTTTATCATCAGAAAACGTATTGTGGCCCCACCGACCAACATCATGCGCGGCATTGTCTGTTGCATTTTTAGTTTTATCCCAAGCGTGTTCAGTGCCCTCGCTGGTTTTATCCCATGCCTTGCGAGATCCGTCCTTGGTTTTGTCCCACACCTTTTCTGTGCCGTTGCTTGTCTTATCCCAAGCTTCGTGCGTGCCTTCCTTTGTCTTGTCCCAAGTTTTCGCGCTGCCTTCACGGGTATGTTCCCACGCGTTATGGGTGCCTTTTTTGGTCTTATCCCAAGCGTGTTCAGTGCCCTCACTGGTTTTGTCCCATGCTTTGCGAGACCCGTCCTTGGTTTTATCCCATACCTTTTCTGTGCCGTTGCTTGTCTTTTCCCAAGCCTCGTGCGTGCCTTCCTTGGTCTTGTTCCAAGCGTGTTCGGTGCCTTCACGGGTATTGTCCCATGCACGGCCCAGCATGCCTTCTTCCGCATGGGCGCAAGGCAGGCTGAGGGCAAATATGGCAGCACCTAACAAGGTTGTAGCGGCTGTCCGAAAAGAATTATACGACATAAAAAACATCCTCTTTAACTGAAAACTCTCACATTAAATGTAAGTATTCAAAGGCTTTATGGCAAATGTACGCCACATCCGTGGCAGTTCTGCCAAACACGTTTAACGCGGCAGAGAATCCAGCGCTGCCTGTAAAATATAGGCCGCAGCCAGCCGATCCACCATTTCCGCCCGCCGTGCGCGGGAAAGATCAGCTTCCTCAATCAGCATACGGTTCACGGCTGAGGAGGAAAGGCGCTCATCCCACTGGCACACGGGCAAACCTGTCTGTTCCGAAAGTGCGAGTGCCCAATCCCGGCTGGCCTGTGCCGCCGGGCCAAAGGACCCATCAAGAGAAAGAGGAATACCCACAACCATACCGCCAATTTCATGCTCTTTTGCAAGATCACGAATAAAGCTGGCCATTTGCCCTAGCTTCCCACGTTTTACCGTTTGGAATGGTGAGGCCACCATGCGCGAAACATCGGAAAGCGCCAGTCCTACCTGCTTTTTGCCAGGATCTATCCCTAGCAGGCGTGCGTGTCTGGGCAGGGTTGCAACAAGGTCTGTCAGGCTAAGCAGTGTCATACAGACGGTATGTTGCCTTTCGCGCGATTATGCTAGGTGCTTTCTTCCTATTGAGATCAAGAAAAGAGGGGTCCGCTTTCATGTCGCTAGACCTTGCGACCACCCGCCGCATTGCCAAACTGGCCCGTATCGGGCTGGAAGAGCATGAGCTTGAAGCCACACGCCAGAAGCTGAACGGTATTCTGGGCTGGATTGACCAGCTTGCCGAAGTGGATGTGGAAGGCGTTCCCCCCATGGTGGGGACAGAAACCGAAACCCTGCGCCAGCGGGAAGACAAGGTAACAGATGGCAACTGCCGGGATGCCCTGCTGGCCTGTGCGCCAGAAACATCTGGCCCCTTCTATACAGTACCCAAGGTGGTGGAATAATGCTGACCGGACTGACGCTCACCCAAGCGCGTGAAGGGCTTGCCGCCCGCAAATTTTCAGCACGGGAACTGGCCAAAGCCCAACTGGACGCCATTGCCCGCCTGAACCCGCTGCTAAACGCCTATATTACCGTTCTGCCAGAAGAAACCGTTCTGGCTGCGGCAGATGCCGCAGATGCTCGTTACGCCGCAGGTACCGCAGGTCTTATGGATGGTCTGCCCATTGGTGTGAAAGACCTGTTCTGCACCAAAGGCGTGCGCACCACGGCTGCCAGCAAAATGCTGGAAAACTTTGTGCCGCCGTATGAAAGCACCGTAACGGCCAACCTGCTGAAAGCTGGCGCAGTTTTCCTTGGCAAAACCAACCTTGATGAATTTGCCATGGGCTCTGCCAACATCACATCGGCTTTCGGGCCCGTGGCAAGCCCGTGGAAGCGCAAGGATGATCCCTCTGCCACACTGGTGCCGGGTGGGTCTTCCGGTGGGTCTTCCGCCGCTGTTGCTGCTGGGCTGGGGCTTGCTGCCACAGGCACGGATACAGGTGGTTCCATCCGCCAGCCTGCCGCGTATTGCGGTATTGTGGGGCTCAAGCCCACCTATGGCCGTTGCAGCCGCTGGGGCACCATTGCTTTTGCAAGTTCGCTTGATCAGGCAGGCCCCATGACACGCAGCGTGGCAGATGCCGGGTTGATGCTGGAAGCCATGGCTGGCTTTGATGAAAAAGACAGCACCTGCTCAAACCGCCCTGTGCCTGCTTTTAGCAAAGCTGTTGGCAAAAGTGTAAAGGGCCTGCGCGTAGGTATTCCAACGGAATATCGTTCTCCCAATCTGCCAGCAGAAGTTGTGGCCATGTGGGAACAGGGCATTGCGTGGCTAAAAGAAGCAGGCTGCGAGATTGTAGATGTTTCTCTCCCGCATACCAAATACGGCCTGACCACCTATTACATTATTGCTCCGGCTGAATGTTCCTCCAACCTGGCACGTTATGATGGCATCCGCTTTGGTATCCGTAAGGATGCGCCCACGCTGGATGGTGTGTATGAAGCCACACGCGCCGCAGGGTTTGGTGCAGAAGTGCGCAACCGTATCCTGATTGGCACCTACGTGCTTTCTGCCGGCTATTACGATGCTTACTATCTGAAAGCCCAGAAAGTCCGCACTCTTATCAAGCGCGATTTTGAACAGGCGTTTGAAAATGTGGATGTGCTGCTAACCCCCACCGCGCCGTCTGCTGCCTTTGCGCAGGGTGAAAACATGGATGACCCGGTGCAGATGTATCTGAACGACATCTTTACCGTGCCCGCCAGCATGGCCGGCGTGCCTGCCCTTTCCGTTCCGGTTGGGCTGAACGGTCATGGCCTGCCGCTGGGGCTGCAGGTCATTGGTAAACATTTTGATGAAGAAACCGTGCTGTCCATTGGCGGCGCGTTAGAAGCGGCGGCAGGCTTTACGCACCTTCCGTCCGTACATGCGGGAGCGGGAGCAGGCGCATGAGCTACGTAATTGAAGGTAAAACCGGCCCGTGGGAAATTGTGGTAGGGCTGGAAGTGCATGCACAGGTTATCAGCCAGTCCAAGCTGTTTTCCGGTGCTTCCACAAAGTTTGGCGGTGACCCGAACACACAGGTCAGCCTTGTTGATGCGGCTTTCCCCGGCATGCTGCCTGTTATCAACAAGGAATGCGTGGCACAGGCTATCCGCACAGGGTTAGGGCTCAATGCCCAGATCAACCTCTTCAGCCGGTTTGATCGTAAAAACTACTTTTACGCTGACCTGCCGCAGGGTTACCAGATCAGCCAGTTCGAGCACCCCATCATCGGCAAGGGCTCTATCGAAATTGAGCTGCAGAGCGGTGAAACACGCCAGATTGGCATTACCCGCCTGCATCTGGAACAGGACGCCGGTAAGCTGCTGCATGATCAGGACCCCACAAAATCTTTTGTGGACCTGAACCGCGCCAGCGTGGCCCTGATGGAAATTGTGAGCGAACCGGATATTCGCGAACCAGAAGAAGCCGGGGCTTACCTACGTAAGCTGCGCCAGATTCTGCGCTATCTGGGCACGTGTGATGGCAACATGGAAGAAGGCTCCATGCGCGCAGACGTAAACGTTTCTGTGCGCAAGGCGGGTGAACCTTTCCGCACCCGTTGCGAGATCAAGAACGTCAACTCCATCCGCTTTGTTATGCAGGCCATTGAAGTGGAAGCCACGCGCCAGATTGAAATCTGGGAAAACGGTGGCGAAGTTGATCAGGAAACACGCTTGTTTGATCCGGGCCGCGGTGAAACCCGCACCATGCGCTCCAAGGAAGATGCGCATGATTACCGCTACTTCCCGGATCCTGACCTGCTACCATTGGTGGTGGAACAGGCATGGGTGGATGAACTGAAATCCAAGCTGCCGGAACTGCCGGATGCAAAGCGTGCGCGCTTTCAGAAAGACTACGGCATTCCATCCTACGATGCTGGCGTGCTGGTTGCAGAACAGGCTGTGGCAGATTTTTACGAAACCGTGGCCAAAAGGCGCGATGGCAAGCTGGCGGCAAGTTGGGTAATTGGGGATCTGTTTGCAGCCCTGAACCGCACCAGCAACACCATTGAAACCAGCCCTGTCAGCGCGGCCTCCTTGGGCAAAATGCTTGATCTGATTGCTGATGGCACCATCAACGGCAAGATCGCCAAGGAAGTGTTTGAAGACATGGTGGAAACGGGTGACAGCCCGGATGCCATTGTGGAACGCAAAGGTCTGCGGCAGGTTACCGATACAGGTGTGATTGATGCTGCCATTGCCGCCATATTGGAAAAACATGCGGATAAGGTGGCAGAATACCGTGGCGGCAAAGACAAGCTGTTCGGATTCTTTGTGGGTCAGGTCATGAAGGAAACCAAAGGCAAGGCAAACCCTGCCTTGGTAAATTCGGCCCTGAAAGCACAGCTAGACGGCTAAAATCTATAATTTGAAAAAATAAGTTTTCAGGGGGTTTGACGGAACGCGTTGAACCCCCTAAAAGCAGCGGTGCAAACGTCGTGTATGTTCGCACTCTTCGGCGGAGGGGTGGCCGAGTGGCTGAAGGCGGCGGTTTGCTAAACCGTTATACGATGTCAAGTCGTATCGAGGGTTCGAATCCCTTCCCCTCCGCCAGAGACTTCCAAAAAATCGCAGAAAAAAGCCACTTTTCGAGAGTGGGCTATAATTTTACCCCTCTTAAAAACAACGCTGAAGAGATTATCCAGCCGTCCTGATGCGTGCCGCTCTGCAATATGTAGCCGCAAAGATTAAGGGCCCCTCAGATAATAATTTCTTATTATGAATAACTCTTATATAAATTATAAATAAATACCTTATTGCTACTCACAGAGAGAATAAGGGTAACAGAATAACCGTCTTATACGAAAAAAGCGCCCTTCATACCTGACACACAATGAGTTCGACGCTCTCGTCTCGTCCGTCTACAATCCAGGAAGAGGTTGGCGGGGCGTTCGTGCTGCTATCAACAGCGGCGACAAGCTTAAGGCTGTCAGGATCATTGAGGAGCAGGTGCTCGAAAGGCAAGATCATGAATGGCCTGGTACGGAGACGGCATGATGAGGCCATGCTTCTGCTGGAAGGACGATATTGATGATCCGTGCTCTCCTGAGCCTGATTTGTGCCATTTATATCGGCGGCACCGCACACGCGGACGCCAAGCCGGAGTCCCTAGAGGAGCTGACCGACAATCTCAACACGGTGCTCAACGAGGAGCTTGATGGAAAAGCGTTTCTCAATGGGCGGTTGATCGTGCGCGTCGAGCGTGTTTCGACCTGTGTGTCGGCGGTCTGGACCCGCAGTGGCGGCGTCGGATCGCCGCTGCGACGCGACCTGCTGGAATGGGACAAGATGTTTGATGGCGATCCCTGGACCAAGGCTCAGTCTTACTATTTGAC
>NZ_PEBQ01000142.1 GCF_002738225.1 Acetobacter pomorum | reverse complement strand
GCAACCTCGTTCCTCGCGGTCATCCACATCGCTGCCGCCGCAGACTGGATCAAGTGCTAACAGGCCCTAGAAAAACCAGAATGCATTTCTGCTATGAATTTGGCTACTTGATAGACTTGCTATAGCCAAACGTTTATTCTACACGCTTTGTTTATATCATTCAAAAGGGCGTGACGTTTTGCGCCCTCATGGACTTGGCTCAATGCATGATTCAATAAAAAATTATCATGCAAATAATTTCATCGTGAAATGGTACAGCATTCAGCGTGCACATACCGTGGAAAATATGAGAAAACTGTTACTGACAGGGAGCGTTCTTACCTGCGCCATACTGCTTTCTGCCCCCGCTCTGGCAGATGATGCGCAGGAACTGGCAGCCATCAAGGCGGAAATGCGCCGATTGGCCGCTCAGGTAGAAGCTATTGAATCCCGTCAGGCCAAACGGCATGCAGGCACCTCTGCCTCTACGCGTAATGTTGCCCACGGCACCACCTCACCTTCCCCCCCACGTACCAGCAATAAACTTGCCACCGCTTACGCAAACCCAGCAGACCGGGAAGATCCTTCCATTCGGTTCTCACCGGATGAAGCTCCTGTTAAAACAGCATCCGATACACATGGAGGCACAGCTAAAGGTGGGCTAGGCTTTAAATGGCTACCCGGAGCCTCTGGATCCGATGTGGCGGCCAGCACAGATGCAGACGAAAAAAGCCATTCTTCAATCGACCTCTCATCTTCCAGCCCTACGGCCATTACGCAAACAGAAGTTGATAGGCTACCGCCCATTTTCAGTATTGGTGGGATATCTGTAAAACTCGGTGGTTTTATAGATATGTCTAATATCTGGCGTAGTTCGAACATGACCAGCGGCCCAGCAACGGGCTGGGGCAATTTTCCTTACGCCAACAGCCCCAACCACGGCTTGTCTGAAGAACGGCTTTCCGCCCAACTCAGCCGCCTGTCTATCTTGATGGAAGCCAACCCCAGCAAGTCTTCCCGTTTGCAGGCTTATGTTGAAAGTGATTTTGCGGGCTCTGGCAGCACAACCAACAGTGTGCAGATTAACGGCTATACGCCACGCCTGCGGCAAGGTTACTTTACGTTCACCCAAAAAGATTGGGGCTTGCATATTCTTATGGGGCAAGCATGGAGCTTGGCCACAAACTACGCCAAAGGCATTATTCCCCGCCAGGAAGAATTGCCCGCTGTTACAGATAACAACCAGTTGCCAGGTATTGTCTTTACCCGCGTACCGCAAATCCGAATTGGCAAGGACTGGAACCAGAAATACTGGCTGGGCCTTTCTATTGAGGACCCTCAGGCCACTGTTGGCTTCTCTTCCACCATCAGTTCTGGCAGCACCATTCCTGCTGCGCGTGGGCAAGCAGAAGGTGCCCGTGTTTACTATGCCAATACTGGGGGGATGTTACTGAACGCAGCAACAAATTATTCTTACAACCCTGTTCCAGACATGATTTTGAAGGCCGCAGCAGATACATCCTTCGGTCATTATGAAGTATTTGGCCTTGCACGTTGGTTCCGCTCCCTTGCTGTAGAACCGGGTGCTACAACCACCAAAAAGCATACGCATTTTGGCGGTGGCGTAGGTGCGGGTATGACAGCTCCGTTGGGCACAAACCGCCTACACCTTACCGGTGATGTTCTGGCCGGTGATGGTATTGGGCGCTATGGGCCAACCCAGATACCAGATACAACATTCAACGGCCGTGGGCAGTTAACGCCTGTTCCCGAAATTATGGGGTCACTTGGCTTGGTGGGCCACCCCAATTCTTCTGTGCTGCTTTATACTTATGGAGGCGTGGAAGCTGCTGGCCGCAAACGTTATATTGGCGCAGATGGCAAACAATATGGGTACGGCGTAAACGATCTGGATCTGGCTGGGTGCGATGTAGAATTTGGAGTGTGTAGCGCACAAACACACACCCTTGCCTCCTTTACCGCTGGCGGCTGGTGGCACTTTTTGCAAGGCCGTTACGGAAGCATGATGGCAGGCTTGCAATATACCTTTGTGCGCAAGTTCGCCTTTAAGGGGAATGATGGACATGGCAATAGCGTAGACCCCGCAACATCGGGCAACACAGTTTACGTTACTTTCCGGTATTTCCCGTTTCAGTAAAGGCTTTTAGTTAATACCAAAGCTCTTCATCTTGCGGTAAAGCGTTGCACGGCTAATTCCCAAACCACGAGCAGCCTGCGTGACGTTCCCCTGAGAAACAGCCAAAGCTGAGCGGATAACGTTTTCTTCTGCTTTTTGGAAACTGATTTCCGAACCTTCTTCCAGTTCCGTTAGCAAATTGGGATGTTGGGCAATGGTTTGATCTGTCCAGCCCATCCATTCACGCGCAGCATGCGTTGCGCCCGTAATTTCCCCTTGATCGTTAATAGAAACCAAAGGTGCCGAGCAGCCTCTAACAGAACCCAAGGTAAGTATTTTTTGCCCCTCATAACTGTTACGGAAAAGCTGTTCTTCAATACGCCGACCAGATTGCGCAAGCGTTTCCATAAGCAATTTGTCTATGGGCTGTTCTGTTTTGCCATTCATGGATGCAAGGTTTAAAGCCCCTGCTACCCGCCCCTGCGCATCAAATATCGGCACAGCGTAACTGATCAGCAAGGAAAAGCAGAAGCGCCAATGCGCGCCGCGCCCCAGAAAGATTGGGCATCTGTCCTCTACACAAGTGCCAATACCATTTGTGCCCGCAATGGCTTCGCTCCAGATAGCGCCTTCACGCAAATTAAGGCGGCGACAAACAGAAAGGTGTGTTTCATCCGCACAACGCGCCAGAATCATGGCGTTTGGGTCAGCCAGCAACACCATAAGGCCCAAGCCTTGCACCAAAGCAAAAAGGTGCTGCATTTCTTCCGAAGCTTGGCGCAAAAGCAATGCGGATCGGCTACTGACATGCCGAAATTCTGCACCACACAACACATCGGCTTTCCATTTTTGGGAAGGATCTAGCTGGTAGGATGTCTCGCAACGTATCCAGGATTTCTGGACTGTTTCTGCCGGACTTTCTGCTTTGGAATCAATACGCTGAGAAAAAGGCCGTGTATTCATCGCGGGGGGCTCTACCATATCCGACAAGGACATATTAAAGACTTTGCTAACGTTGCCTTCCTCTTATACATAAAAAATATAACTCTCATAGGGATATTGTGTATTTTATTTTTTACCTGCCTTTACCCAGTAAAGTTTTTGTTACTCAACAATAAAACTTACTGCCAAAGATAAACGAACTTGATGTAATAGGCATTCGTTTCTGGTGTATTGCGCCCTTCAAGAGAGTGCGAGTAACGGGCTGTTAGCGAAAAGTGCTGGTTAATATTGTACATAAGCCCCGGCCCCAGAGCGATTTCCCGGCTGTTGGAATTATCCAGATACTGGCGCAGCGTGTTATCCCGCGTTCCTGTTACATTCTGCCAGTCAAACGCAAGAAATGGCTCAAACTTCTTGGTCGCTTTCCAGCTAAATCGCAGGTTGGTATAAAATACCACGCCAGGTGAATAACTGTGCTGGTCTTTTTGGTGTTTTGTAGACCCCACAACCGTGCCAGCATCACCATCAAAACTGAAGTGCTTCCATTCATAGTCAAATATTAAGCTGGATATATTTGACCAATAATTGGTGGATGTTGCATCCCTTGTACCATATGGCGTTTGCATAAAGGTTTGTATGCCAAAAGTACTATGCTTATTGGGCTTAAACCATGCGGCTGGCCCAACAATAGTTGGCCCTAACCCACCATAATTTGTGCCATCTGCCAGTTTGTAGCTTTCCGTCTGGATCAGCTCAAAAGCAAACCCAACATGGGGAATGGCTTCAAAGCTACGGAAATGCACATATTTTGTCATACCCGACCACGTGTGACTGCCGCCAGTGGGCGTGCGCTGTCCACCACTGCCATAGCTATGGCCTGCGGCATTTCCATCGCCATACTGCACAAGCACGTTAAACGGCTTGAAATCTACAGGAAGGTCATATTCATGAGGGCCAATAATACCCAACGTGATATCCGCAGCTCGCGCAGGAACTACGTGACACACGATCACAGTAGGCATGACGAAACGCACGAGGGAAAGCAGACGCTCCCCGCCTTCTATCAAACGCATATGAATATTCCGATAAGTAGCAGTAACAATCAAATAAACGCGTGATGCGGGGTTCCAGATAAACTGGAACCCCAATGTGTTAACGCGTTACTGAGCGGGAGAAGCTTTCTCACCATCAAGTGTGTAAGCGATAATGTAATCACCGCTTCTGGTGCCAAGGCCACCGTGACCACCGGCTGCAATCAGCACATACTGTTTGCCACCAGCTTCGTAGCTCATTGGTGTAGCCTGCCCACCTGCTGGCAGACGATCACGCCAGATCACCTTGCCGCTCGCCAGATCAAAGGCCCGCAGATAGTCATCTGCTGTGGCACCCATAAACACAACGCCACCTTTGGTAATAATGTTGCCACCAATATTATACATACCGGTAGGCAAAGGCAGGTTGTTATGGGTCCGGAAAGGCCCCGTATCTCGCGTTGTGCCAACAGGGTGCTGCCAGACAATCTTCTTGGTAACCAGATCGATTGCCGTCAGCGTGCCCCAGACCGGTCCCTTACAGGGGATCTGCAGTGGGTTCAGCCACGGGTTGGTGAGCGCAATATATGGTGTGCCGTAATCTGGAGAAACAGAAAGGGCATCACCTTTAGGTGCGGGCTCTTCCCCACTGCCAGTCCACTTTGGCAACGTACCTGCCTGCTCCATTCCCGTACGTTTTTCCAGCTTGATACGGAAAGGCAGGTAGCTTGCATTGGCCAGCATGATCTTACGCTGCGGGTCAATGGTAATACCTTGCCAGTCTACAACACCGTAGAATGCAGGATAAACAATGGTTGTTTTGCCCACATGTGGTGGTGTGAACTGCCCTTCGTAAGCAGACTGACGATACTGGATACGGCAGATCATCTGATCCAGCAGCGTTGCCCCCCACATATCGGACTCTTTAAGATTAGCGGGTGTGAGAGAAGGCATGCCAACAGGATAAGGCTGCGTAGGAGATACGCGGTCATCCGGCGCATGGCCTGCTGTGGGAACCGGCTTTTCTTCCACCGGATACCCCGGAACAGGTGTGCCGGTACGGCGGTCCAGAACAAAGAACTCACCACGTTTGGTGCTCTGCACCAGTGCTGGAATTTGCTCACCATTCGGGCCGGGCAGTTCAACCATAGATGGGCCGGAGGGAATATCCATATCCCACAGATCGTGATGCACGGTCTGGTAGGTCCAGCGGCGTTCACCCGTTACAATATCCAGAGCGATTGTGGCAGAGGATGTTGCATCGTCAAACGGACGGCGGCTTCCACCCCAGTTATCTGGCGGAGAGTTACCTGTAGGAATGTAAACAAGACCAAGGTTGAGGTCTGCCGTGTAAACACCCCAGGCATTGGGGGTATCACGCGTCAGTTCATCATTCGGGCCAGGCTTCCATGTTTCCGGCTGATGGCCTGCATCCCACGCCCAGGCAATTTCACCTGTTGTCGCATCAAACGCACGGATAGCACCGGAAGGCTCGAAATTGGCTTGGTTATCAAAAATCCACCCACCAGTGATCACACGGTTTTTGGCCACCATTGGGGGTGAGGTTACAAAATGGAACCCGTGCGGCACATGGCCCAGATACTGGCGCAGGGAAATAAAGCCGTGATCACCAAAATCTTCACAGGGCTTACCGGTTTCTGCATTCACGGCCACCATGCGCACATCGGCAACTGGGGAGTAAATGCGGTTACGGCAGCTTGTCTGAATTTCATCGGGAATATGGTAGTAAGACACACCACGGCAAGCCAGATAGACGTTTTTGTCCAAATCTGCCGTTGCGGGGTGTGGATCAAACTTCCACTTTACTTTACCTGTGGCTGCATCCAGCGCCATCACCCAGCTATGGGGTGTGCACATGTAAAGTGTATCACCAACCTTAATGGGCGTAAGTTCCAGGTTGAACTCATGCCCTTGGTCTGGCCCAGCTACAGTGCCTTCGCCCTGCTGCTGCACATCCCCTGTACGGGTAACCCATGCACGCTTCAGATGCGAGATATTGGACGCTGTAATCTGCCCCAATGGTGTGTAACGGTCTCCACCAACGGTGCGGCCATAGGCTGTCCAATCCCCATCTGGCACACCTGCTGATGTCTCATCAGACTGACCGCTTGCAGTCATACGGTCTGCCGGTACAGTGCCGTCAATGGAATAAGAACTGAAGCAGCTTGCCACGACAACAAGGCAGGAAACCACCAAGGAACCGAGAACTTCGCGCTTATCAGTCAGCCAGCTATTGCCCGAACGCCAGACACCCGGCAGCAGCAGCCAAACACCAAGCCCGATAAGCGTAAACAGGCGGACTTCCAAGCCCCAGATATTCAGCCCGACTTCGCATAAAGACCAGATAGTGGCCACAAGCAGCAAAGCTGCATACAGCCGCATAGCCAGAGCAGGCTTGCGAAAACCGCTAAGAGCGGCCCCCAGCATGACACCGCCAGCAATAATATAAAACCAGGAACCACCAAGAAACAGAAGTTCCGCGCCGCCAAAGAAGAGGAAAAGCCCCACAATGGCCAGCAGAATAGAGGTTATGAGCGAGAATAACCTCGCCTGACTCTCTCGCATACTCGTGCTCTTTCTACAGTTTCACGAGCCGTTACGACAGCATGATTTTAAGGCATCATACCCCCGCAGCGACCAATGGCCCTGCACAACACAAAAGGACGCAATATCGTCACACTTTTGTCCTGTTTTTCACGCGAGTTTGTAGAAAATGTTACCAACTGTCTCATGCGTGAGACAGTTGGTGAGACAGCTGTTCTGTGAGTGTTCAAAATAGCATAGCCCGACATATTCAGGCAGATGCAGCATTCTTATACATTCCAAAATAGAAGATCAGAAAAACGGGAGATTATGTTTTTTATATCTCCCGTATTCTTATCACCTCTATGTTTTCAAGAATACTTTAGAAAGACCAGGTTGCATCACAACTGAACCAGAGCATGTTGTTTGTGCCGTTATTGACGGTTGGGTTCTGCACGGTTCCAGCCTGGTTGAATGGGTGCGTGCCGTTAAGGGATTTATCCAGCCGGATTTCAGGCCGGATGGTAAAGCCACCCAGAGACAGCCTTTTGTTCACGAACTCTGGCCGATAGGAGACACCCACCGTCAGTTCCCCATAGGTGGTCGGCAACGCGTTGTAATAGGGGAATGGCTGGTTGCTGAGTGCCTGCGTGAGCGAGTTGAAGCTGGAATATTCCGTAATGACCCCACCCGTGTTGTCACGGAAGATTTCGCCACGCGCATTGAATGTCAGCCAGGGGTGGATATCGTAGGAAAAGTAGGTTGTCACGCCATAGGCATCATCACGCAGGGAATCATCGTGCAGATAGGTGCCATCCACGGAAACGGTCATCTTGTCATTGATATGATACGTGGCCATGACATCCGCATTATACTGCATGAGGCTGTTGGCCTGCTTGCCAATGCCCGCACTCACCCACCCTGTGGGGGAGACAATGGTGCGGCCATTGTTGCCCTGCGGCCCAAAATGCCCGATGGCATGCACATCCAGCTTGCCATCCATCAGCTTGTTCCACGCCAGACCAAAATAGCCCTTGGGCTTGTTGTTGTTGCCCGAGGCGCCAAAGGTTGTGGAGTTGCCCGCATCCACCCCCAAAATCCAGTCCATGTGGCGTGTCAGATGCATGGTGGCCAGAATACCCACCGTCTGGAACGGCACGATATAATCGGATGCGTAGTTGTAGGTGTAGAAGGGGCGTGCCAGAGCTGGCGTGCCTTCCGCTCCCATGATGCCGTACATCTGGCCGATCTGCACATCAATACCGCGCTTGAAGATCCACGGCAGGTGCACATCCAGATGCGCCTGTGTGGGCGCCCACTGATACAGACCGTGCAGGGAGCCAGAACCCATGCCGATTGTGGGGTCAAACCGTGCATCGGAACCATACATGGCTTCGAGCACAAAGCCGATGCCATATCCACTGCCCACCGATGTGACCGGATGGGACAGGGAGCCAATGATCTGGTTCAGCGTAACCGTATTGGCGCGATCTGAATAATACTGCGCAAAGTTGCGGCCAGAGCGTGTCCAAGGGTTGCCTGAAATCCCCGCTTCAATGGAAACATGCCCTTCCAGCCCTTCCCAGTATGTAGGGGTATGGCCGGGTTTGACATGGAACAGATTGCCCGCCTTGGGCTTCATGGCCTCTTCTTCTTCAGAAAGAGAGGTGGCAGTCGGTTCTTCCCCATCTGTTGGTGTGCCTGCACCCTTTTCTGCCTCTTCGGGCTTGAGGGTTTTGGCTATGTCTCCCACCTGAACCTGGGCAGGTGCAGATGTCTGGGCGTGGGCTGTTGGCGTACCTGTTTCACACAAAAATGCAGCGCAACATGATAGCAATACAAATTTGAAGGCACTTCGATCGGTCAGGGTCTGTCGCATGTATCACTTCTCTTGCGCATCAGAAATAGTGACGAACACGAAACGTATTGATCTGCACTTACCACCAGCCAAACACAGTTAAAGTATTAAGCTGCATGATGCCTTCACCGCAGTTGCAAGACCAATACGTACGTTTCGAATTAGAAATAATATACCGTGCGCAAAATGGCAATCCTCCAGCCACAAAATAAACACGGTTTTCTACGCAATTCGCTTTGCAGAAACCCCGCAGCTCCCTTTTATGGCCTAAAATCCTGGACCTAGGCGTTCAATCTACCAGCAACTTTTACCCATCCATTTGCGTTGGTTAAAAACTTTTGCACACATCATGCAGCCAGATGTTTGCAAAGCCCTTAAAAATTCAACATCTCTTAAGAACCAAGTGAAAATGAAATATTAATATGTTTTCTACATATTATAAATTATCTATATTTATAATATACTTTAGATATGTTTCTTATACGCGTGCCGTTGTAATTCACCCTAAACCTGTGCACACGCAACATATCGTTTCATTCTGATATGCGAAATTTGCATACCATCATGGTTTTCGATTACAAAGGATCAGTCTTCAACAACAAGGGACGGAACGACACAGCAATGACATCGCTTTTCACGGATGCCACAATTTTTGTTTTCCTTCCTTGGGTGCTGTGGCGCCTTCTGCATAAAGCCCTGCCCATTGTTGTATTACCCATTCTTATTGGCATTCTGCTAGCGGTATGGCACGCCCCTATTCAGGAACTGGGCATTCCCTCATCTTATGGTGATACCATCGGGTGGGTTGCTGTATTGGTTCTGGCATTTACCGCCGGCTTGGAAATGTGGCAGCACCCAGAGGGTGACACATCTGCCCATGCCATAGCCTCCCCCTCTCTGGGCCGTCTATTAGGTGGTGCTGGTGTTGCCTTAGGTATTCCCTTTCTGGTGGGATCCTTTTTGGCCTATACCTGCTTTCTGCCCTTGCATGGATGGCAAGCCCCTCTGGCCTCACCTCTTATTGCCGCAGCTTCCATCGGTTTGTGCATTTCCGTAAGTGCACTTCCGGTTCTGATTGGGGTGGTAAGAGAACTTGATGCTGCCCAACGTCCGTTAGGGCAATTGGCACTTAAGCTTGCTGTAGTAGATGATGCGGCCTTGTGGGTTGGCCTTGCTGTTTTACAGTTTGCGCATAGAGGCACAGCGGCTCTCCATGGTTGGACAGGGCTGGAATTTCTGGCCATTGCCTTACTGGTTGGGCTAGCTGCGGCTGGCAACTGGGCTTCTCGCCATTTTCGTCATCCTCCTGCATGGGTTATCTGGGTAACGGTTCCCATTTATCTGGCTGCCGGATCATGGGCCAGCATGCAGCTTGGATTGCATGAACTGATAGGCGCATACTTTGCCGGTGCAATTATGCCGCCAAGTTGGGTTAGACGCCTACCTATAGAGCAGGTTGGAACGTTTGCCCTTATCTGGCTGGCGCCAATGTTCTTCGGCCACAGCGGGCTACGCATAAATGGAGATGCCCTGACCTGGCCTTCCATCATAGCCTCTTTTGCTTTGGTGGGCATTTCTATCCTGAGCAAGATTGGCGCGGTTTATGTGTTTCCGCCCACACCGGGGCTGAAGCCCAGACAAGCCTTGGGTATTGGAGCGCTTCTGCAATGCAAAGGGCTAATGGAAATTGTTGCCGCCACTATCTTGCATGAGCAAGGCATGCTTTCCGACTTTGCCTTTGCCTCTTTGATGGTGCTGGCAGTTGTTTCCACCGTATTAACGGGGCCACTCTTCCGTCTTCTGGCGCCACGTTAAACCACAGTATTCTGCGTTACAGCGCCAAATACAAAACGTACTGCCGGCAATATATAATATGAAACCTTTATATATGCCGGCAGGTAAACAAGCCTAAGATACCAAAGATTTACAAACGTATATCAAGGGAATGGCAAGAGTTGTCATTACAACGCACATTCCTAGCACGCGTACGCGCATTGTATCTGGCACCACAAAAGACACCCCAAGGCAGATACAAAAAACGGCGTAATAAAGAAGGCTGACACTTAAATAGCTTCCAAAATACGATGTTAGAAGTGCTGTGCTAATAAGAACAGAAATACCGGAAACACAGCCAAAAATACTACCATATGTTAAACACGTAAGAAATTTGGTGCCTCTACCGGGTTCTGTTGCCCCGTTTTTCTGTTCTTTTCTATAGCGCGATATCAGCCACAACCTGTTACCAGAATAGAAAAGAAATGCTCCAACCAGGCCCAATATTAAATATCCAAATTTTACTGCATTTCCGCCAAAACTTCCAAAATGTAGTGCGAAAAAGGTGGTCAAAATACTGAACGGCGCAGATTGGAGGCCAGGCATATACTCCGTAGAAAGTATTTTGCCAGAAGCTGGGTCAAGCTGGGCAAGGCCACCAGCCGGGCCACGCATCATATAATGCTCATCATGCCCGATAACGTATAAAGTCTGTTTTGCTTTGTCAGCTGCTGCATAGTTCAAAACATCTGGCACAAAGCCGGGAGCCTGCTTTTGCAAAGCGCGCACAATTTCTTCTGGCGCAAGAGTGGGAGGGAAACTCTGCGCAACGGGCTGATGGTCTACCTTCTCTGCATGGGAATGGTGATTATGAATGGCCGCCGGGGCTGAAAACATCATGGTTTGCACATTATGTATCACGCCATGATACGCAAAAAGTACAGATGAAAGAGCAATAACCACATGAAAAGGCAGACTGAAAACGCCCAGAAGGTTATGAATATCAAGCCATTTCTTCCACGCCCCTTTTACAAGACGCAAGGCAAATAGGTTTTTTGCCAACATAGGCAAAAACACAATCACACCAGACACCAGCGCAATGGCATATAACAGCGCAATAATACCCATGAACCATCTACTGTAAGGCATAAAAACTGGCAGCCCTACATTTTCGTGCAGTTCATCTATGAAATGCGCCACTTCGGATGGTTTGTGCTTCACCGTAATCAGATGCCCCCCTGCATCTAATGAAGCAGCTATCATATCCACTGGCCCGGCATGCCTTTGCCCAGCCTGTACGGGCCACATCAGCCTAGCGGGCAAAGAAACCGTGGGAGAGAGCACAACCGTGTATTCTTGCTGTGCCTCTGGGTAAGCTGCGAATGCTTTTTGCATCAGATCAGGCATTTGCTGCACGCTTACGGGTGCAGGCAAAGCAGCCGGTTTGGTGAGCCAGTTTTGAAGAGGCACTTCAAAAACGCTGATACCTCCAGCGTAAAACGCTACAAAAAGAAACAGCCCCGCCAGAATACCCACCCAACTATGGATATCCCGATACATCTGCACAATATCTGTACGTATTTTCATGCCTGCAGAGCCTTTAAAACAAAAAACAGGCCCCAAACACATAAGGCAGAAACAGACAGGTAATTCCAAGCACGCTTGCCATTAGAAAACAAAAAGCAGGTTGGTAAAACAATGCACCACAGCAAAACCGTGAGCCACGTTAAAAACTGAGCAGATGCTGTTCGTGGATCACTATCTGCATGGGAGAGAATGCCAACAACACCAACAAGGCCAAAGGTAAGAATATTACCTGGCACAACTGCGGCTGTTACTTTGGCAAACCAGTTCTGGCTTGTATAAGTATATTTACGCATAATGCTTAGCGTTGCCTTAACACAGCAACAGCAATGGGGAAGAGAAGCCATACAAGCATCATCAACAGTATTTGCATAAACAGTGCAGCAGTTGCGCTTTTGATCTGCCAGAGACAGCAAAAAGAAAGCGCCAACTCCCCCCACCCTACTGTTCTGAACAAGCCTTTGTGGCGAACAGGTGCTGCAAATATGTATTGATTACGAGACGTGGCATAAAGCATGCAGCACCCAGAAAGAGTTGTCCCTGTTGCAACCCACATCATGTATTCAGGAAACATACTTACCACCGGCATTGCGTTTAGGCAGAAAAGATTTGGCCATGCTCTTCCCGCACATGCGTTTATATAAAGTCATGAACCTCATGCGGAAAAGTCACGCCAGCTTTCATACAAGTTAAAAAGCAGAGCTTGCTGCACACATACATTATTAAGAATCATTATCAACATAAATTTTTGCACTTACACGTTGCGTGGCCATGCATAAATACAACCCTACAATCTTCTGGGTGCTTTTGGCCTGCCCTGTTCTCAGGCCATGGCAGGGTATCTTTGATAATCTTGCAAAGACCGTATCGAAGTCCCAAATCTTAACAGAATCAAGATTATACCGAAGGACGCATTATCCATGAGCCTCATTAAAAAATGTATATTCCCTACCCTAAAAGCTACCGCCATAGGCCTGAGTGCAGCGTGGACAGCTATGGCCGCATACAGCAAAGACAAGGAACTGGATGGCCAAGAAAAATCTGTTCATTTAGCCACAATGGGTTCTGCAGGTCTGGTTGGTATTCTCGGTTTCTGCCTCCTGCGTAAAGACGGCTGGGGCAAAACATATCGCCCTTGGTTAGGCCTTAGCCTTATTGCCAGCCACGGAATTGCCGGTGTGCGCAGCCGCAAGGCTGTTCAGCATCAGGATAAAAAAGATGCGGTGCAGAGCGGTATCTTGCAGGTTGTCATGATTATTCTGGCTGCCTGTGTGTTCACCACCAAGCCCAATAAGTAATTATAGAATACCCTCAATATCTTGATATAAATACAAGATATTGAGGGGGTATTATTTTGTTATATCAGTGTAAAATCAGGCTTCCTGATTACTTTCCATCCATTGCTTAATCAATGTATAGGTAATGGAAAGGATCATCGGTCCAACAAAAATACCGGCCAAACCCAAGGCAGCCAACCCACCAATAACCCCCATCATAATAAGGACCAATGGCACATCTGCCTGTTTGCGGATCAGATAAGGCCGCAACATGTTATCCAGAAAAATGGTTAAAAAAGTTATGGCAAGTAGAACAATTGCTGACACCATTCCTTTATCAAAGTAAACCCAGATCACAGCCGGGAAAAGTGTAATTCCTGGTCCGGCTTGCAACAAACATGCCATAAAAGTAACGGCTGTAAGAATACTGGCCCACGGCACACCTGTAAGATACATACCGCCACCGCCCACTAGGCTTTCAACAATAGCGGTAAGAGTAACCCCTAGCGCTACCCCCCGGATAGTACGCACAGCCAATTCCAGCATTTCCTGCCCGCGCTTGCCTGATAACGTTCCTACCAACCTTTCTGAGGTGGTGATGAGATATTCAGCCTTTGCAAGAAACGCTGCGAGTATAATTAAAGTTAGCAAAAACTGCACTGCAAGCATACCAATACTGCCTGCATAAGACATCAGATAATGCATGATCTGATCTGGTTGTGGCACAGCCTGCTGCACAATATCCATTGGCTTCATGTTTTGCAGATGCTGCCACCATTTACCCAAATACTCGCCCACCAGAGGCAGATGAAGCAGTTTTTCCGGCAGATCAGGTAACTTTAAAGATTTGATGTAAGGGATAATGCGGCCAAATGCATCAGCATGCTTTACCACCGTAGAAACGGCCATCCAGAATGGCAGCACAAACAAGGCCAGAGCGACCAAAAGTGTGCAGGAAATAGCCATTTTTCGGCTGCCGTGTAACCACGCCTGTAACCGCAGGAGCAATGGCCACATGGTTACGGCAATAGTGCCAGCCCAAATAAGAGCGGGAATAAAAGGCTCTAAAATCCACACTGCGCCCAGCACAAGAGTGCAGGCAAACAGAGCAACCAGCACAGGTCTGGTTCCTGTCGTCAATTCCGGCTTTTGTTCAGAAGCAGATGTCTCTGGTATCATTATTTTACGCTCATCCCACGGCTACAGGCCGAGCCCGCCGTAAAGCTTTTCAGTTCAGGAGGTAAAAGTGCCGCCATATCTGCTTCTTTCAAAAGCTCTCGCCCACGGCCAGACCATTTAGCCAACCCTACATGTGGGCTGCTAAAAGAGCCGCTTACCATAACGGGAATTTCCATAGCCAACATACCTTTGGCGCCATTGCTGGCAAAAACCAGTTCAAATGCTTTTTTGTTCAAATCAAACTCAGCTTTTCCCACAATACTTCCTGCATCCGATTTTATGCGTAATGGCTGCACAACACCTTTGCCTTGATGCATTTCCAACGCTCCCAACAAGCACGATACACTCGCCTTGCCTTTACTCTGGCGAAAGAGTGCCCCAACATCTGTTGTGGCAATATCCATCACTTCGCGGGAAATGGTGCCTGTATTCATGCCCACGGCAGCCGTGACATTGGCTAGGCGCGAGGCTTCATTCAAAGTCTGGATATTATCTGCATGCGTCAGTACGCGAATATTCAGCTTTCCTCCTACCGGAAAAGGAGAAAACCCTGCTTGCTTACGGAACTGGTCAATATCTCCGTTATCTACATTCACTGTAGCCTGCACACGCGTGCCTTTCTGACCAGCCAATAAATGCCCCGAAGCCTGAATACTGGCCCCAAGCCAATTCATCTTCATGGAACTCACATCAATTCGGCCAGGCATTTGGCTTAAACTGATCTGGGCCTGATTAAAAACAAGCGCATTATACAGCACCGTATCTGCAGCAAGTGTCACATTGATCAGCGGATCAGGCTTCAAAGGCACCTGTAGCGGCACGTCAATACCGTTCGCAGATGTTTTGGGTTTTTCGGAAGAACTGCCCAAAAGAGCATTCAGGTTTAGGCGAGAAAACGCCATGGAGCCTGCAACTTTATCAGGCTGCCCTGTGGCGCCTTCTGTAAACGTTACATCTGCACTGCGGATCGGGCTTTCCTTGAGCGAACCGGTTGTATGATCAAGATGCCACACATCCCCTTTATGCGTGAAGTGCCCCGATAGCGTAACAGGTTGTGTAATCTTGCTATCAGCCTCACCTGCAAAAGCCATGATTGGGCGAGATGTTGCTGTTTGTAAATCTAGCTTTGCATCAATGTCATCAAAATCAAAAAGGTCTGTCATGGTACCATTCAGGTGAAGCGATAAATCACCTGAGGCCGCATGAATATCGGTTCCGTAAGGCTTACCCGCTTGGCGCAAAACATTTATTGGCTGCATGTTGGCCTGCAATGTTACGGGCGTGCCATTATACGCACCGTTCACGTCCATCAGTAATGGTGTGCTGTCGCTTGCTGAATGCAGAGCAACTGCCTTAAGGCCCGTTACATAGCTATGCCCATGCGCTGAGCGATAGATAACCTCACTATCCGTAATGGCTGCATCACGCAGCCCCGGAAACCATATTTTACCGCTAGTCTCTTTTGGCCTGGATGGCGCAGAAGATGTCTTTTTGTCAAAGCGCCAGTTCGGTTCACGTTCAGGCGTACGCTCGAACAGGCCTGAAAATCCGTCAATTTTCACGTCTCGCGCCTGCATATGCCCATTAAACAAAGAACTAAGCAGGATTTGAGCATGCAGATTCTTCAAGGTGATCATATCTGCACGGCTGCCTTGGGGAATGTTGGCCAGATGCAGATTATCCAGATCTACCGTAACCCACCTTCCCAAACGCACATGCAGTGCCTCAATCTGGGTTTTGCGGCCGAGTGATGCACTGAGTTTATCTGAGGCAATATGCGCCAGATTATAGTGTGGAAGGCCAGCAACCAGCACGCCAGCGGCCACAGCGGAAACAGCCAGAACACTTCCGGCCAACCATACCCAACGGGGCATACAAATACCTTTCCCAATCCTTTATCAGGAAATAGAATGCAGAAATATTATCCAAACTTCTACGAAAATTATTTTCTCGACTCAGGAATATATTTAATTTTATTTTCCTAAATCAAGAAAAGGAAGAACACTACGATAGATTTGCAGTTCTTCATTTGTAGGTATGACACGGATTTTTATTTTACTACCTGTTTTGCTGATAATCGGCGCATGGGCTGCATTAGCGATTTCATCAATCTGCACACCCATCCATGCCAGAGCCTGACAGACATCTGCACGTAGATTTTGATCATGCTCCCCAATACCTGCAGTAAACACAATACCGTCCAAACCACCCATAACGGCAGTTAATGCACCAATTTCCTGCACAATCCTGTAAATAAACAGCCCAAGCGCTTCTGAAATATTCTTATGCTGCACGGCATCCTGACTTTGCGCCAATGTTGCGCGCAAAATACGCATATCGGACGCTACGCCCGAAACACCTAACAATCCCGATTGATGATAGAGCGTGGTAACCAGCGTTTTCCAATCTGCTTTTTCAGACTGCACCATGTAAAGCAGAGCACCCGGATCTATCGCGCCGCAGCGTGTGCCCATCATCAGCCCATCAAGGGCGGAAAACCCCATGGTTGTTTCTACGCTTTTACCATGCAGCAGTGCACACAAGCTGGCGCCGCTTCCCAGATGCGCAATAATAGTACGCCCTTGCGCTAGTGCAGGATCAATTTCTGCCAAGCGGCCTGCAATATAACTGTATGAAATACCATGAAACCCGTAACGGCGTATGCCATGATCTGCATAACGGCGCGGAAGAGGCAGCAACCGCGCCATTTCCGGGATAGTTTGATGAAAAGTGGTATCAAAACAGGCGATCTGCAAAATATCAGGCCGCTTTTCAAAAATAGCTTTTGCAGGAGCCAACGTAGCCGCCTGATGCAACGGATCAAACGGTGTAAGTTTATCCAGTTGCTTGAGCGTCTCCAGCGTAATTTTAACCGGCTGCAGAAATTCTGCCCCGCCATGCACAATCCGGTGCCCTACAGCCATTACGCGCCCTTGGCCGGAATACTGCTCAAACCACTGGAAAAGATGACTGTAAATATGCAGCCCCGTTTCCGGCCATTTTTCCTGCGCAAGAAGCTTTCCCTCCGCATCTTTGGCCGTAAACTGAGAGTGATCTGGGAACTCCTCAATTTCTCCATGCAGCAGAACCTGCGGATCAACCTTGCCCGAGAAAGCGTAAATCGTCAGCTTCAGGCTTGAAGATCCGCTATTAAAAACAACTACTACATCCTGCACGGATACTCTTCCTTGTTATGCGGCTGTTTTTCAGCCCTGCCCACCGGCAAGATGATGAGCATAAAGCGCCCCAATAGCTATGGAAGCCAGACGCGCCTGCACACTGTTTGCTCGGCTGGTAAGTAATACGGGAACAGATGCCCCCAGAACAATGCCTGCGGAATCTGCGCCAGACATGAAAATCATATTCTTTGCCAGCATATTGCCGGCTTCCAGATCTGGAGCCACCAGAATTTGCGCACGCCCCGCCACGGGGGAAACGATGTTCTTTATTTTTGCCGCTTCAACACTTACGGCATTATCCATAGCCAAAGGGCCATCCAGAACACCCCCTTGTATCTGCCCACGTTCAGCCATCTTGCACAAACATGCGGCATCAACTGTTCCCGGTATTTTGGAATTAACCGTTTCTACAGCAGAAAGAATAGCAACACGCGGAGCACCCAAACCCAACCCGTTGTGTAGATCTATCGCGTTTTGAACAATATCGCGTTTGACATCCAAATCTGGGAAAATATTGATAGCTGCATCAGTTACAAATACCAAACTCTCATAACCGGGTACAGCCAATACAAAAACATGGCTAATACGCCTGTTGGTGCGTAAACCACTATCAGCCTCAACAATAGCATGCATAAAAATATCTGTATGCAGGCTGCCTTTCATTAACGCTTTTACACGCCCTTCCCTTACCAATGCCGTTGCTTTCTGGGCAGCTTCTGCTGGTGTTGCGGCATCAATAAAAACAGCTTTATCCAATGCAATGCCACTTGCCTGCGCCACAGATGTAATTGTGCCCTTATCACCTATCAAAACAGGTTCAATAATGTTCCGTTGTGCAGCATCCATTGCACCTTCAAGGGCATGTTGTTCACACGGCCAGACAATACCGACAGGCACCTGCCCCGGCAATTGAACAGCGCGTGAGACCAATTGTTCAAACGCCTGATGGCTGGTTGACACTGAACTTCCCGGCATTTCCGCAGTATCATGCGTATATTGTGAAATCTGTGCCTTGCTAGAAAGGATATTGTTTATATCATTCATCTTTACGATTATCCGGCAATGTCAGTGAGATGCGCAGATAAGATATGCCTATACTGCGTGCGCAAAAAATCTTCTGCTTGGGCCGCTGTACCTCTGGCTGCCATACGGCCCTTAAATTCCTTTACAGCCCCCAAATTCTGCATAGACATCCATTCACGCAGTTCATTCAGAAGGGTTGAAATATAATTCGGCCCTTTCTGCAACAGCACTGATGCCACCATGGCTACATCCGCTCCAGCCAATAGGCATTTAGCAACATCCATGCCGGAATGGACACCGCCAGAAATTGCCAGATCAGCCTGACAATGTTCTGAAAGCAGCGCTGCCCACATAAGCGGTAGCCGCAATTCGTAAGCAGAACTGGGAACAAAATCCACTTCTGCGCTCTCTGTTAAAGAACGCAAGCCGGGCTCGTAAAAACTGTTGAACAGAACAATACCGCCTGCCCCGTTTTCCGATAACCGTTTCACCATATTGCCCGGTGAGCTGAAAAAGGGAGAAAGCTTAACGCTTACCGGCACCTTAACCTGTGCGCGAACATCACGCAGCACCTGTATGCAGCGCTCCTCAACCTGCGCGCCTGTTTCATCTGGATTGGTTGGAACATGCCAGAAGTTGAGTTCTATAGCAGCCGCGCCCGCCTGCTCCATATCCTTGGCAAAACGCAACCAGCCTGCGGGTGTGCAGCCGTTCAGGCTGGCGATAATAGGCACACCAGCCCTTTCTGATGCACTCCGCAACACTGCCAACCTTCCATCCAGCGGAGAGGCATGATGCATGACGGGGAAATACCCCGCAGCTTCTGGGTGAGAATTTTCTCCCGTCTCCCACAAAGCTGCCTCTGCCAGTTCCTGCGCCTGAATATCTTCTTCAAACACAGAAGCCATCACAATGGCAGAGGCACCGGCATCTGCCACACGCAAAATACCTTCCAGATCTGCCGTTAAAGGTGACGCCGAAGCCACGACGGGGTGAGCCAATTCCAGCCCAAGATAGTTTGTGCGCATATCCATTGCCATAATGCTCCCGTATCGCCTCAGTTCACATCTTCCCAATGGGGGAGGAAGCGGCTGCCATCACGGGCGGCCATATCTTCGTAAATCCGGTAGCGTTCATCGGCTGCTGCCTGTGCCTGATGCAACAAGTGCGCGGCACTTTCTGGATGTGTACGAGTGAGCGTTTTGTAACGCAATTCCCGATACGCATAGTCTTCCAATGAAATACGTGGGCGGGTTGAATCAAGCCGGAACGGATTAAGCCCACTTTTGCGCATGGTGGGATCAAACCGGAACAATGGCCAATACCCCGATGCCACAGCTCGTGCCTGCTGCTTCATGCCCGTGCGCATATCTATGCCGTGCGCAATACACTGCGAATACGCCAGAATAAGAGATGGCCCCTCATATGCCTCTGCTTCCCGCATGGCGATAATGGCCTGCTCCGGGTTAGCCCCTAGCGCAATCTGGGCCACATACACGTTGCCATAAGCAATGGTCTGCAAAGCCAGATCCTTACGCGGCACACGTTTGCCACCTGCCGCAAATTTGGCAGAGGCACCCAGCGGTGTTGCTTTAGAGGATTGCCCACCCGTGTTGGAATACACCTCTGTATCCAGCACAATCACGTTTACATTGCGCCCTTGTGCCAACACATGGTCTAGGCCGCCGTAATCAATATCGTATGCCCAGCCATCGCCCCCAACAATCCAGATGGAACGGCGGATCAGAAAATCTGCCACAGAAAGCAACATGGCGGCATCTGGTGTATTTATACCTGCTAACTTGCTGCGCAGCGCGCTTACACGTTCACGCTGGAGCGCAAATTCACTTTCCGTCATCTGGGGAGCGTTCATAATGGCCGTTGCCAGATCCTGCCCCACAATATCGGCCTGTTTTTGCAACAGTTGCCGTGCCAGAGATTCCTGCTTATCTGCAGCCAGACGGAATCCTAGGCCAAATTCCGCATTATCTTCAAACAGGGAGTTGGACCAAGCTACCCCACGCCCCTGGGCATTGGATTTCCATGCATGCGCAGGGGTGTTCCCCGCATAAATGGCTGAACAGCCTGTGGCGTTGGCAATCTGCAACCTATCCCCAAACAACTGGGAGATGAGTTTCAGGTAAGGTGTTTCACCACACCCGGCGCAAGCACCACTGAATTCAAACAGAGGCTCCAGAAACTGCACGCCGCGCACGTTGGCTTCGTTAATCGCGGCGCGGTCTACTTCTGGAAGGTGTTCAAAAAACGCGATATTCCCGCGCTCCTGTTCCAGAATAGGTAGCTTTTCTCCCATATTGATGGCGCGTGTTTCTCCATCCGGGTTAATTGCCGGACAGTTTTCAACACACACACCGCAACCCGTGCAATCTTCTACATAAAACTGGAGTGTAAAGCGGGAATCTGGATAACCACGTGCATTCACCGGAGCTGATTTAAAGCTTTCCGGCGCACTTTCCAGATCCTTTTCTTCGTATGTTTTGGCACGAATGACACTATGCGGACATACGATACTGCATTGCCCGCACTGGATACATGTATCCGGGTTCCAGATTGGCACCTCTACCGCAATATTGCGTTTTTCGTACTGAGTTGTACCACCGGGGAAAGTGCCGTCTGCCGGAATACGGCTTACAGGAATACTCTCCCCCCTGCCCGCCATAATTTCTGCTGTAACCTGCTGCACAAACAACGGGGCAGATGCAGGCACAACTGGCGGCATAGGCAATGTGCCATCTGCCTTGGCCGGCACAGCTACTTCATGCAAGGCCGCCACTGCGGCATCCACTGCACGGAAGTTAAGCTGCACAACGCTATCACCCTTTGCGCCATATGTTTTCTGAATAGACTTTTTGATTTCAGAAATAGCTTCATCAGGCGGCAAAACATTGGAGAGATGGAAGAAGCATGTTTGCAAAATGGTATTCACACGCGGCCCCAAGCCAAGCTTAAGCGCAACGTCTGAAGCATCAATGACAAAAAACCGTAGCTTTTTATCAACAATCTGATCCTGCACCTTGCGCGGAAGCTGCTCCCAAACCTTGTCTGCCGCATAGGGACTGTTCAGCAGAAACGTGGCCCCATTATTGGCAGCACCCAGAATATCGCGCCGGAACAGAAAATCGAACTTATGGCAGGCTACAAAATCTGCATGGCGTATAAGATATGGTGCCTCAATGGGGGATTTACCAAACCGTAGATGAGATGCCGTTTCGGCCCCAGACTTGTGGGAATCATAATCAAAATAAGCCTGCGCATACCAGCCCGGTTTTTCACTCAGGATTTTAACGCTGTTCTTATTAGCTCCCACTGTGCCATCCGCACCAAGGCCATAGAACAGGCAGCGCACAGTGCTTTCTGGTTCTATGTCGAAAGTTTCATCATATTCCAGATGCGTGTGGGAAACATCATCAATAATCCCCACTGTAAAATGGTTTTTGGGTGTGGATTTCTTTAATTCATCAAAAACAGCTCGCGCCATAGCCGGGCTGAAATCACGCGAGGAAAGGCCATAGCGCCCACCAATTACGCGCGGCATATGTGGGAACTGACCATTCCCCACCCCTTCTGCCAATACGCTTACAACATCTGCATGCAGTGGCTCCATAGGGGCACCAGGTTCTTTGGTGCGATCTAACACTGCAATGGATTTTACGCTTGCGGGCAAGGCTTTTAGAAAATGCTCGGCTGAGAATGGTCTAAACAGACGCACCTGCAACGCGCCTACTTTTTCACCCTGTGCGTTCAACCACTTTGCTGTTTCCCGCACCACTTCGGAGCCGGAGCCCATGGAAATAACCACACGCTCCGCATCTGGCGCACCTGAGTAATGAAACAGATCGTATTGGCGGCCAGTAAGAGACGCAAATTTGTTCATGGCTTCCTGCACAATGGCAGGTACGCGCTCATAAAACGGATTAACGGCTTCTCTCGTCTGGAAATAGGTATCCGGGTTTTGCCACGTGCCACGAATGAACGGATGTTCCGGGTTAAGCGCCCGTTGCCGATGCGCATGCACCAGCCGATCATCTATCATCTGGCGGATAACATCATCCGACACCACAGAAAGGCTGTTGTATTCGTGCGATGTACGAAAACCATCTGCAAAATGGATAAAGGGAATACGTGAAGCCAGCGTGGCTGCCTGCGCAACCAACGCCAGATCGTGGGATTCCTGCACAGAGCCCGCACCCAACATGGCAAACCCTGTTGTGCGGGTGGCCATGATATCCTGATGATCACCAAAAATGGAGGAAGCACCCGCTGCCAACGCGCGCGCAGCGACATAGAAAACTGTTGATGTCAGCTCACCTGCAATTTTGAACATGTTGGGCAGCATGAGCATAAGGCCCTGAGAGGCCGTAAATGTTGTAGTAAGTGCTCCAGTTTGCAAGGCCCCATGCACACACCCTGCAGCCCCGCCTTCTGCCTGCATTTCCTGCACAACGGGCACTTCACCCCAGATATTCTGCACACCTTGGTCAGACCACGTATCGGCCAGTTCCGCCATGGGGGATGAAGGCGTGATGGGATAAATCGCACATACTTCGTTCACACGGTAAGCAATATGCGCAACAGATGTATTGCCATCCATTGTCTGGAGTTGTTCGGTCATGACATTCTCCATTTTATGCACGCACCTTAAAGCGTGCTGGCATAACAGGCTCACCAAAACTTCCCTTGGCAGGCGTGGCCTCTACTGGTTCGGGATCCATCTCAATGGCATGGCAGGGGCACTGTTCCGCACAAACCGCACAGCCGGTACACATATCCATGGCAACGGCATATCCCTTCCCCGGCCCTAGCCGTGTAATGGCTTGTTCTGGGCAGGATGCATAGCAATTGTCACACTCAAAACAGTTCCCGCAGGAAAGGCATCTACCAGCTTCATAACGAGCTGTTTTTTCATCCAAACCGGCAAATATTTCATCAAACCCGGACCGCTCCGTTAAGGGGCGCTCTGGCTGCCTGCTTCGCTCTGCCTGCGCGTAATCAGGCAGATGCAACATATCAAATGAAACAAGAGGATGCGTTGGGGGATGCACATAACGCTGCCCGGCCAAATAAGCATTGATAGCACGCGCAGCAAGCTTGCCGTGGCCTGTTGCGGTTGTCATGGTGCGTGCGCCGCCTATGCAGTCTCCTCCTGCAAAAATACCTTCCTGCCCGGTCATGAGGGTTGAGGCATCTACTGCAACAGTATCATTTTTATTTATATTGATAGCAGGCGCTGTTTTGAGCAATGCTAGGTCACTATGCTGACCAACAGCCATAACCATTGCATCTGCGGGTAAATGCGTGGTCTGCCCTGTGGGCGTTACAGTGCCATCTGGGTTCATGGTCACTTTTTCAACCGTTACCCCATCTGCGCCAAAATGGTCAGCAACGCTCAGCCACTCAATCTTAACCCCTTCTGCAAATGCGGCCTCAGCTTCGCTTGGCAGGGCTTCCATGTGTTTGGGATCATAACGGAAAATCAAAACCGTATCTTTGGCACCCAAACGTTCTACTGTGCGGGCGGCATCCATTGCCACGTTGCCGCCACCAATAATGGCAACGGTGCGACCTAGCTGGGGCTTTTCACCTTTGCTTACTTCATCCAGCAAGCTCACAGCATCCACCAACTTTTTACCATCTGTTGCGGGAATATTGAGATGGTTACCCAACTGGGCACCTACAGCCACAAATACGGCATCAAACCCACCTTGCTGGCGCGCCTGCGCAATATCATCAACCCGCACACCACACCGCAACGTAACATTCGGCATGGAGGTTATTCTGGCCATTTCATCTTTAAGAGGTTGCCGCGGCAACCTGTACGCCGGGATGCCATGCATCATCATCCCACCAGGTTCTGCAGCAGCCTCATGTATTTCAACCTGATGCCCCAATCTGGCAAGATGATAGGCACAGGAAAACCCCGCAGGTCCGCTGCCTATAACCAGCACCTTTTTGCCTGTGGATGGAGCGGACTGGAAACTCCAGCCATTCTGCACGGCCAAATCACCCAAAAAGCGCTCTACAGCATGAATGGAGACCGCATCATCCAAACTGCCTCGGTTACATCCACCTTCACACGGATGATAGCAGGCCCTGCCATGCACGGCTGGCATCGGGTTATTTTCTGTAAGTGCACGCCATGCCTTTTCATAATCTCCGGCCTGTGCATGCGCCAACCAGCCTTGAATATCTTCCCCCGCAGGACAGGCATGGTTACAGGGGGGTAGAAAGTGTTTGTAAACCGGTCTTTGCCATCGAGAACTTCCAACACCCCTACGTGTTGTGTTCTGCATGACCTGTGTCATGTCGTGCAGCTTTATCGTCATGTAAGCTTTCCCCCGACCCCGTAGCCATTGAACTGGCCGTACGCATGCAACGCGCATTTACGGAACAGATTGCTGAAACACGAGCATGAACCGCAATGCGCTGTATGCAGGAAGCCAAAAATCGAATAATACGTCAACTTTAAATTGATAAAATTATTTTCTTATTTGAGTTCTCTTTCTTGCAAATAATTTTCATTAAAAATCATTTTTCGGCGATAATTCCTATTCATAAAGAAAATAAGAACCAAAATAGTTCTGTATCATTCGAAAATACTAACTTGACATATTGGTCATTTTTTAAGATCCCTCACAAAAGTCTTTTTGTTTCTGTTAAAATAAGGAGCATAGCTACAACATGCAGGCTGATATTTCCGCAAAAAGAAAACATCACCTTACCTTTGCTAAATATCTTTATTTTCCGGTATTTTTAAATGCAAATTTCCGCAACGACTTTCTGCGCAAAATTTTTGTATTTTCTGTCATTATTTTTAATGTTCATCCTGAAAAACTATATGCAGAAACAGCCCCCAATACCTACTCTGAACAAGACAGACAAAAAGACTTTAACGATGCAGACACCAATCATGATGGTCACCTCTCGTTTGATGAATTCAATATAGAAGTTAGAAAAATTCTATCTTCTAGAGATGATTTTTCATCACGAGGCTTTGCTATGCTCCCGACATCTGCTCAAGATGCCATTTTAAATGATGAGTTTCATAAAATGGATCACGGCCAAAAGGGTTACTTAAATGTTAACGATTGGCAGATACCAGAATAATATATGAAAATAATATATTTATTTATACGGATTTTATATTATTTGTTTTTGTTGTTTATTTTGTTTTGTATTTGTTTTTGGAAATATAAAAATACTGCACTCTCCTATGCACTGTATTGAAAAAACATCTCTTTTGGAGGCTTATTTTATTGCCGCTTTCAGATAAAGGAATTTTACTGTAAACAAAGAGCGAGAAGGACACTGGAGTTTGTAAAAAATTGACGGAACACCCGCAAAAGCCCGTTACCAAGGCTAAACCAACAACAACCAGACCCAAAAAGTCCTATCGCGCTTCTCAAAAACGCGAAATGACGCGCGCATTTAAGCAAGATGCCTTTGAAAGCGCTGCATGGAAAGTCTTTTCCAGTATCGGCTTGGATGCAGCAACGGTAAGAGACATTGTTGCCCTTAGCAATGTCTCACCAGGAAGCTTCTATAATTATTACAAAACCAAAGAAGCCATTTTTGATATTATCCTCGTAAAAGTTGCACAACGCGTAAGAGGTGCAGCGCGTCTGGCACGTAGCGAAGAAGATAATCTGGATGCAATGCTTCAGAAAAGTCAGTATGCGGCTTTTCGGGAGCTTCTAAGCATTCATGGCGCCCCGCATTTTCTGGAACTCAACCAGCATCATATCAGAGCCAAGCTCTTTAATATGAGTGAAACACGGGAAATGCTGGATGACCTCAAGCAAAATCTGCTCAGGGTCGTCCCCATGAAAAACACATCTCCGGAACGCATGGACTTTATTGCAGCCGCTGTTTTAACAACAGCTTTAGAAGGGTTGCTGTATATTGCGCGCAACCCTTTGGTGGATATTGATCAGACATCCCGACTTACAGCAGGCATGACTGCTGCAGGTATCCGTGCTGCTGCGGCGGCGGCTGGTTAATTTTTTACCTTATCCGGCGACAGAAGTAAGGTGTGTGTACAGAATTGAACAGCCAATAAGCATCAGTGCTATTCCGCCGCAGATTTCTGCATAACGGCCGATCCATACACTAGGGCCTGTTAGATCTTAAAATACTTCCTATATTGTATGGATTGAAGAAGGAGACGGAACAGGCACTTT
>NZ_PEBQ01000141.1 GCF_002738225.1 Acetobacter pomorum | reverse complement strand
ATTTCTTCACCAGATTCAACAATACGCACTACAGCAGATTGTGCCCAATGCTTTGCTTTTTTTTCATCTTGAATTTTTAAGCGTGTTGTATTCCTATGACTAATAGAACCTCTTTTTTCAGAAACAAGTCCCAAGGCACTGGCTAAATCCGCCATACCTCGGCGTCCAACTTTTCTTAAATTTCTGCTTATATTAGAACGGCTTACGGCACGTAATCCTGCCTGAATTTCAAGATGATCTAATTTTTCGTAAATGTTTTCGATAGATGATTTAGAATTTCGTTCTATCCATTTTAATTTTTCCTCTTCAACCCTTACATCTGTAACTTCCTGAATAGTCCTTTCATCACCTGTTATAATTTCCAAAGTTCCTAATTTTTGATGTTCTTCTATAATGGGTAAGATTGTATTTTTCGTTTCATCTGTGAATGTTTTGACTGTTTTGAAAGATTTTTGTAAATCACGAAAACCCTCATTTAAAAAGAATTTATAGGCGTTCAACTGGCTAAAGGAACGGCCATACTTTTTATGTGCTTGAGGGTAGGTTTTTAACTTCATGTTGTTAATAAGTTTTTGAAATTTATCAGTTTGTAATTTTACGAAATTATAATTAACACCGCAAAGATTCGCAATTTCATCACCAACCCAATGCGGTAACAATTTTACAGATTCAACAATATTTATTTCTGATGATTCCTTAATTGCATCAATTTTTTCTATAATGTCGTTAATTTCAAATTCTATATCTTGCTTAACAATGTTTCCAAATTCAAAAATTGAATCACACAAAACTGTATCTAATTTTAGAAGAACGGCAAAAGCGGGCCACCTGGAGTATTCGAACGCAACCAAATTAGGAAAATTGTTTTTTAATTTCCAAGCCCTGGCAGTCAAATTGTCGGGCTTTTGTTCTAATTTTTCCCTTAATATCAAAGGGTTCCCTTTTTCATCTGAAAGGAAATTAGTAATGATTTCAAGAGATTGATAATCGTAAAGAGAAATATCAAAATATTCTAAAATTTCAGATAATTTTTCTCCGCATGAATTTGCCAAAAAGTCTATGAACGAAAACATGCTAATAGCGTCATTATAAAGTAAGTGAAAATCCTCTTTATTAACGCCGTATCTTATTTCTAATTCATCTTTTTGATAATTTTCTGCATAATTTTCCATTTTCTTTAACTTTTTTCTTGTAATATCAGAAAATTATGCTATAATAAGGTTATCAGACATAAATAGCATAATCTTTAGATACAAATAGATTATAACATAAAATCTTACAGAATACAATATCCTGTAAGATTTTTTTTATGTCATATTCAGAAAATGGCAGAAAACTGCTATTTTAATAAACGCTTTATGTCAAAAAAATCAGGATATTGCACTGAATCAGCCACTTTTTTGAGATTTTCGACATCAACTTCATTAAAATAAATGGTTGAGCCAGCAGATTTATTGTTTCCTTCATGACCTAAAAAATCATCGATCCAACTTTCTCTTAATCCGCCTTCTCCTTTTTCATGAATATTTCTAAGTTTTGTAGATACGTTATGGCGAAAACTATGAAAATCAACGCCTCGTGGAATTTTCTTTCTCAATTTAAAGCGTGAAAACGCTTGCTGAAAGGCATCAGACCGTTTTTTATCTTTTCCAGAAAATCTTAGATCAGAAAATAGATAATATTGTTGTTTAGATTCTTGTGATCTGACGAATTCCAGAAAACCTGCATTCATCAATGTATCACAAATAGGAATAACTCGTTCACCTGCCTCTGTTTTCGGATTCCATTTTTCCCACGGCCTATTTTTTCTAGCTTTGTGATTTTGGACAATAATGCAGGAAATACCTCGGCTTTCTTTAATATCTTGAATGCGAATTCGGCAGATTTCTTCAAGTCGCATTCCTGCATATGCTCCAAGTCCAACGATAAAACTAAAGGTCTTTTTTGATATTGTAGGGCTGTTCCATGACGAATTCATGAGGGTTTCAAGCTGTTCTTCACTCCATTTAATACGTTTAATCTTTTGTTTTCCGATAAATTTCCAGCCACTAAATATATTAGAATTCACTAAATCACTAAGAAGATAATAACCCCATATGCTCGACAACCGAGCAAAATGGTTTTTGATTGTTTTATCAGAAATTTTTCCAAGTTTATGACGTTTACCATATTCAATTAATTCTAAAATTGTCCGCTTATCATTGCGTGATTTTCCATAATTTTCTGGCATTTTTGCCATTAATTCTTTGAATTGTCTGGCATCATCTCCTGTGTAATCTAATATTTCCTTATCTCCGATAGCTTCGATAAATCGCCTTACTGTATTCTTAAAACCGCGTTTTTCTGAATCATTCATATTTTCTTCATGTGCTTCCAGATATTTATCAGTAGCAACAGATAAGAGCGGGGTTTTTGGTTTTTCTGGTGGTTTTATCCATCCTTGAATCTGAGCAAAATGCTCTTGCATTTGCTTGATAGATTTGTATGCGTTGAAATCTTTATTATTTCTTGAGTATTCAATTACGGCGTCAAGTTCTGGCTTAGACTTTTCAACCATTTCTGTCAGATTTTTCAGACGTTCATAATCTTCCACTCGTTCAAGATAGTGTTCTGCTTTTGCCAGTCTGTATTGGTCTTTGATCGCTTTGATTTGCGATTCATACGATTCAATAATTTTTAATATAGCGTTTTTTACAAGATCGTCTCGAATATCGAGGCTATCGACTAAATCAGTAGCAGGTTCGTATAAATAGCTTTTCACTTTTTTCACAGACATAAAAAATTGACTTGTCAAGCCAAAAATAGCACATCCGCGAATTTTTGCTATTTCTTTATCGTGGGTTTCCAGAGTGTGCCAAATCTCATTTTTCCCCAAGATTCGCCGTAAATCTAGGGGAACCCAACGCCTGAGATGGTAGCCAGAGGACATTTTAACTAGCTTCATAAAACTATCCAAACTGTAGAAAGCCACCGTAGAAGATTAGTGGCTTTTGTTGTGGATAACTTCAGAAAAAGCTAATTAAAACAATAGCTTAGGTGTGGTGCGAACTGCGGGACTCGAACCCGCACGCCTTTTACAGGCTGGAGATTTTAAGTCTCCTGCGTCTACCATTCCGCCAAGTTCGCGCGCATGCAATGTTGCATTCAATATGGCTGAGGGTGGTTTTAGCATGGTTGCAGATAACCGCAACACCATGTTTATCGGATAGCTTGCAAAATAGAGCCAAAATGATGCAACCAGCGTTCTGCCTGCCGTCTATGTGGTGTTAATGTATCAACCAGTTTCCAGAATGCGGCACTGTGGTTCATATGTTGTAAATGGCTGAGTTCATGCGCAATTAAATAATGCCGAACAAAAAAGGGCGCCATAATTAAACGCCAGGAGAGCATGATACGCCCAGAAGATGAGCAACTGCCCCAACGGCTGGAAGTGTCACGAATGTCTAATCGTGCAGGTTGTAGCCCAGAAACCTGAGAGACATGGCGCATTTCTTCGATAAGAGTTTTGACAGCATGTTGTTTGATGAAATCTTCAACGCGACGCGGAAGAAAAGATGGATCTCCACTTACAAAAAGGCAATCATTTTCCAGCCATGCCCCGCCTTTGCGGTCAGGTGTATGTTGAATGGTATAGTTTTTATCTTGGATAGAAATAATACTGTTAGCGGCAAAGCGTGGTGTTTGCGTTAGTTTTTTAAGGCGTGGGATAATCCAATCTGTATGCTTGTGCACAAAATCTAAAGCCTGTGTGCAAGGAAAACCTTTTGGTAAAGTTATAACAACAGCATGATCTTTTGCAGAAATTCGTATGATACAACGTTTGGCTTTTGTAGAAATACGCCAGATTGTTTTTGCAGAACCATATCCTTCCAGCATGATATGGTCTGGCCATAAAGAATTTTCTTTGGAATTCAAGAAAACGTCTTTCCAAGCATGGATCTTTAAAGAGAGTCTATGGCAGGAAGACCGGGCCAATCGACGATATAATCTTCCAATGCGCCTGCGCGTCGCTCACTTATGCAACGTCCGGCGGCAGATTCCCCAGAATCAATAACGGATTGCGCTGTGTGTGTCAGGAGAGGATGCCATTCTGGCAAGTTCTTTCCTTCCGAAAGACGACGATAGGCACAATCAGGCGGTAACCAGTCCAAATCCGGAATCATTTGCGGTGTGAGGGTAATACAGTCCTGCACTTTGCGGTGACGTTGTGCGTAGTCTGTGCATTGGCAGGTTTTTACATCCAGAAGGCGGCAGGCAACAGAGGTGTAATGGAGTTCTTCCGTGTCATCATCACGTAGTTTGTGTAAACAGCAGCGTCCGCAGCCATCGCACAAACTTTCCCATTGCTCTGTGGTCATTTCTGTAAGAGGGGTTGTTTCCCAAAAAGGAGCTGTCATTGCGCGATGCCAAGAAAGAAGGAAAGAAAAAAGCTGAATACCAAAGATTTTTTAAGCAAAGGCCACAAAATAAGCCGCACACATGCGCCTTGATTGGCTCCTAGTTCCTGTGCTGTGGCTTCCCATGCTTCTGGCAGGGCTTCAAGTTTTGCCAATGGCCATAAAGCAAGCAGGGGGAGGCTTAAAGCGCCTTGTATAAAAGGCGTGTAGGATGTGGCCAGTACAGTAGGCAAGAAAATAGCAAGAACCGATGTTGGGATAAACAGCATAAAGAACGCTATATAAAAAATGCGTCCTGCATGTGTGGCAAACGCCAGTTTGAGTAAAGCAAGTGTTAGAACTATACTTGTGATGCTCAGGCAGATACCGCCCCATAAAAGAGAATAGGGCAGTGCAATTTGCAAGAAAAATGGGATCACTGACGTAACGCCCACTGTTCAAAGTGTTCAGCAATAATGTTGAGATGATTGATCCAGAAAATATCATCCACAACAAGCGGAGGAGCCAGATGGTGTAAGCTGCTATCCACAGCCATTTCCCTCATGGATGGGAGTGAGGGCCACGCATTGAAAAATGCCTGTTGTTGTTGGGGTTCATCAAGCCACGAGACAAAGCTGAGCGCTGCGGATGTTGTGGCGGAACTATGGGGCACGCCCCATCCATAACGCAATTGCAGGCGCTGTTGCCAGCAGATGCCAAAACGTCTGGTATTTGTATCTGTCGAGTTCAACATTTCTCCAGTAGGGGCCAGTCCCATAAGCGCTCCACCGCTTTTAAGGATTTGTCCAGCTTCTTCCGGAGTGGACCACCACACAATATAAGGGCGGAGCTGATCCAGCTTTTGAAAGGCGCGTATTAACCCATTTTGCGTATTGAGGGTGCGATACACCATTTCTGGTGGCACGCCATCGGCCAAAAGGGCAATTTCCAGTGTGGTGCGCGGGTCACGGCGCAAGCTGCGCCGTCCGGGGTGGCGCGCAACATCCCAAAAGTCAGCCCAGTTGGGTGGGGTGTCAAAGCGCGAGCTATCCCATGCAATGGCATAATCAATACTGGTTGAATAATTCGGTGCGGTTATATCTTCAGGCAAAGGGGCAAGCAGGCCCGCACTGCCTCCTATTGCCAGGCTACTGTTTTCCATCATAACGGCAGCCCAATGTTTGGGGTTGGTTTTTTCCTGCTGTTGCAAGCTTGTTAAAGAACCATCCCATCCTGATGTAAGAATGTGACGATGTGTTTGACGGGTGTACGCAGAGAAAAGAATTTTTTTCTGGATGTCACAAATGTTACCAGAGAATGTCAGCACTCGTAGGGGCTCAGAATGTGGAGGCGTGTGTTTGCGTGCCGGGCGCGCCAGAACGGGTGGGGTAAGAGAGAGCAAGCTACCGCTCAAGCCAGCCAGCAGGGCTTTCCGTCGGGAGATGAGCCCGGCAGAATGTGCACGTTTCTGGGATTGAGATGAGGAAGTCCCGCCGGAGCGACCGTGCAGGAAAGGAAAAGAAAACAGGATGACCTCGCGCATATAGTGCAGCCAGATGAAAACAGGTTACTTTAGCCTTATTTTGCATCCATCGGAAAGGCGATAGCGTTCTGGGGTTGCCAGGCCAATATAGCTTTGTTGCCAGGGCGCAGTTCACGCGGCAAATGCACCAGTGGTCGATGGGCTATAATTTCTGTTCCATCCAGAGTCCGAAACCGCATGGCAATAGCGTGCCCAATGTGGTGAGCAGAAACGAGTGTGCACGCCAGATCTGTTTTTTCTTCTGTTTCCATGCTGCCTGAGCGGGGGAATAGAACAGAAAGCCGGTCCGGTGGAATACAAATGCTGGCCAGATCATTTTCTTCCAGATTTTCATCTGCCATGGCTTCTACGGTTTCGCCGGTGGGCAAGCGTAATGTGGCAATATCATCTTCTATTAATAAGACCTTGGCGCTAAGGACATTTGCCTCTCCAAATTGCGCGGCTACGCTCAGACAGGCTGGACGATTCAGCAGCGTTGCAACATCTCCTACCTGTAACAGGGTTCCGTTCTCCATAATGCCGATCTGGTCTGCTGCCAGCATGCAGTTCTGCTTTTGCCGGGAAAGAAGCAGAATACTCAGGCCTACAGCATGGCGTAACCGGTCCAGAAACGTAAGGGTGTGCCGGATTGTGGGCTGGTCCATATTTTCAAAAGGTTGGTTAAGCACCAGAACATCAGGGTGTGTAATCAACCCGCGTGCCAGCTTTGTCCGAAAAGCCTGCGCGGCATCAAGTGTGCTGGCAGGCTGCATGCGCAGGGCTTCCAGCCCGGTTAAGGCCAGTATTTCTGATCCGCGATGTGTTATTTCAGCCTTATGGAGTGTGCCATTGGCACGAAGTGGCAGAAGAATATTGTCCCACACAGAAATATGAGGGAGCAGGGGGGTGTGAGGCCCAATTGTTGCCAGTTTTTTACGGCTTGATGGGCGTAGGTCACATGGTGTGCCGTTAATTTCTATCTGCCCCGCCGTGTATGGGCGTCTGCCAGCCAGTGTTTCTGCCAAATAGGTCAGATCCACATTGTCTGGCCCGATTCCCAGCATGGCTGTGCAGCTTCCGCTCGGTAAGGAAAAGGTGAGGGGCTGCGCATCGGGAAAGAACGCTAGATTGTGAAGTGCCAGCGCTGTGGATGAGCCATGCGTGGTCTGCATGCAACTATGTTCCTTTCCGTAGGTTAGAAGTAAAGTGCACTATATTTCAGGCAGGTAAATGGAGGTTTGTTTCATGTCTTCTGATAAAATCAAAGAAGTAAAAGCAGCAAGTGAAGCCGCTGCAGACACGGCGCGTGAGGAATTAGAAGCCGTAAAAGCGCATCTTGAACGCCTTGTAACCCAGCATTTGGTGCCTGCATTGGGCCGCGCGGGGGATAAAGCCGGCACGCTGAAGGAACAGGCGGTTGCCAATGCGCGCGAACTGGCAGATCATGCACACAGCGATCTTGCAAAGCATGAGCGTGGTGGCTCCTCCTGGTTGTCCATTGCCATTTCTGGCGTGGTGGGCTTTATCTTGGGGCGTCTGTCACGCTGACGCTATGCGTCATCTGAACAAAGGTAGCCTCGGAGCCCATGCGTATCTTTGATCTTGGTAAATCCGCCCTGAATGCTCAGTCCACTCTGATGCAACAGATGGCCATCCGATACGGCAAGCAGGCCGTATTGCTGGCAATGGCGGCAGTATTTGGACTATTTGCCCTGATTACAGGGCATGGGCTCCTTTGGGTGCTTTTTGTTTTTGTTGGCCATTTTGGCCCGGTAGGGGCGGCGTTTATGGTGTTTGGGCTGGATGTCTTTGGGGCTCTGGTCTGTCTGCTGTTTGGCCGTCGCTCTTACCTGACAGTTCAGGAAGTGGAAGCCCGTATTGCCCGTGACCGTAACATCACCCAAATGCGCGACTCCATGACCATGGCAGCTGTCACCGCAACGATGGCAACAGCTATGGGCCGCGGTGGATCTCGCAAAGTGTGGGACGTTGTACGGCGGAAAAAGGACTGAAACTGTCCAGTCTGGACAAAACCATAGGTTCCATTCCAAATTTGCATTGGCGCGTCGGATTTTTTCTGTAAATGATGGCGCTGTCTTTCGTGAGCGTGCGAATTGTTTGCACGCTTACTAGTGTGAGTAGGGAATGGAACCAAATCATCATCCCGTTATGGCCAATGAGACCCGCCGTTTCTTCGGATACCGGCTGGCGCGTCTTGCTGCGGTATGGCGGCGGGAGATTGATGCCGATTTGCGTGCCTTTGGCCTGACAGATGCCACTTGGCGCCCCATTTTCTATTTGAATTTCTCCAAAATTCCCATGCGCCAGACAGATCTGGCCCGTTCCCTCTCTCTGGAGGCCCCTTCGCTTGTCCGGCTTTTAGATGTGCTGGAAAAGCGCGGCTACGTGGTGCGTGAAACGGATGAGGAAGATCGTCGCTCCAAACTGGTAAGCATTACAGAGGAAGGGCGCAGTGTTGCAGCCCTTGTTAGCCGTGTGGCCGATGAAGTGACCGCCCGCCTGACAGAAGATGTTTCCACCAAAGAGCTGGAAGAATGCTGTGGCGTTCTTGACCGCGTTGAGCAAGCCGCCCAAAACCACCGGGACACCATTGGTGGTGATAAAAGAGGCATGCGATAATGCCAGTTGTCAGAACAATACCATGCTAACTGAATTCAATATATTTGGTGTTTTTATTGCACCTATTGTCGTGTACGCCCTAGCGGCGCTGCCGATAACAATGTTTGTTCGCTTCGTGCTGTGGTGGAGCGGCCTTTTGGGCTGGTTCTGGCATATCGCGTTGTTTGAAGTCTCGTTATACGTCAGTATCCTTTGCCTGCTGATCCTCTACGTCTGACCCGAAAAGGCTTTTGAGTCTCCGCAATGCCCCTTCTGCGCACCCTGATACGAGTTATTCTGACCCTTGCGGTCGTCTCACTGGCCATCGTTCTGGGGATTACCCTGTGGAACGTTTATATGATTGCACCCTGGACCCGCGATGGCCGTGTGCGTGTTTATGTCGTGGATGTGGCCCCCGAAGTTTCTGGCACAGTGGTGCAGATTCCTATCGTGGATAACCAGTTTGTCCATAAGGGTGATCCGCTGTTTGTGCTGGATCCGGTGCGCTTCCGTCTGGCTATCCGCGAGGCACAGGCCCGGCTTGATGGCGCGTTGGAAGACCTGAAGCTCAAACGCAATGATGCCCGGCGCCGTATGGGCCTGGGCGGCATTGTATCGGCCGAAGAACAGGAAGTCTTTAACTCCAATGTGGCCACACAGATTGCATCTGTTGATGCCGCACGCGCCGCCCTCGATGTGGCCAAACTGAACCTGCAGCGTTCGGTTCTGTATTCACCGGTGAATGGTTATGTCACCAACCTGAACCTGCGGGTGGGGGATTACGCTTCTGCCGGGCAGGCCCGTATGGCCGTTATCGATTCCGACTCCTACTGGGTTTACGGGTATTTTGAAGAAACAAAGATGTGGGGCGTGCATGTGGGTGATGAAGCCCGCGTGAAGCTGATGGGCTATAAGCCCATTCTGACAGGCCATGTTGTCAGCATTGCCCGCGGTATTAATGACACCAATGGCACACCGGATAAGCTGGGGCTGCAGGATGTGAACCCGATCTTTACATGGGTGCGTCTGGCGCAGCGTATTCCTGTCCGCATTCATATTGACCACGTGCCAGACAGTGTCACGCTGGCAGCAGGTATGACGGCAACTGTGAGCGTAGGCCCTGAACCCAGAGGCCGCCGCGGAAAGTTGACGACCTGGCTGCAAGATCATCTGTAAGCGCAGGACATGAGACAGAACATGAAGGGTCGTCGTCGCCTTGGGCTGTTTCTGGCAACATCCATGTTGTTGTCAGCCTGTACAGTAGGTCCAAATTATCAGCCAGACCGCATGAAGGTTCCGGCAGCGTTTAAGGAAACGGAGGAAGAAGAGCACCCCGCCACGCCAGAAGAGATTGAACGCACCAACAAGGAAATGACAGAGTGGTGGTCTTTGTTCAAAGACCCCATTCTGACGCGTCTGGTTGAGGATGCCATTAAAGGCAACTACGATCTGCAGATAGCCGGGCAGCGTATTCTGGCCGAACGGGCCATTCGTGATCGGTCTGCCGCGCAGTGGTATCCACAGATGGATGCCAATATGGGCGGTGGTGATGTGCGCTATTCCATCAACATTGATAACTGGCCCATTCGTCCAGGCAACCCTGCCAACCAGCCAGAAGCTTCTATGCTGACCTATGGTGTCATGGCTTCGTGGGAGTTGGATATGTTCGGGCGTATCCGCCGTGATGTGGAAGCGCATGAACATCAGGTGGAAGCGAATATTGAAGGCCGCCGCGCTTTGCTGATGGGGCTGCTATCCGAACTTGCATCCGATTATATGTTGTTGCGCGTGACGCAGCTTCAGATCAAGATTGCCACGGATAACATTCGCGTTGCCAAGGATGCGCTGGATCTGACCAACAAGCTGTATCTGGAAGGTGTGGGCAACACCTTGCAGATTGCACAGGCACAGGCAGAAATGGATGCGCAGATTGCTGCGCGTGAGCCACTTAAAACCCGTGTTTCACAGGTTACGCATGCCATTGCTGTGCTGCTGGGTAAAATGCCCGGTGAGCTGGAAGAAGAACTGAAGATTCCACGGCCTCTGCCAATCGTGCCGGAGTTCCCGGCCACATTGCCTTCAATTGTTATTGCCAATCGCCCGGATATCCGCATGGCAGAGCGGCAATATGCTGTTGCCACGGCCCAGATCGGGGTTGCCGTTGCCAACCTGTATCCACATTTTGTGGTGCCGCTTACCTTTAACCCCAATGCATCGGCTATGTATCAGGCGTTTCAGGCAAACGCCATGAGCTGGCAGTTCCTGCTGATGGCCAGCTTGCCTCTGATGCATGGTGGCAAGATGACGGCAGAAGTCCGTGCCGCGCAGGCTGCAGCAGAAGCCGCACGCCTGACATATCGCCAGACTGTGTTGCAAGGCTTTAAGGAAGTGGAAGATGCCATGGCAGCGTGGCATGATGATATAGAATATGCGGAACAACTGCATAAAGCCGCAGAAGACAGTGCAACAGCCAGTGAGCGTGCGCGTAAGCTTTACAGCGCAGGTCTGGTTGGCTTTCTGGAAGTGCTGACAACAGAGCGCACAACCTTGAACGCCCAGAATATGGAGGCTTTGGCCAAGCTGGAACGGTTGCGTGATGCGGTGAACTTGTACACAGCTTTGGGTGCAGGTTGGAAAGGGGTGGCCCTTACAAACACCACCTTGCCTGTTTCTCTGGAAACGCAGAACTTTCTTGCCCGTGCCTTCAAACAATAACCCCCCACAGCAAGGCGTTTTGGCATCGCCCTATGTCAGGCGCGTTCTGCTGGTTGCCGCTTTGTGGCTTGGCGGTTTTACGTTGATGTGTGTAACAGGCTGGCTGGCGGTTGCGCATAGCAGCTCGCAGGATAGCTGGGGGATGCTTGCTTTCCGCTGGGTTTTTCCGGTTATAGGGGCCGTAATACTTCTGTACGGGATTGTGCTACTTAATAAGCCTATAGGAAATGTTTGGGAAAATTTTGAGGCGTCCTCAGATGATGAGGACGCAGATGAAATTGTATCCAATATGGATGGGCGCTAAACAAACGCCCCGCTGGTTTAGCGTACAGCAAATTGCCTGAATGCAGGATTTTGCGCCTGTGCATTCAAAAAAGAGATCATGGCTTTACGTGCTAGGGCGGCATCCTGCCCCAGGCGTATCAATCCGCCAATCTGGGTGGGGTGGCGTAATACGTCACATATCAACCGGCCAATCTGCAAGCCACCTTCGGGGGAAAGAACGGTGCCTGCAATAGGGGGGAGCGAGCGCCCAGCCGGATCGCAGATTACCCTCAAAACAGCAAAAGGCAGCCCAGCTTCTTCTGCCGCTTTGGCCAGAAAACCGCTTTCCATATCCAATGCCGGACAATGAGACTGCGCAAAAAGCTGCGCCTTATGGGCTGCATCCATCACAACTGTATCGCTATGTAACAGAGTGCCTCCTCGTACACTCGGCTGATCTCCTCCCAGAATATGGCGTAGGGTGGGATCACATACGGCATCGGTTCCCCAGCAGGAAACCTTCTCCGGTATAATAATGGTGCCGGCAGAGAGCGCCGGGTCTAGCCCCGCAGCCAACCCGAAGGAGAGCAGGCAGTCAGCCCCACTAGAGACCAGTCTGGCAGCTTCGCGCTTTGCACCGCTCTGGGTGGCGCCACTGGTTGCAATGGCAGCATGTGGGAAAATGGTGCGGATAAGGCGTGCCTCCGCTTTCAACCCCACCAAAATGCCGGGGCGAGAGAGAGAAAGCGGCGCAGAAGCTGATATCATTATTTAAAACCCAAAGGATACGCGGCGGGTATTGCTGCTTTTAAGATTGCGATAACGGGCCAGAGCCATAAGGGGGAAAAACTGCTTATAACCGTGGTAACGGAGGTAAAAGACTTTGGGAAAACCAACAGCATTATAGGGGTCTTCATGCCATTCCCCGTTATCATCCTGCTGATCAGTCAACCACGCTACGCCACGTGTTACGGCCGGATCATCCCGACGGCCAGCAGCCATTAGCCCCAGAACAGCCCATGCGGTTTGTGAGGGCAGGCTTTCATTATATGTGCCGTGTGGGCCGCCTTCGTAAGATTCGCAACCTTCGCCCCAACCTCCATCTGCACGCTGAACAGAACGTAACCATTCTACGGCTTTCACCACGGCCGGATCATCGTGAGAAACACCGGCAGCATTAAGCGCGCAGAGTGCAGACCATGTACCGTAAATATAGTTTGTGCCCCATCGCCCAAACCAGGAGCCATCTTTTTCCTGTTCCTTGCGCAAATAGTCCAAACCACGGGCAATCACAGGCTCGTCTTCCGGATTTCGCAATTGGGCAAGAAAGGAGATACAGCGCGCAGTTACATCTGCTGTGGGCGGGTCCAGCAACGCACCATGATCTGCAAAGGGAATATGGTTGAGCACATCCTTATTATTGTCGATATCAAAAGCGCCCCAGCCGCCATTTGTGCTTTGCATCCCTACAATCCATGTGCGTGCACGTTCAATGGCGGCAGTATTTTCCGGGTTTTCCTCACGGTGCAGAAGCATGCCAACAACAGCTGTATCATCCACATCCGGGTAATAGTCATTGCCGTATTGAAAAGCCCAGCCGCCCGGAGAAAGGTTCGGTTTGCGTGTAGCCCAATCTCCTTTCACGCTCAGGATTTGCTTGCTACGCAGCCACGCAGAGGTTTTTTTCAGATCATCCAGCGTTTTTTGGGGTGCCACGCCATTGGGGCCAGCGGCGGCTTCAATCATGGCATGGCCTGCAAGCCCAGTATCCCAGATAGGGGAAACACAGGGCTGGCAATAGGCTTCATCATCTTTTTCAACAATAAGGCCCTGTACAGCTTCCCATGCTGTTTTTGCGCGGGAATCTTCATCCGGCACACCCAAGGCCCGATACATCATCACCACGTTGGCCATGGCCGGGTAAATGGCGCCCAGCCCATCTTTGCCGTTTAGGCGTGGTTCTATAAAATCCAGAGCTGCCTGAATGGCTCTTTTGTGTGTTTTTTCAGGAATAAACGGCACAAAAGGCCGCAAAACACTATCTAGCCCTTTAAAAACATAGCCCCAGCCAGAGCGATAAGGCCCTTGTATCCAGCTTTGTACTTTTTCCGGTGGAGTGACAAACAGTTCACGCACATGAATCTGGCGCGGGTTTGCTGCAACAGGGCGCAAGGCTGCCAACACCAGCAGCGGCGCAATAACCGTGCGGGACCAGTAAGACATATTCCATACGGAAAAAAAGGCTTTGGCAGGCAGCAGCATCAGCTCAACCGGCATCACGGGAGTGGCGCGCCACGGTACTTCCCCAAACAGCGCAAGTGTGACGCGGGTGAATACGTTTGAACATTCCGCGCCACCATGATTCAGAATGGCTTCGCGTGCACGCTGCATATGTGGGGCGCTTGTATCATCCCCAACAGCTTTTAAGGCAAAGTAGGCTTTTACAGTGGCGGAAAGGTCAAACTTGCCATTGTGGTAAAGGGGCCAGCCGCCGTGTTCTTCACTTTGGATACGGCGCAGATAGATGGCAATTTTTTGTTCCAGCGCATCATCAATCCTGTCCATGAAGTGCTCAAGCAGGATATATTCGGTAGGAATGGTGGCATCGGCTTCCAGCTCAAAAATCCAATGCCCATCGTCTTTTTGGGCTTGGGCAAGAGCTGTATGCGCAGCCAGAACCGCACGATCCAGAGCTTCTGGAGAAAGGTGTGTTTCGGAAAGAGCACTCCCATCGGCGGCCATGTCAGAAAATCCTTTCTGCGTCTGAGCATAAAGCAGTTTAGTGCGCGTGTTTCAGGCCCAGGGTATGAACAGCCTGCACGCCGGACCGCATGGCACCCTCAAGGGTTGCGGGCAGGCCGGTGTTTGTCCAGTCTCCTGCCAAAGCCAGATTTACCAAAGGTGTGGCTGGGCCGCAGCGCAGGCGGTTCTGTTCTGGTGTTGCGGCAAAGGTTGCGCGTTTTTCCCACACAATACGCTGGGCTGCCGGGGAGGCGGGCAGAGGTTGCTCCAAGACGGCATCGCAGGCTTGGCACACTTCCTGCCAGATGGTGCGGGCCAGATCATCCTGATTCTGCTCTGCATAGCGGTTGGCTGCACTTACGGTAACAGACAGAATGTTGCCACGCAGGAAAACCCATTCTGTTACGCCGCCAATCACTCCCATAAACCCACACTGTGCGAAAGACCCCTGCGGGATGGGACGTTCATCCAGCCGGAAATGCAGGTTCAGAATGCTTTCAAATTCGGTAGGAGCGGTTATGCCGGCAATCTTATCGGCCAACAAAGTGTGCGCTACAGGGGCCGGCACCGCCATGATGATGGAATCATCCGATCCTAGGGCAATGTTCTCTTCTGGCGTATGCAGGGTGGTAATGCGGCCACGTGCTTCTTCCACACCGGTAATGCGGCTTTGGGTGCGTACTTCCACATTCATGTCCTGTAGGTGCTTAAGAGCAGGATCTACCAAAGTTTCGGAAAGACCATCCTTGGCAAACCACGGGATACAGGCAGCTCCCCCAAGGGAGAGGGATTCACGAATAACGGCACCCAGTAGTGCAGCACTTCCGGTTTCTACAGGTGTATTGAGAGCAGAAATGGCAAATGGTTCCAGCAGTCTGCGGGCCAGAGCGCCGGGTAGCAGACAGTCTGCAACTGTTTCATTTTCCCCCGCGTGCATCAGGCGGTAGAGGCTACGCAGATCAGGCAGCCGCATATCTGGCACGCGCCGGTGCGGCTGAAACACCCACCACGGCATACGCCCGCGAGAGAGGTTTAACGTCCAGCGGGCATCCTCTGCCAGATCAACAAAGGGAAAGAGCGGAGCATGCGGGCCAGTTAATGTTTCCAGCGCGCCTGTAAGCCCCAGGTAACGGAAAACGGTTTTGTTGGCAGAAAGCAGCAGATGGTTGCCGTTATCAATCCGGCAGCCAAGCTGACGATCCATATAGGAGCGCGCACGCCCACCACAGGCACGGCCGGCTTCGTGCACAATAATGCGTGGGCCAGAGCCTGCGGCTTCTACTGCGGCAGCCAACCCAGCCATGCCCGCGCCTATAATATGCAAAGTGCCTGTCATCACCGTTTCCTTGCCGTAAGATCAGGGAAGATAAGAGCAGGCGAGCGTATAAACCTTGCCCACGGTTGAGCTTTCGGGCAACTGACGCAGCACATCAGGCCCCCACCCACGTTTGCGCAGGTTTTTCAGTACAGTTTCATAACTGGCACCCATAATGCGGGCGGGCAGCATGGTGCGGGGGCGGCAGAGCTTCATGGTGGCAAATGCCGTGGTGAAGTGGTCCTGCGCACGGGCAGCCATAATTTTTGTAACTTCCTGCAGCCCTGGTGCTGTCAGTGCTTTTATCGGATCATGCGGCACGTTAAACCGGTCCAGCAGATCAGATGGCAGATACAGGCGCCCGCGTGCGGCATCTTCGGGCAGATCACGCAAGATATTTGTCAGCTGCAGGGCGCGGCCCAGATGATAGGCAACCTTATTGCCCTCATCAGAACATTCACCAAAGATACGTACAGACAAACGGCCTACGGCTGCGGCCACGCGGTCACAATACAGATCCAGCGTTTTTTCATCTGGCGCCACAATGGGGCTGGCTGTGTCCATCAGCATGCCATCAATAATGGCATCAAAATCTGCCTGTTGCAGGGCAAAGAACGGAATGGCGGCCAGCAGAACGCGTTCCAGCGGTTCGGATGGTGTTTCCAGCCTGTCCTGATACAGGTGGGCAATCTTTTTATGCCATTCTTCCAGCGCTGCTGTGCGTTCTGCCAGCGGGTCCAGCCCATCAGCAATATCGTCCACCACACGGCAGAAAGCATAAATGGCGTACATGCCGTAGCGGCGCATGGGTGGCAGAATACGCATGCCGGCAGCAAAAGAGGTGCCCGCCTGTTTGACTGTACTTTCCACCCAGGCAAGATCAGCAGGATCACACCCAAGGGGGGTCGGCTCGTCATGCATCTGGATGTCTGGGGTTGTCACGCGCTTCTCACTTGTTGTTCAATTGTCAAAGGTATTTGGTCAGGCTCTTTTTACAGAAGTTCTGCCATTCGGAAAGGTCATGCCCATGCCCGCAGGGCCGCAATGGCTGCATGCATACCGTCTGCCCGGCGCAGGGCCACACGCCCTGCCAGCGGGTCTTCACGCCGCAGGCGGCGGGTCAGGCAATGTGCCAGCTCAACAATGGCGGCACATTCCATGCGGAATCGGCGGTCACGAATATGGGCAGCAAGGCCGGAAGCCTTCTGGTTCAAGGCTTCCACGCCATCCAACATGGTGTTGAAAACACGCCGCATTGCGGGGGAAGTGCTGCCGGCCAGCAGATCATTTTGCGATGTGCCGCAGTTTTGCATCAGGTCTGCCGGAATATAGCAGCGCTTCAGGCGTTTGAGATCACCTGCGCAATCCTGAAGATGGTTGAGGATTTGCAAGGATGTGCACAGCGCATCGGAAGGGGCAAAGGCTGCGGAAGATTCTTCGTGTAGGCCAATCAGATATCGACCGACCGGGTTGGCGGAATATCGGCAGTATTCCAGCAGATCATTCCATGTCTGATAGACGTGCCCGCGCGAATCGTCCCGGAAGGCAATCAGCAGATCTGTTGCAGTTTCAAAGGGTACATGCGTTTGCAAAAGTGAACGACGCAACGTGGCAGCGCTTTGGGCATCGGGCCGGTTAATGGGCTCACGCTTGCCAAGCAGAACGTCTTCCATTGCGTTCAGGCGTGTAATCTTGTCTTCAGGCGCAAGGGTTTCGCTGTCTGCAATGTCATCAATAACGCGGGCGTAATCATAATAGGCGTGCACATGTGGGCGCAGCCTCTTGCTGATTAACAGGGAGCCTACGGGAAAATTCTCATCTGACGCTCCCTTCCCGGATGAAACGTCTGCGGTTCCCCATACGCTGGTTGTGTTGGTCATGCCTGGCTCAATGTGATTGCGCGGTAAGGGCAGCCCCGTGATTTACATGAGGCCACCGGGAATGCCTATCCCTTAACTGCGCTCCTGCCCAGAGGGGAGGGGCAGATATATTCAGGCGCGGCGGCTTTTTTGCTCCATTGCACGCCCATCATTGGGGATGGCTTCTGTGTAGGCGCGGTCTTTCCATACCACACCTTTGCCGCGATGGTGGTTAAGGGCGGACCCAATGGTGGCGGCTGTATAAAACAGCGCGATAAAGGGCAGGGCCAAGGCCCATAAAGGGGAAAGCCTGAAGCGCAGAAGTGTAGGCACAAAAGCGCAAAGAGATACAATAAGTGTGGCAGCTCCAACCCATTGAGCAGGGCCGTGGGCCAGAAAAGTCAGGGCCAAGGGGGCAATCCATACCACAATCATGGCCAGTACGGTCAGAATCAGCAATGCTGGGGAGAAGCGTAGTTGCACATAGGCTGTGCGTGCAATCATGCGCCATATATCCCCTGCTGTTGGGTAGGGGCGGATAGATTTGGCCAGGCAGGAATGGCCCAGATAAAGGCGCCCCCCTGCCTGTTTGACGCAGCTTGCCAGTGTGCAGTCATCTATCAGTGCACCCCGCAGGGCTTCTATGCCGCCAATCTGGCGGAGCATATCGCGGCGGAGCAAAATGGTGCCCCCTGCGGCGCCCGCAGTTTTATCCTTGGGGTTATTCACCTTGGCGAAGGGATAAAGCAGCGTAAAAAAGAACACGAAAGCAGGCACCAAAGCGCGTTCAGCCAAGCTTTCGCATTGCAGTTCCACCATTTCAGAAACCATGTGCAGGCGGTCTGTCTGCGCCTTGGCAACCAGTGTGGAGACATGGGCAGGAGCATGAATAATGTCTGCATCTGTAAACAGCATGTAACCGCTGCCATCTGCACATTGGCGTTCTGCTTCTGCCACACCTTGGGCTACGGCCCACAATTTGCCACTCCACCCGGCAGATGGATCAGCCCCATCCACCACTGTCAGCCGTGCATGGGGGTCTGGCAAAGCGCGCGCCAGTTTTCCTGTTGCGTCCGTGCTGCGATCATTGACCAAAACAACGGAAAGGCGGCCCATGTAATCCTGCGCCAGTAGAGAAGACAGAGCTGGCTGGATGGATTCGGCCTCATTACGGGCCGGAACAACTACGGTAACATCTGGCGCAATATCCATACGCATCCGGTTTGTATCCGCCGGACGCAAAATGGGGCCCGCCTGCCAGAATCTTCCATGAAAAAATATCAGTCCGATCCAGATCGTGGCGCATAAAATAGCCAGAGCCAGTGTCACCGTAGCTCTCCTATTTCAGCATGCCATTATTGCGGAACCAGGTGATGGCATCTTCTACCGCCTTGCGCGCAGGGCGTGGGTTATACCCCAGCTCACGCTTGGCTTTATCGGATGAGAAGAACATTTTTTTGCGGGACATGGCCAACATCTCACGCGTAACACGTGGGTTGATGCCAAAGGAGCGGGAAAGCCATTCAGATATAATGGCTACAGGCCAGATGACTTCCTGCGGGAGGCGGATTTTGGGTGGTGGCACATGGGCAATTTCTGAAACCATGGCGAACAGATCTCGCAGCAGGTAATTTTCCCCACCCAGAATGTATTTTTCGCCAATTGTGCCGCGCTCTAATGCCAGTGCATGGCCTTCTGCCACATCATCTACATGCACAATGTTCACGCCTGTATCCACATAAGCGGGCATGCGGCCGGCTGCGCAATCCAGAATCATCTGCCCGGTGGGGGTGGGCTTGATGTCTCGCGGGCCAACAGGGGTGGAAGGGTTTACAATAACAGCCGGAAGCCTCTGGTCACGCACCAGTTGCAGCACTTCCTGTTCAGCCCGGTATTTGGAGCGCTTGTAAATGCCAATAACGGCATGTTCCTGCACTGGTGTGTTTTCATCCGCAATGGAGCCATCACCAATCAGGCCCAATGCGGCAACAGAGGAACAGTACACAATCTTTTCAACACCCGCAGCTTTGGCAGCCAGCATGAGCTGGCGCGTGCCTTCTACGTTTGCTGTCATCATGGGGGCGGGGTCTGGCACCCAGAGCCGGTAATCCGCAGCGACATGGAACACATAGCGGCAGCCTTCCACCGCGCGGGCAAAGGTTTCAGGGCGAGAGAGATCCCCATCCACCAGATCGGCAGGAATGTCTGCAATATTGCGTCTGTCGCTGCCTTCGCGCACCATCAGCCGCAGGGAATGCCCCCGTTCCAGCAGGGTGCGGGCTACGGCGGAACCAACAAAGCCTGTTGCGCCGGTAACGAGGGTATGGGCAGTCATGAAAATATACGCTCCCCCAGAGGTACGATACATAGAATAAAAGTGGTAAGGACGTTAATCCCGAACGGCAGGTCTGTTTCTTTATCCTGCTGTCCGAGGTGGCGCCAGACCCCGTGGTGGTGTAAGGGGACGAACCAATCACACACACACACCCTGATGCGCCTTTTGCTTTCTACCACATGGCAAAGGGCCTTGGGCGTGCTGGACAGACAGAGCTGGGGCCTTGAAGAAGCTTACGGTTTTTCTTACTTTTCTGGGGCTTGTGGCCGTTACGGCAGCAATGGCGTGGAGCGGATTTGATTCCGTTTTGCATGCTGTTATGCGTATTGGTCTGGGCGGCTTTCTTGTAATGGTATGCTGCCAGTTGCTGGTAGATGGCGTTCTGGGGCTGGCCTGGCATGCGGCTTTTCCCGAGCTGGGCTATTTCAGGCTGCTGTCCGCCCGTATGGTGCGCGATGCCGCCGCAACATGCCTGCCGTTTTCTCAGCTGGGCGGCATTGTTATCGGGATTCGGGCCACGTGCTCATCGCATGGTCTTTATAAAGGTGACACGCGTGAAGTGGCGTTGCCAGAGGCCGCATGCGCCAATTTGGTGGATATCACCACAGAAGTTATGGGGCAGGTGGCGTTTGTGCTGCTGGCTGTTGCTTTTCTGGTGGCGCATCAGCGGTCCAGCCCGTTTGTGGTGCCCGTGGCCTGCGGGGCGGTGTTTCTTATTGCAGGTACTATCGGGTTTATCTGGACACAGCGGCATGGTGGTAACCTGTTCCGTAAATTTGGTGGAACATTTACCCGCAGCCTTGCCGCCCAGTGGCACGAGAATCTGACGCAGGGCGCTGATGACCTGCAAGAACATCTGGAAGCTGCGTGGAGCCGCCCTTGGTATATTTTCCGCTCTGCGTTGTACCATTTTGTGGGCTGGCTGGGCAGCGCGGCTATGCTTTGGCTGACAGCGCGCTTTCTGGGGGCACATCTTACCTTTCCCAATGCCATTGCTGTGGAAGGGGTGACCTGCGCCATTATGTCTCTGGGTTTTCTGGTGCCGGGCAGCCTGGGTGTGCAGGAAGGGGCCTACATGGCGCTGGGGCATGCTTTTGGTATTGACCCATCAGTCTCGCTAGGGCTTTCCCTGCTGCGCCGCGGACGGGAGATTATTATTGGCATTCCTGTTCTGTTGGCATGGCAGTTCATGGAAATGCACGGTTTGCGTACTGATGACAAAGGTGATGAGGGCAAGGCGCCGTATCCTTCCACGTCTTCAGTCGTGAAGGATACCCACATTGGCTGAGGATACTGTGCCTGTTTTTGATACGCTGGTTGTTATCGGGCCTGGGCTTATTGGTTCTTCCGTGCTGCGCCGCGCACGTGCACAGGGCAATCTGGCCCGCCGGTTGATTGCTGTGGATCAGAACCCGGATGTATGTGCCCGTGTGGCTGAACTGGGCATTGCGGATGAAGTTACAACAGATGCCGCAGCCGCAGCCGCACAGGCAGATTGTGTTATGCTTTGTGTGCCCGTGGGTGCCATGGGGCCTGTGGCAGCCCAGGTTGTGCCGGCCATGAAGCCCGGCGCAGTGTTGACAGATGTGGGGTCTACCAAGGTTTCTGTTATTGAGGCCATTAGTCCTTCACTCCGGGCTGATGTGCCTTATGTGCCCACGCATCCTATGGCGGGCACGGAATTTTCTGGCCCGGATGCCGGGTTGGCAGATTTGTTTGAGAATCGCTGGTGCCTGATAACACCGCTGGACTGCACGACGACAGATGCGTTGGAAAAAATACGCACCCTGTGGGAACGCTGTGGTGCCCGTTTGCGGGAAATGACCCCAGCACATCATGATCGGGTATGCGCCATTGTCAGCCACTTGCCGCATTTGCTAGCCTTTACTATTTGCGGCACCGCAGATGACTTGGCGAGTGAAACCCGATCTGAAGTGTTGGATTTTGCTGCATCCGGGTTTCGGGATTTTACGCGTATAGCGGCATCAGACCCTATTATGTGGCGTGATATCTTTCTTTCTAACCGTGAAGCGCTGCTGGAGATGCTGGGCCGGTTTATGGAAGATGCGCAGGCCATGGCGCGTGCCATCCGCTGGGAAGATTCTGATTATATTGTGGATCGAATTGAACGGGGCCGCAAAATTCGTAAAAGCCTGATTGAGAATAAACAGGCTTAAAGGCCTGCTTTCTTTCTCAGGTGGGTTGCCCGTAAGCTTTGATGTGCAGGGCATCCAACCGTTTGTGGTTGCGGTCTGTCATGGGGCTGAGTTCCAGCACTTTTTCCCATGCCTTCAGGGCTGCTTTGCCATCGTTACGGTGTTCTTCCACACTTGCCAGCAGGCTCCAGCTTTCCACATCTAGCGGATCACGCTGCAAGGCTTCACCTATATCTGTAATGGCTCCTTTCAGGTCTCCTGCCACAAGGCGTATCTGGGCGCGTGTACGCCACAGAATGGCTTGGTCAGGCTGTAGGGCCAGAGCATCACTTATGTCTTCCACGGCATCATCTGGTTTATCGGTTGTCAGGTCTTTTTCTGCCCGACGGACCAAAAGCTGCGTAGTGGGGGAAAGTTTGGCAGAGCGGAGGGCTTCCAGTTTTTCTTGTACAGCATGGGCCTCTTCCGGCGTTTTGGCGTGCGCCAATGCTGTGGAAAGCTGTTTGATCTGCTCGGCAACGCTGTTGGAAGAATGCGCCGCTGTGTTGGCCTGTGTTGGGGCAACGGGAGCGGGGGATGTATTGGCCTGTTTGGTTTGTGCCCACCCTGTAGCCGGAAAGCCCAGAGTAATTGCGCAAAGGCTGACAAACAAAAACCCGTTTCTCCGGCAAGCGGAAAAACGGGTTTGACGCATGACATGCGTGTTCAACCAGCCAAAAAGGGCCGGATGACGCATGGAATTAGCCCTGACGGGCTTTCATGCGTGGGTTCTTCTTGTTGATAACATAAACCCGGCCGCGACGACGCACTACACGGCAGTCTTTATCGCGCACTTTGGCCGACTTCAGGCTGTTTCTGATTTTCATGGCCCGTTTTCTCCGCCGATGCTGATGGACGTACAAAATAAGTTGGCTCGGCACATACCGGCTGCGTGCTTCAGAGTCAATATTTCTCGCAGTTTTGGGCACATTTTCTCAGGATTGAGCTGTTTTTTCTGTTTTGCCTGTAGAGGATGTAGGGGGCGCAAGTGCCGCAAAGGTTGTGGTGAGTGTCTGAAAATCCTCTGCGCGGGGAGATCTCGGCCGCCATGCCAGCCCAATGGTGCGCCGTGCCAGATCACTGGTGAGTGGGCGCGCCACAAGGTTGTGCCCCTGCAAAATACCTGCGTGGATAGCCAGTTCCGGCATGATGGCAATGCCCAGCCCCAGTTCCACCATCTCTGCCATGGAGTGAAGGGACATGGCTGTAAAAGTGGAGTCGCTTTCTCCTTCAGAACCATTGCGGTTTGGGCTTTGGCGGCAGATAGCCAAAGTTTGATCGCGCAGGCAGTGGCCATCCTCCATCATGATCATGCTGTGTTCAGAAAGTTGAGAGGCTGGCACGGCAGCCAAGTCAGCAAAAGGATGGTCCGGCGGCATGATGACCCAGAAGGGGTCTTGCCATAAAGGATGCGTTTCTGTGCCGTCACACAGGCACGGCATGGCCAGAACAAGAATGTCTAACTGCCCCAGGGCCAGTTTTTCCAAAAGATGTTCTGTTGTGTCTTCCGTAATGGAAAGAAGCAGGCGTGGAAAATGTTCACGCAAGCTCCGCACAAGTTGCGGAATAAGAAAGGGCCCAATGGTAGGAATAATCCCGACTCGCAAAGGCCCTGTGAGCGGCGTGCGGGCTGCGGCAGCCAGTTGTGGCACGGCTTCTAGTGCGGCCAGCGCTTGCCGGGCTTTAATCGCAATTTCGTGGCCCAAAGGGGTAAAAACCACTTTTTTGCCCACTGTTCGGTCTAGCAGAGGGGCATCAAGCTGGCGCTCAAGGGCCATAATGCCAGCAGAAAGGGTGGATTGCGTGACTGCGCAGGCCGTTGCAGCCCGGCCAAAATGGCGCAGTTCTGAAAGAGTGATCAGGTAGCGTAATTGCTGGGCAGAAGGCAGCGGCAGCACGGTATGAATTCCTGATGCAGGTGTATCTGAAGGAGAAATGTTCGGCATTTCATCGAATGTTTCAATCATTTTGATATAAAATATTCATTGGCTTAAATGAAAAAGCCGCGCCATACAGAACAACGCAGCCGGCGGCGCGTTGGTGCCGCATGGTGTGTGCCAAGCTAGAAGGAGCAAGATTATGCTGACAGTTGGCGATAAATTTCCAAGCTTTGATCTGACCGCCGTTCCCGGTGGCCCGGAAGGCCTGAAGGGCGATTTCGTTCAGATTTCTGACAAGAGCGATGCCGGTAAGTGGAAGATCGTATTCTTCTGGCCGATGGACTTCACGTTCGTTTGCCCGACAGAAATCGTGGCTTTTGGCAAGCTGGCCAAAGACTTTGCTGATCGTGATGCCGTTGTGTACGGTGTGTCTATCGACAGCCAGTTCGTGCACCTTAACTGGCGCCTGCATAAGGAAGATCTGAAGGATCTGCCGATTCCGATGCTGGCTGACGTCAAGCGTGAGCTGACAGAAGGCACAGGCGTGATGGCCAAGGAAGCTGGCGTTGCCCTGCGCGCAACCTTTGTTGTGGACCCACATGGCGTGATTCGCCACGTGTCCGTCAACGATCTGTCTGTTGGTCGTAACCCGCAGGAAATCCTGCGTATTCTGGACGGTTTGCAGAGCGACGAGCTGTGCCCGTGTAACTGGAAGAAGGGCGACGCCTTTATTAAGGCCTGAGCCTGAAAATTTCATCCGGCCTGTGGGGCGGATGAGGCGGTGCGGGTGGCATATGCCGCCCGTTGCCTTCTTCTTTATGGAGAAGGCGGTAGCTTTATGTGGGTTACCAGCTGTGCCAGATACTGGCGCAGTTTGCGCAGCAAGGCTGCGTTGGCGCTGTGCGTCTGATTTTTCTGAACAATCTGAATACTGGAAAAAGCTATGTCCATTGATGACATCAAGGATCGGATTCCTGATTACGCCAAGGATCTGCGGCTTAATCTGAGCTCTCTGGCCAATGATGTAACACTTACCCCCCAGCAACTTGCAGGTACGTTTGTGGCCTCTGCCCTTGCTGCGCGGAATGATGACGTTACAAAAGCAATTGTAGAGCAGTTTAGCGCAACACTTTCGCCAGAAGCGCTTACGGCAGCCAAATCAGCCAATGCCATTATGGCCATGAACAATATTTACTACCGCTTTGTGCATATGGCGGGTGGTGAATATTCCCAGATGCCCGCACAATTGCGCATGAGCGTTATTGCACGCCCAGGTGTGGAAAAGGTTGATTTTGAACTGTGGTGCCTGGCTGTTTCCGTAATCAATGGGTGTGATTTGTGTGTCAGCAGCCATGAAAAGATTGTGCGTGAAGCTCTGGGGGCCTCTGCCGTGCAAACAGCCGCACGTATTGCAGCCACCGTACATGCCGTGGCCGTTACGCTACAGGGCGCCAATGCTTTAGGGGATAAAGGCTAAGCTGTTTTGCTTCCGGCTGCTATGCAGCCGGACAAAAAGCAGGTGGCGCCAGCTTTAAGTTCTTAAAAACAATATTTTGAGAAATTAAAGTGGCGCGAGTGACGGGGCTCGAACCCGCGACCTCCGGCGTGACAGGCCGGCGCTCTAACCAACTGAGCTACACCCGCAGTTTCAACGCGCTTTCGTGCGTTGGTATGTCGGGCTTTATAGCGATGTTTTCGCGTTTGGCAACAGGGTTTTCATAAAAATTTTCATTTCAGAAAACTTTTCTGCCTCCAAGCGCAGAAAATCCGCAATTTCTTTTGAATGGAATGGCTTAATTTGCCTTTTGAAACGCCCCGGCAATCGAAAGATGCACCTTGTCCGCCACCATAGGCACATAGGTTGTTATGCCATAAGCGCTGCGCTTTAGCTCCCCATTGGCCTGAAAGCCCACAGTGTAGGTTTTGTTCATGGGGTTTTGCCCAGCACCTATAAAACGTGCATGCAGGGTAAGGGGCTGGGTAATACCATGTAGCGTAAATTGCCCTTCAATATCGGCTGTATCTGTGCCTGTTGATGTGATTTTGGAGGAAACGAATTTGGCATCTGGGTAATGCGCCACATCAAACCATTGCGATGTTTTCAGTTCTTCAGTCAGTTTGCTGCTGGGTGTGAGAAGGCTGCTGACAGGGATGGAAACACTGAGGTGGGATGTTTCGGGCTGCATAGGGTTGAGTGCCAGCGTGCCCGATGCGTTTGAGAAAAAGCCAGAGTAATTTGTAAACCCCAGATGAAGCACGGAAAACACAATCTGCGTGTGGGTGGGGTCCACCGTGTAGGTTCCTTGTTCAACAGCAGAAAAAGCAGGTGCGGCCTGAGCGGCGGACAAGGCCAAAACCAGCCCGATAAAAACAAGGGGTGGGCGCAGGAAAAAAGTGCTCATGATCTGTTCCTCGGGAAACGCTCGGATTCTCAAAAGGAAAAGCTCATGAGCATATGAAAAGTTGCCGGGGAGATTTGTGTTGTTTCTACCCGAAGCGAAAACCCGCCAGCGCTTTCCCCATGATTGTATCTTTGTACGTGCGAATCCCCTTGTCTTTCCCGGCCGCACCGGCAGCAACCATAAGTGGAAGCAAATGCTCCTCCCGTGGGTGGCAGATGCGTGCGCCGGAGGCGGAGGCCCAATGTATAAGCTGGGAGGTGCGTTCTGCCGGTGGGGCCGTCATGGCTTTTTCCAGCCATGTATCAAACTCTTGCGCTGCCTGATTGGTGACAGGAGAACCGTTCATGAAGTGGCGCAGATTATGGTACGTCATGCCTGTACCAACAATCAGCACATTCTGGGCACGTAAAGGTTCCAAAGCGGCCCCTAAGGCAATATGGGCCGCAGGATCCATGCTTTTCAGCAAAGAGAGTTCCACAATCGGAATATCGGCTTCTGCAAATGCCAGCATGAAGGGAATGAACACGCCGTGGTCAAACCCGCGTTGGTCATCTGTTGTGCAGGGTATGCCTGCAGCGTGCAAAAGCTTGCAAACAGCGGTGGCCAGCGGAGGGCTGCCGGGTGCTGGATATTGCAGCTGATATGTATGTGGCGGAAAGCCATAATAATCATAAATCAGGGATGGATGAGGTGCAGCCGTAAGGGTGGGGATGTTTTCTTCCCAATGGCCGGAAACTACCAGAATGGCATCGGGTTTGCGGGGCAGGGTGTTTTGTGTGTTGCGCAGATACGCCGCCATTTTGTCCCAGGTGTTGGGCCAGTCCATAAAGAAGCAGGGGCCGCCACCATGAGGGAGAAAAAGAACAGGTTGGCGTAGGGTAAGGGAAGAGCCCGTTACAGGCATGCTGGTTTCTCCAATATTCATCCCATATTTTGGAGAGAAAGCATGTGCTTGATAAGCGGTTTTCTGGGGGCACTATTTTATGCACGCTATAAGGCAAGAAAAAAGCTGCGGGGCAGAAGCCGCGCAGCTTTTTGTAAGCAGAATGCAAACAGGGCTTATTTGCCTTTTGCAGCTTCCAGAGCTTTTACAATGAACGCGCCTGCTTCTTCCTTCGTGCCCCAACCGGTCACTTTCACCCATTTGCCTTTTTCAAGGTCTTTGTAGCGGGTGAAGAAGTGCTCAATGGCCTGCACGGTAATTTCTGGCAGATCGCTCACGCTTTCCACTTTGGTGAATTGCGGGTGCACTTTATCGTGCGGCACGCAGATAATTTTTTCGTCTTGACCGGATTCGTCTTCCATCTTCAGAACGCCAATGGGGCGGGCGCGAATCACGCAGCCAGGCACAACATTGTGTGGGGTCAGCACCAGGGCGTCTGTCGGGTCTCCATCAGCGGCCAGCGTGTTGGGGATAAAGCCGTAAGCTGTGGGATAAGCCATGGGCGTAAACAGGAAACGGTCCACCACAAGGGCGCCGCTTTCCTTGTCGATTTCATATTTGACAGAAGAACCCTGCGGAATTTCGATGACGACATTAATATCAAACGGCACATCTTTGCCGGGAGAAAGTTTTGAAACGTCCATTGAAGACTGCTCCAGAGCTGAAAAATTGAAGGCGGCAAACCCTATCTGGCAGAGGCCCAATTGCCAAGAGTAATGCGTTTTTCATGCCAAATAGCAGTTTTCAGCATAGAAACCCTTGCCAAATCACTCAGGTTGCGTAATCAGGAACCCGCCTGCGCGCCCGTAGCTCAATTGGTTAGAGCGGGCCGCTCATAACGGCTTGGTTGCGGGTTCAAGTCCTGCCGGGCGCAGGCGTAACAGCTTGCTGCGCCAATGTGGTCGCACCCGCCTTTTTATCTTACCCATCCGCATTACGGGAGTTCATTATCATGGCATCCTATCAATATGTTTATGTCATGAAGGATCTGACAAAGTCCTACCCCGGCGGGCGTGAAGTGTTCAAAGGCATCACGCTGTCCTTCATGCCGGGTGCCAAAATTGGCATTTTGGGTGTGAACGGTGCGGGTAAGTCCACCCTGCTGAAAATCATGGCCGGAATCGACAAGGAGTTCGGCGGTGAGGCATGGGCGGCAGAAGGTGTGCGTGTTGGCTATCTGGAGCAGGAACCGCAGCTGGACCCCAAGCTGACCGTGGGTGAAAACGTGGCACTGGGCTTTGGTGATCTCAAAAAGGCCGTAGACCGGTTTAATGAGATTTCCGCCCGCTTTGCCGAACCCATGGAAGATGAGGAAATGAACGCCCTGCTGGCTGAACAGGCCGAATTGCAGGAAAAGATTGATGCCGGTGATGGCTGGGAGCTGGACCGCAAGCTGGATATTGCGCTGGATGCCCTGCGCTGCCCGCCCGCAGATAGCCCGGTAGATAAGCTCTCTGGTGGGGAACGCCGCCGTGTGGCCCTGTGCCGCCTGCTGCTGGAAAAGCCTGACCTACTGCTGCTGGACGAACCCACCAACCATCTGGATGCTGAAAGCGTTGCGTGGCTTGAACGCACGCTGAAGGATTATGATGGCACTGTTATGGTCATTACCCATGACCGGTACTTCCTAGACAACGTGACCAACTGGATTCTGGAAATCGAGCGTGGCCGCGGTATTCCGTTTGAAGGTAACTATTCCTCCTGGCTGGAACAGAAGCGTAAGCGCCTGGCACAGGAAGAAAAAGAAGAAAGTGCCCGCCAGCGTGCATTGGCTGCGGAGCAGGAATGGATTAACGCCAGCCCCAAAGCTCGCCAGACCAAAAGCAAAGCCCGTATTACCAAATATGAGGAAATGCTGGCCGCCAGTGCAGAAAAGGTTAATGGCGTTGCGGATATTGTTATTCCGCCTGGCCCCCGTTTGGGCGGTACCGTTATTGAAGCCGAAAACCTGACCAAGGGCTTTGGTGAGCGCCTGCTGATTGATAACCTTAACTTCAAGCTGCCGCCGGGTGGTATTGTAGGGGTTATCGGCCCGAATGGTGCTGGTAAATCCACCCTGTTCAAAATGATTATCGGGCAGGAAAAGCCAGATGCGGGTGACCTGAAAATTGGTGAAACCGTAAAGCTTGGCTACGTTGATCAGTCTCGTGATGATCTCGATGCGAACAAAACCGTGTGGGAAGAAATTTCTGGCGGCACGGATGTGATTTATCTGGGCAAGCGGGCTGTGCCTTCACGCGCTTATGTCGGGGCCTTCAACTTCAAGGGTTCTGACCAGCAGAAAAAGGTTGGCGTGCTTTCTGGTGGTGAGCGCAACCGCGTGCATCTGGCCAAAATGCTTCGCCAAGAAAGCAACGTGATCCTGTTGGATGAACCCACCAACGATCTGGACGTGGATACCCTGCGTGCGCTGGAAGACGCGCTGGCAGAGTTCCCCGGTTGCGCTGTGGTGATCTCGCATGATCGCTGGTTCCTGGACCGCCTGGCCACGCATATTCTGGCCTTTGAAGGCGATTCCCACGTGGAATGGTTTGAAGGGAACTTCCAGGCGTATGAAGAAGATAAGCGCCGCCGTTTGGGGCCAGAGGCAACAGAACCCGGCCGTATCCAGTACAAACCTCTGGCACGCTAAGTAAGGTTTATAGAAGCCCTTACTTATTAGTGGGCTTCTATCCTGATGAAGGCACCATGCATTACCAGCAGCATGCGGAAGTAAAAGGGAGGGTATTACCTTTCCTTTGCTGCAAGGCGTGAATTGTGGATTCGCGTTCTGTCAGAACTCCACGCCTGCTGCTTAAGCCCGTAACATGGCGGGATATGGAAGATATGGTGCGCCTGAAAGCAGATGGCGGTGCCTTTGGCCGTATGCTGGGGGGTGTGCGCAGCCGCCAGCAGGCGGAACTGGAAATGGCGGATGATATTGCCTTCTGGGCCTGCCATCGGGTGGGTATTTTTACCATTCATGAACATGGCCGTTTTGTCGGGATGACAGGTATTCATGATCGGCCAGATGGGCGTGGGTTCGCCTTGCGTTTTGCGCTTTTTCCATGGGCCAGCGGGCGCGGTATTGCGCGAGAGGCTGCAGGGGCTGCCCTCAACTTTGCGCATGATGCCGGGCTTAATAAAGTCATAGCTGTGGCCGCGGAAAATAACATCGCATCCCGCACCATTCTGGGTGGCATAGGTATGCGGGTGGAAAAAACGTTTCAAAGAGATGGGCAGACAATGCTGGTTTATGAAAGCACCTGGCCCAAACCATAAAAAAAGGCGTTCCTTTTGGGGAACGCCTTTTTCACAAACCAGAAAATCGAGTCTGCGTCAGTTTGCCTGTGTATGGTGGCTGAGCTGGCGCTGTAGCGCATCCAACAGCGCACCTACGTTGCCGCCATTGCGTGCGATGTAGGAGGAATAGTCATTCCGCTGTGTCAGGCGCAGGCTTGCACCTTCACCAATAACGTCCACAACTTTGGGGCTGCCAGAGGCTTCACTGACAATCCACTGCATAGCTGCGGCAGGCTGCTGCGGGCGCAAAAGCGTGCTATCCACGGCATATTCATCTGCACCGGTGCTAGTGACATTGCCCAGTGTAAAGCTAACGCCGCGGTATTCACCCAATTTGTCTGTAATGGCGTTTACCAGAACCTGATGGAACAGGCCCAGATAACGCTGCTGTTGATCTGGAGAAGCTGTTTTCCAGTAACGGCCCAGACAATAACGGCCGATACCATCAATATCGACATTCTTCTGCACCAACGGCAGAACTTTTTCTTTCTTTTCAGCCAGCGGAATGGGGCTGTTTACAATGGCAACAAGCTGGTTGCCAAAGACCTGAATAAACTGTTTTGCATTTTCCGCAGCGCGTGCAGGCGCGGAGAAAAGGCCACCCGCGCAAAGCAGGGCAAAGGCACCCAGAATAACACGGCGGCTTGAAAGAAATTTCATGTCTGTGTACCCTTTTGGCTGTTTTTTTTAATGGTACCAGTCTGGCACGGTCGCGCGGTTATCATTCTTGATGGCTTCGGCCTGCGCCCGACGCTGCTGCTGATAGGCACTGCGAATGGTGGCGTAAGGATCCAGTGCATCACGTTCCAGCGCATCCAGTTCATCCAGATGCTCAGAACGTGCATGCACAACCCCAAACAGGTTATAAGCCCAGTTAAAGCTGACCAATCCGTATCCGCGCGGCACATAGTCCCACGGGGAAAGACCCTGGTCAATGGCATAGCCAATGCCATCACGGATAGAAGATGGCCCCATGGGCAAAAACAGATATGGCCCAGCGGGAATGCCCCAGTTGGCCAGTGTCATGCCGGCATCGTTATCATGATGCGGGAATCCGGCCATTTTGGCCACGTCAATCAGGCCGCCCAGCCCCACAGTCATATTAACGCACCAGCGTACAAACATATCGCCTGCACGGCGTGGCTTGCCTGCCCCCACATCGTTAAAGAAGACGGAGGGTTCATTCATGGTTCTGACAAGGTTGCCCAGTGAATTACGGACAGGGCGCGGCACAGCCCACACATAAGCCTTGGCCATGGGGCGCAGGGCCCATTTATCGAACTTCATGGTCATGTTGAACATCTTGCGGTTCAACGGCTCGTACGGATCGTTAGCGGCTTTATATTCGGCCAGAGCATCCGGATCTTTGGGTACGGGTGCCTTAATGGCGCTGCATCCTGCCGTGCTCAGCAAGACGGCGGCTAGGCAGAATGTGCCCAGACGAAAACGGCGCTGTGCCGAGGAACCTTCCCGCGTCTGACTTTTTTTTGCCTGCGCGCGAGGGCGGAGCCTTGAGCCGTTCCGTCCTGAAATCATTGCCACCTTTACCTTTGCTCTGTGACGACCGTCTGGCCCTTGCTGTGTGCAGGCCAATTGTTGCCGCTTTCTCTACCACGAGAAACCAGCGGCGCAATGGCAGGGCATACTTGCATAACAAACAGGGGCGTAAAATAGACCTGTGCATGCACCCTTGGACAGACAGAGTGAGAGATTTTTGTACAACCTGTTGCCAGAAAGTCGCACTTTCTATCTGGCCTCAAAAAGAAAAGAGAATCCTGAAATCAGAGGCCACGATCCCGCTTGATAATGTCCCACGCAGCATTGATGCGTGAAATTTTGACGGAGGCCGCTTCAATCTCCACCGCGCTGGCATTACGGGCGAGAAGAATGTCTGGATGATATTGCCGTACCAGTTTTTTCCACAGGGCACGTAATTCTTCATTGGAAAGATCAGGCGTGGCACCCATCACGGCATAGGCGTCATCTTCCGCCATGGCTGGGCGTGTACGCCCATGTGCGGCGCGTTCCCACGCCCCACGGCTTAGGCCGAACAGGGCGTGTACGCGCTTGAGAAAACGTTCTTCTTCTGGCGCCAGGGGGGCGTCAGCTGCCAGATCAGCCCGTGCAATGGCAAACAGAATGCCCATCAGGTCTTCCAGCGGCCGTTTATCTGTTGTGTAAACCTGGCCCAGCTCACGCGCAAAAGCTTCGTAATCATCCGTACGCTGGCGTGCCATATCAAACAGGCGCCCAACTTCACGCATGTTTTCATCTGGTACGCGGAATCGCGTTTTGAAAGCGTTAATTTCCCGCCGGTTTACCGGTGCATCACATTTTGCCAGCTTGGCGCTAAGAATAACGCAGGACAGCCCATAAAGCTGTTCCTTCTTGCCAAGGGCTGCGGCCAGTTTGGCCGCCACAAAAGTGGCAGCGCCATTTGGGTCCGGCCTTGAGCGCGCAGCCCATCGGTCGCTCCATCCTCCTGTTGGGGGCTGAAGAATCGCACCTGTATCTGCCGCATGGCCCAGTGCCGTGCCAACTGCTGCGCCAACCGGGCCGCCTACGGCAAAACCGGCTACGCCACCAAAAATTTTACCCCAGATTGCCATAGCGTCAGTTTATCACGTTCTGGCATCCTGCCCAAACACCCTGATGCAAAGAGAGGGCGCGGCAGTTCTGCGTTAATTTCAGGGGCAAGGAGTCGTGCTGGGGGAAAGCTGCTGTTTCAGACATTCCAGCGCATAAACGCGTAAGGCAGAAGCAAGGGATTGCTGCGGTGTACGGGCAGCATCCACTTTTGTGACCAGTTGCGGCAGTGTTTGCTTTTGTTGATGAGCAATGTCTTCCAGCACGTTCCAGAACGTGCTTTCCAAGGCAACGCTGGTATCATGCCCTGCCAAAATCAGGCTGCGTTTACGTAAATGAGGGCTCAAGCTGTCTCTCCCATAAGGCGCTGCGTGGCCCACTCTGCCGCTTCTGCCACAACGGCGTCCGGGTCTTGCTGTAGAATCTGGGCATAGGGCAAAAGGTCTGCATGGCCAGAATTGCCAATAGCTATCAGCACATTCCGTATAAACCGGTTGCGCCCGATACGTTTGATGGGAGACCCAGAAAACATGCGCCGGAAGGCCGTATCATCCAGTTGGCTGAGTGTTGCCAGTTCTGGCGCTATCAGATCTGGCCGGGGTTGCAGTTTGATATGGCGGGATGTCTGGGCAAAGCGGTTCCATGGGCACACGGCCAGACAATCATCACACCCATAAATATGTGTGCCAATGGCTTTGCGTAGCGGGTGAGGAATGGGGCCAGCATGCTCAATGGTTAGGTAGGAAATGCACTTGCGCGCATCCATTTGATAAGGTGCGGGAAAAGCCTGTGTGGGGCATGCATTCAGGCAGCGGGTGCAACTTCCACAACTTCCGCCAGAATCGGCGGAAGTTGGCAGTTCCAGCGTGGTGTAGATTTCACCCAGAAAGAGCCAGCTTCCATGCTGGCGAGAAACCAGATTGGTATGTTTGCCTTGCCAGCCAAGTCCGGCTTGTGCTGCCAAGGGTTTTTCTGCCACGGGTGCTGTATCAACAAACACTTTTACATCTGGGGCTGTGGTCAGCATCATCCGGGCTTCCCGCACCACAAACTGGGCCAGATGTTTGAGCATGCCTTTAACAATATCGTGATAATCACGGTGGCGTGCATATACGGAAATATTGCCGCATGTGCGATTCTGAAGTGTCTCCAGCGGATTCTCGGCCGGGGCGTAATTCAGGCCCAGAGCAATAACACTACGGGCTTCTGGCCATAGAGCGGTGGGTTGACTGCGCTGCTCTGTGCGCTCTGCTAGCCAGCCCATTTCACCATGATAGCCCGCGGCCAGAAAATCTTTGAGCCGCGCCCGCACTTCTGGCCCCAGATGGGCGGGGCAGAAACCTATGGCATCAAACCCCAATTCCAGCGCCTTTATGCGTATCTTCTCCGCCAGTTTTGCGGTGGGTGCAGCAGACTGGGACGGATGTGCAAAAGGTGCTGCGGTCATGAACTTCTAAAGAGTTGCGGTTGAAGGCGCTTGCTCAGGGAACAGGCGGCAGGCTGGGTTGGGGCATTTCATCTTCTGTCCAGTCTTCGGCGGCCCATTCTGCACGTAACGTGGTGGCCAATGCATCCAGCCGTTTTTCCACAATTGCCTGCCGGATCTGGCGCATCAGGCGCTGGTAGTAGGCAATGTTATGCCATGTGAGCAGCATGGGGCCGAGAATTTCATTGGCGCGGAACAAATGATGCAGATAGGCGCGGCTATGGCGTGAACATGCCAGACAGTCACAGTATGGAGAAATGGGGCGTGCATCGGTGGCATGGCGCGCGTTGCGCAGGTTTAGTGTACCGCGCTCGGTATAGGCGCGGGCGGTGCGGCCTGCGCGTGTGGGCATCACGCAGTCAAACATATCCACACCGCGTTGCACGCTGCCCAGCAGATCATCCGGTGTGCCTACCCCCATAAGGTAGCGCGGCTTGTCCTGCGGCATAATGGGTGTTGTGGTGTCCAGCGTGGCGAACATCAGTTCCTGCCCTTCGCCAACTGCCAGGCCACCAATGGCGTAGCCTTCAAACCCGATATCCGTTAGTGCTTTTACGCTTTCTGCACGCAGTTCGGGTTCCGTGCCGCCTTGCACAATACCGAACTGACCATACCCTTCGCGCTGCACATAAGCCTGACGGGAGCGCGCAGCCCAGCGCATGGAAAGCCGCATGGAAGCCGCAATGGCTTCCGGCGGTGCAGGCAGGGCCGGGCATTCATCAAAACACATGGTGATGGTGGCATCTAGCGCGTGCTGAATGTCTGTTGAACTTTCTGGCGTGAGCCGATGTTCGGACCCATCAATATGGGAGCGGAAGGTCACGCCGTCCTGATCCAGCCGCCTGAGTGCCCCAAGGGACATAACTTGAAAGCCCCCGGAATCTGTCAGAATCGGGCCGGGCCAATCCATGAACTTATGTAGGCCACCCAAGGCACGTATGCGTTCCGCCCCCGGACGCAGCATGAGGTGATAGGTGTTGCCCAGAACAATGCCCGCACCGGTGGAGCGCACGGCATCCATGGTCATGGCTTTTACCGTGCCAACTGTGCCAACCGGCATAAAGGTGGGGGTGGCCACAGGGCCGTGGGCTGTGTGCAGCATACCGGCGCGTGCAGCGCCATCTGTGCTTTCACACGTCCAGTTAAAGCGGGTCATTCTACTGTTCCGAGGTGGTGGGCATGAATGGAATGGGCGCAGCGCAGCAGGCAGGCATCGCCGTAGGAATAAAAGCGGTAGCCACTGGCAACGGCATGGGCATAAATCTGCCGAGCGCGTTCTACGCCAGCAAAGGCGGAAACCAACATAAACAATGTAGAGCGCGGAAGATGGAAATTGGTGAGGAGCACATCCACAGCCCGGAATTGATAGCCCGGCCGAATGAAAATGGAGGTTGTGCCATCAAACGGATGCACAATGCCGTTTTCATCTGTTGCGGTTTCCAGCAGGCGCAGGCTGGTTGTGCCAATGGCAATAATACGTCCGCCAGCCTTACGGGTGGCGTTAATACGCTCTGCTGTTTCCGAGGTGATAATCCCGCGTTCTGAATGCATTTTGTGGTCAGAAATTTCAGCTTCCCGCACGGGCAAAAAGGTGCCAGCGCCCACATGCAAGGTAAGTGTACAGCGCTGGGCTCCCGTGGCCTCTATGGCTTTCAGCAAGGCGGGGGTGAAGTGCAGCCCGGCTGTTGGGGCGGCTACAGCCCCTTTGTTACGCTCAAAAATAGTGGCGTAATCGCTGGTATCCTGCGCAGTCGGGCCTTCAGGGCGGTGAATATAAGGGGGCAACGCCAGTGCTCCCGCTTTTTGCAGGAACGTATCAAAGGCATCTCCTTCCGCACTAAAGCGGAGCACAGCGCCACCACCGGGTTCCAGTGCCAGCACGCGGGCTGTGTCCTGCACGTTGGGGAACATAATAATATCACCAACCTTAAGCCGACGTGCATTGCGCACCAGAACATGCCAACTGCCATCTGGCTGAATCTGGTCCAGCGTAATGCCAATTCTGGCTTCTCCGCGCAGGCCATGCAGCTGGGCGCGAATAACGGCTGTGTTATTTGCAACCAGCAAATCACCCCGCTTTAAAAGTGCAGGCAGATCACGGATACGCCGATCAGCAAACATGCCAGGCTGTGTGGCATCCAAAAGGCGTGCGGCCTCGCGCGGGCGGGCGGGTTCCTGCGCAATCAGGCTTTCTGGAAGATGAAAATCAAAATCTTCGGTGCGGTTGCTGCTCATGATGGCACCGTTTACGCAATCGGCTGGGCCAAGGCCAGAGGCAAAGGCGCAGTTCTGCGGATAGCATGCAACCTGTAGGGGTTGAAGAGAGGGCATGCAGGGGCCAGATTCTTTTTTTAGAAACGCCGGAGGGTATTCCGGTGCATATATATTTTAAAGGATGACGATTTATGTCTTACGCTCTTTTGGATGCCGCACGTGTTGCCAAGGCTGCTGAAGTTTCTTTGGGCGTGTTGAAAACAACAGATGAAACCACAGAAGCCCACCAGCGTAAGGTTATTATGATTGAACGGATTGAAGCGCTGGCAAAAGCCGCAGCCGAATCCAAAGCTGGCGTTACGCTGACATCAGAAGAATTCTGGCTGATCAGCCGCAACTGGTAACAGTACGGGAGCCACTTTTATGGCATTTGTTCTTACAAGCCCCGCTTTTGTAAACGGAGATACACTGCCGCAAGAGCAGGTTTATAACGGCATGGGCCAGCACGGGAAAAACCTTTCTCCCGAGCTGGAGTGGAAAGACGCTCCCGCAGGCACCAAAAGTTTTGTGGTGACAGTGTATGACCCAGATGCCCCCACCGGGAGCGGTTGGTGGCATTGGGTGGTGGTTAATATTCCTGCCACTGTTACTGCATTGCCCACGGGTGCGGGGTCTGCTGGGGATAAGTTGCCAAAAGGTGCCTTGCAGGTGCGGACAGATTTTGGTGTGCCCGGTTATGGGGGCGCCGCCCCTCCGCCAGGCCGCGTGCACCGTTATATCTTTACGGTTTATGCGCTGGATGTGCCGACCTTGGATGTGAAAGAAGATTCCAGTCCAGCCTTGGTGGGTTTTATGGTGAACCATCACAAGTTGGCTTCTGCCAGTCTGACAGCTCTGTATGGCAGTGGTTCTCAAAAATAATCACTTATTCCCCTGAGCTGACATGCGAGTTCAGGGGAATGTGCAAACAGCGTTTAACGTATATGCGCCTTAAGGTCGTTTAACACATTTTCTGGCGTTACAAGCCCTGCCTGGTCATGGTGTGGGATAACCAGCATGGGTGGTCCATCGTTGAGGAAGCGGATGGAAAGCTGTGCCCAGCGAGAGGCCACAAACCGGCGGAACATCTGTGCCAATGTGCAGCGGTCCATATCCGTATGGTACGGATTGCTGGGCGCGCAAACCGTATTTAGATAATCGCTCATAAACGCAGCAATGGCTGGCACAAGCTCGGCCTCGCCAAAATAGGCCAGATCTGTGTTCATGCTCCATGGCGTGCCATATTGCTGCTGGCCGTTGTCATCAAATTGGGTCAGGTCAAAGCCATATGTTGCATGGGCCTTCATGTCCCGTAGCAGGCTGATAAAATTGGCCGGAAAATACCCTGCACAATCTCCTATCAAAACAGGCGTTCTGAATTGGGCGGCAATATCAGGCAGAATCAGATAGCGTAGGGCAGGCTCCAGCATGGTGGCGTCTGATCTGGTTTCTCCATGCCCGAAACTGAGCCGTAATGTTGTGGAATGTTTTTCCAACCATTCAGAAACGGTGGAAAGAAAAGTCAGTTGGTCCACTGTTGGATGTGCAACGCCAAGGCAGAGCTGGATTTTGCCCGCAGACCGATCTTCCCGGCAGGCATGAATAAGTGAAAGCACAAGCCCCGGCACCACATCAAAATGTTTTTCCGTGCAGGCAAAGGACAGGCACGTGCCCGGCTGTTCTTCTGGCATGCTGAAGTGCCATTGCCAGTTTGCCACACCGGTCACGTCTGGTATGGCCCGGCTGGCCAAGCGCCCACATTCGTGCATGCTGAGCCACGAAAACACGCCCTGATCATACTGTGCGGGGGTCATGTTATCCTGCACAGCCAGTTTGCGGGCAATGGCATAATGCGTATCTGCTTCAGCCTGTAGGCCAGCCAGCCAGCTTGTATGCCCCAGCCCCAGTTCTTCCCACCAGCTCAGGCCATTCAGCCGGGCTTCGGCAGTCAGCAGGCGCAGGCGGTTTTCTATGTCCAGTTTCTGAAAAGCCTGTTCAAACAGACGGCTATATACACGCCGAATATCCGGCCCATTCTTGGCTGCAAGACGCATGGGCATGAGCAGCATGTCAAATGGCGTTTCAAAGGCAGGAAGGCCGATGCTGGAGAGGGCTGCAGGCACCAGTAACAGAGCATTTTCACCATTCTGTTGCCGTGTCACTAACGGCGCCAGCAGCGGGCCTAGATCCCGATCAGGATAGCGGGAGGTCAGGGCCTGTTCCATCAGCTTGGCGGCAGTATCGTTATTTTTGGTGCGCAGGGCCAGAACTGCAGCCATCCACTGAAGTTCAGAGCGCGTATCATGCTGGCGGGCAATTGTTAAAAAGCCATCAGCTAATTCCCACTGCCCGAAAAGAGCGCAAAGGCGCGCCAGATGTATGCAGGTGTTTGTATCCCGCGGGGTGACACTCAGGCGTAAAAGCTGTTCGCGCAGATCTTCCAGCGTGGCCCATGGTGTTGTGGTAGGGCGCAAAGTTTTGGTTTGCAAAAGATGCAACAGATCTTCCACCAACCCGGAAAGCACACGAGAAGGGCAGGCTGTAAACGTGACTTTTTCCGGTGTCGCATCTGTCCAGAGTGTTATGGTATCTCCCTTGCGTTCCGCCTGTAGCTGTTCTGCGGGCCATTTATGCCCACCCAAATGCACATGATGTTCTGCACACGTGGCACGGCCGACAAAACGGGCCTTACAGTACCATTCCTGCTCTGTCAGATCGCGCAGGATGGAAAGCAGTTCTGGGGACAAAAGCAGAAAATGCTCCCACGTGGCGCAAAGTGGCGCCACGTCAAACAAAGTCTGCTCCCGGCTGGAAAGATAGCCTTTGCCCGCCCGCACAGAAACAAGCGGACGGTTTGCAAAGTTTTCTATGGGCTCTGCTGTGGTAAATGCCTCACCGGGGCTTAATGCCGTAGATTGCTCATCCAGCGTGGCTGGTGTTGTGCCACGCATAAACGCTTGCGCAAAGGAAACTGGATGGAGGCGTAAGCCCGTATAACCCACCAATGCGCCATGCCAGGAGAGAAGGTAGAATGGCATGGGCTGGTCCTATGAAATAATCTGGTGGGAGGAAAAGATACCGCAGGAATGCACGGTTTTTATGCCACAGCATCCCGTAACGCAGGAAGGTAATGCTCCAGCTTGATGCGCACTGGCATAAGGTAAGCCTTCCCTTTTTCCTGCGCCAGTTCCTTCAGCACCGTTTGCGCAAACTGGATATTGGCTTCCAGCGTGGGGGAGAAATCATGCGGGAAAACAACGTGGTTTGTTGTTTCCCAATAAGAGCGGGATTTGGGGCCAATAACGGGGGAAAGGCCCCAGAATACACATTCGTTCTGCAACCATTCGCGGCACAGGTCAAACAGCTTCATGTCAAATACAGGCTGCGTGAAAAAGCCAATGGCTCCGGCTTCTTTCTTGCGGGCCACATCTTCCAGCTCTTTCCATGGGGCGCGACGATACGGGTCGAACGCCGCATACACTTTCAGATGTGGTGCTTCCTGCCGGTAGCGGCGGATAATGCTTTCCGTGCTGTTGGGGTAAGTGCGGTGGCTCAGGTCTGCCGGTGGGTCACCATGCACCACCAGAATTTCTTCCAGCCCAGGTTGATCTACACCGGGCAACGGCGCGTTTGGCGCAATATCTATGGCCCGAATATGCGGGATAACGTTGCCAAACTGAGGGTGCACAAGGGCTGCGGCATCCCAACTGCGTAGGGGAAAGCGCATCAGATCAGGAATATTCAGCGTATCTGCAACCGGGAAGGTGGCTTTAACTGTAGCCACATCTGCGGCCAAGGCCTCAGCAGAACGCGGGATCAACTCAACCGAAAGGCGTGAAAGGCTCATTCCGCGCTCCCCTCAAGCTGCAATTTGGCAGCGGTTAGCGTATTTTTCAGCAGACAGGCAATGGTCATGGGGCCAACGCCACCCGGAACAGGCGTAATGCGCCCTGCCACCTTGACCGCTTCATTAAATGCCACATCCCCTACAAGACGGGTTTTGCCATCATCGGTTTTGATACGGGTGATACCTACGTCAATCACGGTAGCGCCGGGCTTAATCCAGTCTCCCCGCACCAGTTCACGGCAGCCGGTGGCCACTACCAGAATATCGGCTTCGCGCGCCAGTGCGGCTGTATCACGCGTGTGAATATGCGCGATAGAAACCGTGCAGCCCTCTGCCAGCAATAGCAAAGCCATGGGCTTGCCCACCAGGTTAGAGGCCCCGATAACCACGGCGTGCTGGCCTTTCATATCGCCCAACTGGTCACGCAGCAGCAGTAGGCAGCCCAACGGTGTGCAGGGAATAAGAGAGGGCAGCCCAACAGCCAGACGCCCCGCATTGATCTCGCCCAGGCCATCCACATCCTTTTCAGGTAGAATGGCGTTGGTGACACGGCGGCCATCCAGCCCGTTTGGTAGCGGAAGCTGCACCAGAATACCATGAATTTCGGGGTCTTTGTTCAGGCGGTCTATCAGCGCCAGAAGTTCGGCTTCCGATGTGTTTTCGGGCAGCATGTGCATGAAGGAGCGCATGCCCGCATGATGGGTCTGCACAGCCTTGTTGCGTACATACACTTCGCTGGCAGGATCATTCCCAACAAGAATAACAGCCAGACCGGGGGTTACACCATGTTTCTCGTGAAACGCCAGAACATCCTCACGGATATGCTGGCGCATTTTGGCGGCAAAGCCTTTGCCATCAATCAGGGAAGCCTGATGATCGGAGGGAAGGGAGGAGGAAGATGCGTTGGTCATGGAGCTGCCAGTTGATCATGCAGAAGCGTGTGGAGTTTCTAGCCGGGGCATACGCAAAAAAACGCTAAACGACAACGCTTTCCCCAGCATAAGCCTGATATGTGCGGGAAATTTCAGGTCATGTTGCGCTCTGCCGGTAGGGAGAAAGGGCGGTAAGTGCCTCGGCTTCTGCCAATATGGCGGGGCGTTCGGCTTGCAGAAAAGCTTCTACCCCATTGCGTAGAGAAGGGTTTTCCAGCCAGTGGGCAGAGTGTGTGAGGGCGGGCAGATAACCACGTTGAATTTTATGTTCACCCTGAGCGCCGGCTTCTACCCGTTTGAGGCCATGGGCAATGGCAAAATCTATGGCGCGATAATAACACAGTTCAAAATGCAGGAATGGCCAGTTGCCAACGCAGCCCCAGTTGCGACCATATAATGTATCGTGCCCCAAAAGGTTCAGGGCTGCGGCAACGGGTATGCCCTCATGCCGTGCGATCATCAGCACAACACGGTCTTGCAGGCGTTCAGAAAGTAGCGGGAAGAAAGCGGGCGTCAGGTAAGCATTGCCCCATTTTTTATCAATTGTGTTTTGGTAAAATGTGTAAAAGGCCTGCCAGTCCTCAGGCGTAATTTCTGATCCACGGAGGGTATGAAAGCTCAGCCCTGCAGCATTGGCATCACGCCGCTCGCGCCGGATGGTTTTGCGTTTGCGGGATGAAAGTGTTTCCAGAAAATCATCAAAACAGGCGTAATTCTGATTGTGCCAGTGATACTGTAAACCTAAGCGCGGGAGCCATCCTCGTTCAGTCAGAATATTACTTTCCTGCTCAGTGCAGAATGTTACATGGGCGGAGGAAAGTCCCGTATCATGGCAGATCTGGCGCAGGGCGTCTGCCATAACCGCTTGGGTTTCTGCCGGTGCATCTGGCCGCGTTAAAAGGCGTGGGCCGGGTGCCGGGGTAAAGGGAACGGCAATTTGCAATTTGGGATAATAGCGTCCGCCAGCGGCTTCAAAGGCACGTGCCCATCCTTGGTCGAACACATACTCGCCCCATGAATGGCCTTTGATATAGGCGGGGCAGGTGGCGGCCAGTTGTCCATCTGGCCCATGCAGGCCGACATGCTGAGGCAGCCAGCCTGTTTCTTGGCGTACGGAACCGCTATCTTCCAAGGCAGAAAGAAAGGCATGGCTGATAAATGGGTTGTCCGCCCCCGCACAGGCATCCCACTCCGTTGCCGGAATGGCGTGGATACTGTTGTGCAGAGATACGGACCATTCAGCCATGTCTGTTTGTCCTGCAGGTTCAGCCGATTTCGAACAGCCCTTCCACTTCAATCGGGGCGTTCAGCGGCAGGGAAGGTACGCCAACGGTGGAGCGTGCATGGCGCCCGGCATCACCAAAGACAGCAACAGCCAGATCAGATGCGCCGTTCATGGCGGCTGCGTGCGCGGTAAAGTCTGGCGTGCAGGCAATAAAGCCACCCAGACGCACCACGCGCTTTACGCGGGAGAGATCACCCACAGCGGCGCGCACCTGTGCAATAATGTTGATCATGCAGTAACGCGCAGCTTCAACTGCTGTTTCAACAGAAACAGCATCCCCCAGTTTGCCGGTTGCAAACAGCTTGCCATCTTTAAGTGGCAACTGGCCAGAAACCACCAACAAAGATCCCGTTTGTACACAGGCCACATAGTTGGCAACCGGTGCAGCCGGGGTTGGAAGTTCGATACCAAGTTCAGCCAGGCGGGATTCAGGAGTGCTCATCACGCTGTATTCCTTGTGTTAAAAAGCTGGGCAGGACACAGAAATCTGCCCTTTGCCCAGCAGAATGGACCCTATGCCGTTAGCAGACAAGCCGCAGATTACGGCGTTTGCGCCCAGTGGGCGGCGTATCATCGGCTTCTGGCAGATCAAGCGGCAGAAGTGGATCTGGGTCAGATTGCGTATCCTGGTGTGGGCCATCTGGCAGCCGAATACCCAGATACGTGTCAGATAAAGCCCGGAAGGCGTAGTCCAGCATGGATGTGGCGTAGGAGGCAACCGGGTCTCCTTCCACCGTGCCGGCCGGGCCAAAGCAGGTATAGGCAAAGTTTTCCACAAAGGCTTCCAGCGGGGCACCGTATTGCAGGCCAATGCTTACGGCTTCTCCCAGACTTTCCATCAGCCCGCGCACCATGCTGCTTTCCCGCGTGGGGGTAAGAGCCAGTTCACCCAGCGTGCCATCTTCATATTCCCCGGTGCGCAGGAACAGGCGATGCCCGCCAATAGTGGTTTTTTGGGTAAAGCCACCATGCCGCGGGGGTAGGGTGCGGCGCACGCCGCGTTCCAGCTTGTTACGGATGGGCTGGTTCTGCACGTCTGGCCGTGCGGGCATGCGGTCTACAAACCCGGTTAAGGCCCGATACATGGCCAGGTGTGCATTGGGGCCGGGCTGGGGGAGCACAGTTTCACCTGCCAGCGCGGCGGCTAAGGCTGTTTCAACTGTAAAACCACGGGCTTCCAGCCGCAGTAAGGCGCTTCTGGAAAGCTTGCCATCGGGCCGTAACATGGAAAAAGCCGGGGCCAGCCCGCAGGCTTCTACACCCAAAAGCCCGTCTATTGGGTTAGAGCAGGAAAATCCTGTTTCCACAGGTGCCAGAGGCGTTTCTGTTTCTACCGCAGCTTCGTTCCACACAGCGCGCAAGGTTTCCCCCAAGCCAGGCAGGACGGTGCGTACAGGTGGCAGCGGGAGAGATTCCGGCCCCCGGCCTGCATGGGCGGTCAGGGTGGCCAATGCGGCAATGGCGCATGCGGCGGCGCGTCCATCCTCACTATCGTAATCCAATCCCACGCCAGCAAGGCAGGCATCCAGATTGGTCAGCAGAATATCGCCTGCCAGTGGGGTGGCTGCCTGTTCCTCAGCTGGCGCGGCAGGTGTGGCTTGTGCCTGTTCTGACGCAAACAGATCTGGTAGCGGCAGTTCACCATTGCGCTGGTTGGCCAGTGTGCTGGCAGCATGGCGCAATACGGAGCAGATCAGCCGCAGTGCTGCAACAAATGTGCGCGCGGCAAACCCTTCACCGGGGGAAACAAAGGCTGCCAGATTAACTATAAAGCCCGGTGGCCGATCAAAACGGCAGTGCCATACAGCCTCCGTTGGCGCGGCCTGCCGCGTGAGCAGCATCCATACCAGGGAACGTGCCGTGGCATCATCTGGTGCCAGCGCATCAATCCAGCGGGAGGCAAGGCTGGGCAAATCCAGCGCTTCATCTCCTGGTACAAGCTGGGCCAATGCCGTTGCGGCATCTGTATCCCATTCTGCGGGCAGCGTAACGGAGCGAAGGGGAGCGTCCGGGTCTGCTGCGGCCTCTAGCGTGCTCATCAGCACGCCATTCCAGTGGCGTCTGGCTGTTGCGTTCATGCGGGGCAGTTTATCGTTTTCGCCCTGCGCCTCGGAACCCGGAATCGTGCTGCCAAAAGGCGGTTAACACTCTGCATAATGAGGATATGGGGGATAACTTTTTGTGAAGTCCCGCTTCTTGCCGCAATACGGGCTGATCGAGCGCAGTTGATCAGGCGCATATGCATATTTCATGGACCAGTGCGGGGGTGGAGTCCTATCATTCAACACATGGCAAACTTTGGAACATGGCTGCATACGCGCCGAAAAGGGCGGCTGGTTGGCAAGGATGCCGATGGCCGCAGTTATTACGAATCCACTGGCCCGGCCCGGCAGGGTGGGGGTGTGGAACGGCCCGAACGTTGGGTGATCTACCTGAAAGGGGAGGATGCCTCTGCCGTGCCGCCAGAATGGTGGGGGTGGCTGCATCACACGCTGGATGCGCCTATTCCGGCAGAAGAACGCAAGCCGTGGCAGTTGCCATACCAACCCAACATGACAGGTACGGCACAGGCATACAGGCCACCGGGCAGCCTGTATTCTACGGGTCAGCACCCTCCTGCCACAGGAGATTACGAGGCATGGACACCTGATGCGTGATCTGCCGCGCATTTCCTGCTAAGCCATATAGGCAATACAGGGAGTGCAAGGTGGCTTATGGCTTCAGCAATGGCAGAACAATCTCGGCGTAGTCTGACAGAACTGCTTACAGGCGCTGTCGTGCTGGCAGCTATCGGCGGTATGCTGGTGGCTGCCGTAGTGGGCGAAGGCCGCAAGACAGATACAACCGGGTACCGGCTTAATGCCGATTTTACGCACATAGATGGGCTGGATATCGGCTCTGATGTCAGGCTGGCAGGCGTAACTATCGGGCAGGTTGTCAGTGAAACGGTAGACCCGCACAGTTTCAAGGCGCATGTCACCTTTACAGTGCGCCCTGATATTCATCTTTCAGATGATACAGCCGCCATTATTACCAGCGATAGTTTGCTGGGGGGTAAGTATATTGCCCTCTCCCCCGGTGGGGATGACAAAACCCTGAAACCCGGTGAAACAGTTGGGCAGACCCAGGGCTCCATCAGTTTGGAGCAGTTGCTCAGCAAGTTCATTTTCTCGGTTACGGATACTCTGACACGTGCCAACAAAACTGCCCCTACCAGTGGTGGCGGCACGGGCGGGAATGATTTGCCCTGAAACAGACATAAAAATCCGTTAATTTAAAATTGAAGCCGGGAAACCAACAGTATGGAAAAGCCACGCTTCTGGCCGCAGGATGATGGAGACCCCATAACCTGCCATGAAAAGCTGCGCCTTCTGACAGAAAACTGGCAGGAGGTGCAGGATATTATGCGAGACGCGTTTGAGGACGCCATGCTGATGGGAGTGAATGAACAGTTTATGCGTGCGCGTTTGAAAGAGATGGTAGACAGCCTTGCTTCTCCCAAAAATGGGAGTCAGCCAGCATGAAGCGATATGCGCTTGCGGTTTGTGCCGCCACGCTGGCTGGCATGCCTCTTCTGGCGCACGCTGCGGGCACGGTATTGGCCCCACCGGCAGTTTATGCACCAGATACATGGCAAGGTAAGGATACCGCTGTTGTACGGGTGCTGGACAGGCTGGATGCCCATGTGGAAGTCCTTTCTATTCCGGTAGGTACAACAGCGCATTATAAAAGTTTGGATATTACGCCCTCTCGTTGCCTGTTACGGCCGCCAACACTTTCACCGGATGCTGCAGCATGGCTGGCCATGCAGGACAAGCACCCTAATGGCGCCACTTTTCAGGGGTGGATGCTGGCGGCAGAGCCTGCCTTAGGGGTGTTTGAAAGCCCGGTGTATGATGTGCGGATGGTGCGGTGTGAAGGGGCAGATACAGGCCCTGCGTTGCCGCCACTCCCCAAACCGGTGGCGCCACCGGCTCCGCCTGCATCCGGCGTGGATACGGCGCCAACACCAGCAGATGGTGGAGATAAAACATCTTCTGGCCATACTGGTAGTTCAGAAGTGCCCGATACCCTCCCAGACAAGCAGGAAACTGGGGGTGTCTATTAACGTTGGGTTAAAAAGCCGTTTCGCTTTTGTGCCTGTTCTGCGCGGCAGGTCTGTGTGATCGGTGGTTGTCGAAGCAGGGGGTGTTCGGCAACGTGTATAAACACGATGGTCTGGCAGAAAGTGCCTAGCAATTTTGCCTTCAGGTCCAGACATCACAACAAGGATTGAGGTGCAAACGTGCTAGGTTCTCTCGGTGCGCAGGATTTCCGTTTTCATCTACCCCCGTTAAACGAAACAGCGTTTCTGCTCGATTTTGATGGTACTCTGGTGGATATTGCTCCCACGCCAGAATCTGTTGTGGTGCCAGATGGGCTTCTTGATAGCCTGCGCCGCTTGCGTGAAGCATGTGGGGATGCTTTGGCTGTTGTTTCCGGCCGCCCGATTGATCAGATAGATCATTTTCTGGGGGATGTGCCGTTTGCAGTTGCCGGAGAGCACGGGGTAGCTATTCGGCATCGTCCGGGTGGGCCGATTGAACGGGCCGCGCTGCCGCCTTTGCCGCCAGAATGGCTGGCGCAGGCACGCAGTTTGTTGGCAACATTGCCGGGCACACGGCTAGAGCACAAGGAAGGCGGGTTTGTGCTGCATTATCGTGCAGCGCCAGAAGCCGCAGAAGCATTGCGTCTGGCTGCCGCAGAGTGGGTGAAGCAGTCCAAGGGGACATTCCTGCTTCTGCCGGCAAAAATGGCATGGGAAATAAGGCCCGCAGGAATAGACAAGGGCTATGCCGTAACATTGCTTATGGAAAACCCTCCCTTTACAGGGCGAAAACCCGTATTTGTGGGGGATGATGTGACGGATGAAGATGCCATAGCCGCTGTGCGCAGAATGGGGGGGATTGGGCTGCGTATTCCGTCCGATTTTCCCACCCCTTCCATCTTTCGGGCCTGGTTGGCCTCTCTTACAGGTGGGAGCCGGTAAGGGATGGCGCGTCTTGTTATTGTTTCCAACCGTGTTCCAGCAGTGCGTGAGCGTGCCCAACCTGCCGGAGGGTTGGCTGTTGCCCTGCGTGATGCCGTGCAGGGGCAGGAGTGTTTGTGGTTTGGCTGGTCTGGCCAGCAAGTTCCCGATGATGAGGGTGAAGATCGGCGCGTCAGCGTAGATAAGGTGGATAATGTAACCTATGCCACTGTGGATCTCACCCAATCGGAATATAATGGATTTTACGAAGGGTATTCCAACGGCATTTTGTGGCCTCTGTGCCATTACCGCGCTGGGTTGATGAATTATACGCGGCAGGACCGGCACATTTACCATGCCGTGAATACAATGTTCGCGCGTAAACTTGCCCCGTTATTGAAATCTGATGATTTGATCTGGGTGCATGATTACCATTTGTTCCCGCTTGGGCTGGCATTGCGTGAACTGGGCGTAAAATGCCGCATTGGCTTTTTTCTGCACATTCCGTTTCCGCCATGGAGCCTGATGCGTGCCTTGCCGGGAGCGGAAAAACTGATGAAGTCTTTGCGCGCCTATGATGTTATGGGTGTGCAGACTGAAGATGATGCCCGCAATGTTAATGAAGGGTTCTCTGTTGTTGGCGTGCCTGCACGGGCGCGTGTCTTTCCCATAGGGATAGACCCGGAGAGTTTTCAGCAGCAGGCGTCTGCCGGGTTGAATAATCCTGAAGTGCAGAAGCTGGAGAAAAGTCTGAGGGGTTTGCCGCTGATTATTGGCGTGGACCGGATGGATTACTCCAAAGGGTTGCCGGAGCGCTTTCGGGCGTATGAAGTGTTTTTGCGTAAATATCCGGAATATCGGGGCAAGGTGATCTACCTTCAGATCACACCTGTTTCACGCGGCAGCGTGCCAGAATATAAGGTGCTGCGCGAAGAACTGGATGGTGTGGTGGGCCACCTGAATGGCACGTATGGAGATTTTGACTGGGTGCCTATTCGCTATCTTACGCATCCGGTCCCGCGTGAACTGCTGGCACCGTTTTTCCGCCTTGCCCGCGCAGCATTGGTAACGCCCTTGCGGGATGGCATGAACCTGGTGGCCAAGGAATATGTGGCCGCTCAGGATGAAAAAGACCCTGGTGCGCTTATTCTCTCCCGTTTTGCTGGTGCCGCGCCAGAAATGGAAGATGCCCTTTTGGTCAATCCGCACGATGCGGATGAAGTGGCAGATGCCCTGCATAAAGCACTCAGCATGTCTCTTTCTGAAAGACAGGTGCGGTGGAAGCGGCTTAAGCCAGATGTCTGGCGTGTTACGGCTGGCAGTTGGGCACGTTCCTTTATTACGTCATTGGCAGAGGTGCGTTCTGCATGAGGGGAGGCCATGCATCTCGGCCGCTTGCGCTGTTTTTGGCTGTTGCGGCGTTATTGGCGTTGGGAGTGGCATGGTATACCCAACATGTTTTGCAGATTATGCCCTGTGAATTATGTTTGTGGGAACGCTGGCCGTGGCGTTTGCTGTTAGGTGCGGGCATTGTGGCAGCTGTGTTGCCAGATAAAATCGCCCGGCAAATTGTGTGGCTAACGGTCCCTTTCATGCTGGGGGCAATAGGGCTTTCTGTGTGCCATGCCGGGGTGGAGTGGCAGTGGTGGCCCAGCCCATTTCCTGCCTGCCATGCCCCACATGTTTCCGGGCATACTATGGCGGAGCGCTTGGCCTCCATGCCGCTTCTGCCTTCCAAACCATGTGATGCCGCAACGTACCTGGTGCCCGGTGTGCCTGTTTCCATGACAGTCATGGGGGGAATATATGCGGCTGCTGTGCTGTGGATATTTGTAATCTGGCGTCAAAAGTTGGAGCGTGTCACACGCCGGATTTTTCATTAAGTGGGCATATTAAAAAACACATGCCCTGATCATGAATTTTCCTGATTTATTGAGAGAGATAGGAAGGTGCTTCCTTTTGCAGGATCTGGCGCGTTAAGCCGTGCAGGCGTGCGCTGGCACGCGCACCAAGAGCGCTGATTTCCTGATAGGAAAACCAACGGGCTTCCAAGGCATCATCCCCTGCTTGTATGGGGTTATGGGCCTGTTCTTGTTCCTCACATTTTACAGCAAGAATAATGTAATGGAATTGCAGCGTGCCATTGGCATCGTAATGCAGGCTGTCAAAAGCATCTATTATGGAAGTTGCTTTTGCGGGTAAGGATGTTTCTTCTAAAAGCTCGCGTTCTGCGGCATGAAAAATGGTTTCTCCTGCCTCAATCCGTCCACCGGGAAAACCCCATAATCCAGCATCTGGCGCATTTGCACGGCGCACAAGCAAAAAGGTGTTCTGCCTGCGTACAATAGCAAGAACACCAGAGCGGGGGAAAGCGGCAAGATTGGATGTTGTCATGCTTGAAAAGTCTAAAAGGTCATGAACACTGGTCAACCCTTATCTGCGTAAAAGGGTTTTGGCCATTTTTTCTCTTTGCTCCAATACAGAAAATACGTGTTAAATACAGCCATAACCGTGTGGATGTTGTGCACGGAACATATAAACCAGCTATCAAGGAGCGCATCTTATGTCGGCAGATACAATTGCCATTCCGGGTATAGCCAAACCTGCCTCGCGTATTGCATTGGGCACGTGGGCCATTGGTGGTTCCATGTGGGGTGGCGCAGATGATGCAAATGCCAGCAAGACCATAGATGAAGCTCTGGAGCTCGGTATCAATATGATTGATACAGCGCCAGTTTATGGGTTTGGACATTCTGAAGAAGTTATTGGCAAGGCTTTGGAAGGCCGGCGTGGGCGCGTTATTCTGGCCACCAAGGTTGGGCTAAACTGGCAGGATGGCAAGGTTTTTCGGGATAGTCGGCCCGCGCGGATTGAAGATGAAATAGAGCAGTCCTTACGCCGCCTACGCACAGACTATATTGATCTGTATCAGGTACATTGGCCGGATACGCGCACACCGTTTGAAGAAACCGCCCGCGCACTGGAAAATCTGGTAAAAAGCGGCAAGGTTAAAGCCTTGGGGTTGAGCAACTTTTCCCCCGCGCAGATGGATGAATTCCGCAAATTTGCACCGGTTTCTGCTGTGCAGCCCCCCTACAATCTGTTTGAGCGTGAAATAGAACGTGATGTTCTGCCTTATGCAGAAAAGAACAATCTGGTTGTGCTGGCTTATGGCCCGCTGTGCCGTGGCCTGCTTTCTGGCCGCATGACGGTAGATCGCAAGTTTGAAGGGGATGATCTGCGCAAGACAGATCCCAAATTTCAGCAGCCGCGTTTTGGCCAGTATCTGCAGGCGGTGGAAGATCTGAAGGCCATTGCCAACAAGCACGGCAAAAGCATGCTGGCACTGGCTATTCGCTGGGTTCTGGATAGGGGGCCAACCATTGCCCTGTGGGGTGCGCGCAAGCCAGAGCAGATTGCCGGTGTGGACGATGCCTTTGGCTGGAAGCTGGATGCGGAAGACATGAAAGCCGTTGATGCTATTTTGGCCAAGGATATTAAAGATCCGGTAGGGCCGGAATTCATGGCGCCGCCATTGCGGGCCTAATATGGCGTAACAGGTGCAGGGCTGGTTTATGAAGCCCTGTTCTGCCCGCAAGGCTGGCGGTGGCCGATACGCATTGACTCAGATGTGGCTTTTTTCGCACTCTGTGAGGATATGAAAGAGCCGCGCCCCCCTTATCAGGCTGAGCCTGAGCAGGCGACAGTCTGCATGTTCCCGCTCCAACAGTTGTTGGGGCGGGTTGAGGCTGCGGGCTATCTGGGTATTCCCGCACGCAGGCTGAGGTTTCTGGAAATATTGGGCTGTGGGCCCAAATCTGTTTCTCACCGAGCGGGTGCTGTTCAGTTTCGTAAAGAAGATCTGGACAATTATAGCGCGCAGCAATTCAGCCGTGCCGGGTTGGGTGCAGATGCGCTTTCGCGCTATCGCAGCATGAGGGCGCTGGCTGATTATAAAGGGCTGGATCCATTTATGGATATGGCCAGCCGGGATGAGCTTTCTCAGGTTTATACCTATATTGGCGGGCGCGTAGGCATTGGGCTGGGGCTGGTGGTTATTGTGCTCTCTCATACCCCGCTTTCACGCATTCTGTTTCATGTGGTGCGTTAGGGTGGTTTTGTAGCGGCCATATCTTGCGTCTGGGCATGTGGCGGCCCATGTTTGAGCAATGGCTTCCAAAACTTCTTCCTCTGCGGCACGTGGCAAAAAGCGCCCCTCATTAAGCGAACGTGCTGCCAGTCTTCCTCCCGTTCTGTTTGAGCCGGAAAAACAGGCCCCGCGTCCACGTTTGAAACGTATGGAAGTGGTGTCGGAATATGAACCGGCAGGCGATCAGCCACAGGCGATCAGTGAACTGGTGGCGGGGGTGGAAGCTGGAGAGCGCGATCAGGTTCTGCTGGGGGTTACGGGGTCTGGCAAAACCTTTTCCATGGCCAAAATTATTGAGGCCACGCAAAAACCAACCCTTATTTTAGCACCCAACAAAACATTGGCAGCCCAGCTTTATGGGGAAATGAAGCAGTTTTTCCCCAATAATGCTGTGGAATATTTTGTAAGTTATTACGACTATTACCAGCCAGAAGCCTATGTGCCACGGTCTGATACATATATTGAAAAAGACAGCCAGATAAACGAACAAATCGACCGTATGCGCCATGCCGCCACACAGGCGCTGCTGGAGCGGAACGACGTGATTATTGTAGCGTCTGTTTCCTGTATTTACGGTATCGGGTCTGTAGAAACCTATTCCCGCATGGTGGTAAAGCTGGAACTGGGTGGAGAAATTGATCGGGATAAACTTATAAAAAGCCTTGTTGAACTCCAGTACCGTCGGAATGATGCTGCGTTTGCGCGGGGTACCTTCCGGGTGCGCGGGGAAACAATAGATATTTTTCCCGTACAGAATGAGGATAGAGCTTGGCGTGTTTCCTTGTTTGGGGATGAAATTGATGGGCTGATAGAGTTTGACCCGCTCACGGGTGAAAAAACGGCTGATCTGCAGGAAATTACAATTTACGCAAACAGCCATTACGTGACACCACGGCCCACGTTGAATCAGGCCATCAAAGGTATCAAGCAGGAACTACGCGGGCAGCTTGATGTGTTTACAAAATCTGGCAAGCTGTTGGAAGCAGAACGGCTGGACCAACGCACCACCTTTGATCTGGAAATGCTGGAAACAACAGGTGTGTGTAAGGGGATCGAAAACTATTCGCGCTATCTTTCAGGCCGCAAACCGGGGGATCCTCCACCAACCTTGTTTGAATATCTGCCCGAAGATGCGCTGCTGATTGTAGATGAAAGCCACGTAACCGTGCCGCAGATTGGCGGTATGGAACGAGGAGACCATGCACGTAAATCCGTTCTGGCGGAATTTGGTTTTCGGCTTCCGTCCTGTCTGGATAACCGGCCCTTGAATTTTGCGGAATGGGACAAGTTTCGGCCGCAAAGCATTTTTGTAAGTGCTACACCCGGCCCGTGGGAAATGGAACGCACAGGCGGCGTGTTTGCTGAACAGGTTATTCGCCCTACCGGGTTGGTGGACCCCATTACAATTATCCGGCCTGTAGAACATCAGGTAGATGATCTGCTGGCAGAATGTCGGACCACCATTGGCAAGGGTGGGCGCGTGTTGGTGACAACGCTGACCAAACGCATGGCGGAAGATTTAACCGATTACATGAACGAAGCTGGTATTCGGGTGCGGTATCTACATTCTGATGTTGATACGCTGGAACGCATAGAAATTATCCGCGATTTGCGCATGGGCGCCTTTGATGTGCTCATTGGCATTAACCTGTTGCGAGAAGGTCTGGATATTCCGGAATGTTCGTTGGTGGCCATTCTGGATGCAGATAAGGAAGGGTTCTTGCGGTCACGCACATCACTTATCCAGACCATTGGCCGTGCGGCCCGAAATGTAGAAGGCCGGGTTCTGCTTTACGCAGATAAAATGACGGATTCTCTCACTTACGCCGTAGAGGAAACAGCCCGCCGGCGTGAAAAACAGATAGCGTGGAACACGGAACACGGCATTACGCCGCAAAGTGTGCGCAAGAATATCAGTGATATTGTGTCTTCTGTGTTCGAGCAGGATTATGTCACCATTGCGCCAGATGAAGATACAGGCGTGGCAGAGTTTGTAGGGCAGGATCTGGGTGCTGCCATTGCCGGGTTGGAAAAACGCATGCGTTCTGCGGCAGCGGAACTGGAGTTTGAAACGGCAGCCCGCCTGCGAGATGAAATTCAGCGTCTGGAAGCCTTGCAGCTTGGGCTGGAACCACCTGCAGTGCCAGCCTCAACAGCAGGAAAAACGCCAGCAAGTGGCCGCAAACCCAAAAAAGACAAAGTGCCACGCCCCTTGGGGCCAGGTGGGGGTGGTTATGATCCGGCTGCCAGGCGCAAAAAGCGATCATAATGGTATGCTGACAGGCCTTGTTTCTGCCGCTTATCCCTTCTACCGTCTTTGTTACAAACTCTTATTTGTGCGGATATTGCGGCATGGCAGCGTCAGACACTTTTATTCAGCCAGATTATGCAGCGCTGGAACAGGCTTCCATCTCGCCTGATCCTTTTCCGCATGTGGTGGTGCCGCATTTTATCCGCACGGCAGATCTGGGGCGGTTGTTTGCCCATAGGCCACATATTGTTTCTGGAGGATCTTTTCCACCAGAGTCCTTACAGCTTTCACCGTTGATGGCGCATTTGGTGGAAGAACTGGAAGGCCCGCGGTTGAAAGCTATTGTGGCGGAAAAATTCCACCTTAATTTGGATAACGCGCCAGCCATGCTGACCATTCGGGGGCGCACGCGTGAAAAAGATGGCCGTATCCACACAGATTCATTGGCAAAGCGTGTCACCATTCTGCTGTACCTCAACCCATCAGGGGCGGGGGAGGCATGGGAACGGCAGGAAGGGTGTTTGCGCCTTTTACGTGGCCCGCATGATATAGAAGATTACGCCAAGGAAGTGCCTCCCGTTGATGGCACTTTGCTGATTTTTCCTAATGGTCCAACCACATGGCATGGTCATAAACAGTTTGTTGGGCAACGCTATACCATCCAGTTGAATTACATGACAGAAGATGCACGTGCCCGTTCTGAACTGCGGCGGCATAAGCTTTCTGCCTTGGTTAAAAAGTTGCCTTTGCCACAGTTGGGGCAGTAACTTTCCTTTTTTGATCTGTTTCTGCATGAACAGGAAGACGCATGATTTTCCGCAAGCCTTCTGCTGCCCGTACACGTTTTTCACTGCTGGCCATAACGCTGGCCCTGTTAGGGGGCACGGCTCTTTCCCCAACATTGGCACACGCTCAGGATGCCGCACCGGGTATGCCATCTGCTCTTGTGCCTCCAAGCCTAAGCAGCGCACAGGTTGTGCGGGCAACCTTACCCAATGGTTTGAAGGTGGTTATTGTACCCAACCGGCTTGCACCGGTTGTGACCACGGAAATCAATTATCTTGTTGGCTCAGCAGAAACGCCGGATGGCTTTCCGGGTACGGCACATGCGCTGGAGCACATGATGTTCCGCGGGAGCAAAGGGCTGGATAAGGATCAGCTTGCAGCTATCGGCACACGTCTGGGTGGCAGCTACAATGCAGATACAACAGAAGATGTCACACAGTATTTCTATACAGCGCAGGCGCAGGATCTGCCCGTATTGCTGAAAATTGAAGCCCTGCGCATGAACGGATTAACCCTGTCTGAAGCAGATTGGGAAAAAGAGCGCGGTGCGATTGAGCAGGAAGTGGCGCGTGATCTTTCCAGCCCGGCCTATCGGTATCTGGAACAGTTGCAGGGCATTTTGTTTGCGGGTACCCCGTATGAGCATGATGCGCTGGGCACGCGGCCTTCCTTTGATAAAACCACAGCGGCAGACCTGAAAGATTTTTACCAGAAATGGTATGCGCCCAATAATGCCGTATTGGTTATTGTGGGGGATATTAACCCGGTTTCTACCCTGCAACTGGTGCAGGATACGTTTGCCAATATTCCGCGCAAGGATTTGCCGCAGCGCCATAAGGTGGCTCCGGTTGCACCACCTGCCAAAACACTTACTCTTTCCACAGATTATCCCGTGGGGTTTGCAACACTTGCATTTCCTATGGCGGGCAGTTCCTCAGCAGATTTTGCAACGGCTGATATTCTTTCCGATGTGCTCTCCAGCCAGCGGGGCGCGTTGTATGATCTGGTGCCGCAGGGCAAGGCTCTGTACGCGGGGTTTGAATATGCCCCTAAAAAGGAAGCTGGTTTTGGTCTGGCGCTCGCGGCTTTCCCCAAGGGTGCGGATGCCTCTGGCTCCATGAACGCGATGAAAGCCGTGCTGGAAAAAATCCGTAAGGAAGGTGTGCCAGCAGAACTGGTTGAAGCCGCCAAACAGAAAGAAATTGCCCAGTTGCAGTTTTCTGCCAACTCTGTGAGTGGTCTGGCGTCTATCTGGTCTAATGCGCTGGCATTTCAGAATTTGGATTGTCCGGGAGATCTGGTGGCGGCCTACCAGGCCGTTACGCCCAAAGCGGTGAATGATCTAGCTGCCAAATTGCTGGATCCCGCACATGCTGTTTCTGCCATTCTTACACCAGAAGCATCCGGCAAGCCGGTTTCCGATAAAGGGTTTGGGGGCGCGGAATCTTTTGCAACAGCCCCGGACAAGCCTGTAAAATTGCCTGATTGGGCGGCAAAAGCCTTGGCACGTCTGGAAGAACCAAAACCCACACCTCTGCCTGCTGTCAACACATTGTCCAATGGTATCAAGTTGATTGTGTGGCCCTCTCATGTCAGTCATACAATTCAGCTTTCGGGCCAAATTCGCCAAACGCCAGAATTGCAGGAACCCAAGGGGAAGGAAGGCGTTCATAGCCTGACCGAAGCCCTGTTCTCCTATGGCACAACGCAGCATGATCGTCTGGCTTTTCAAAAAGCGTTGGATGATGTGCCAGCATGGGAAGATGCAGGGGGTAATTTCTCTTTACAGGTTCTTACGCCAGATTTTGAAAAAGGCGTGGAATTGCTGGCAGAAAATGAGCTGCATCCGGCTTTTCCGGAAAAAGATTTTACGGTTGTGCGCACGCAGTTGGCACAGGCGCAGGCAGGGGAGCTGGTTTCTCCGGGGCATCTGTTTGACAAGGCTATCAAGGCCGCTATTCTGCCCGCAGCAGATCCAACCCTGCGTGATGCAACGCCTGAATCCATTATGAGTGTGACACGAGATGATGTGCTGCATTATTATCAGAGTGCATGGCGTCCAGATCTGACAACTATTGTTGTTACGGGTGATATTTCGCCCGAAAAAGCTCAGGCAGTGTTGGAAAAAGCTTTTGGTGGCTGGAAGGCAGATGGGCCAACACCAGATATTAACCTGCCAACGGTTCCGTTAAGCAAAACATCTCGCGCAACAGTGCCGGATAAAAGCAGCGTACAAGACGATGTTGTACTGGCAGAAACGCTGGGTTTGACCGCAGCGCAACCTGACCATTTCCTGCTTCAGTTGGGGAATGAGGCACTTGGAGGCGGCCTGTTCTCCTCACGTCTGTACAGAGATATGCGGGTGAAAACCGGCTATGTTTATTCTGTCAGCAGTTCCTTTGATTGGGGACGCACGCGCGGGGCCTATACTGTCAACTACGGTGCAGACCCGGATAAGGTTGGAAAAGCACGGACTGTTGTCATGAAAGATTTGCAGGCTATGCAGATAGCACCTCTTACAGCCGAAGAGCTATCTTTGGCCAAAGCTTCATTGTTGCGGAGCTTGCCCCTTGCCAGGGCCAGCTTAAGCCGCATTGCTGCACAGTATCTTTACTTGGAGGAACTCGGTTTACCGCTTGATAATGCAGATCGGGGGGCAAAAGTTTACTACAAGGCAACAGCGGCAGAAGTGCAGGCGGCGTTTCGGAAGTGGATCCGGCCAGAAGATCTTGCTGTTGTTGTGAAGGGGCCATCACCCGCTTGGTAAGGAAAGAAGTGTATTTGTGAACTCTGCATGATTCATGAATATATCATGAATCATGTTGGCTCTTTACATGTATAGAAATGAACGGGTGAAGAAGAAATTATGAATGCATGTTGGAGTATCTGGTGCAAAAAACTGTAGGTAGAGCGCGTTCTTCACGAGTAAAGGTTGCCCGTAAGAAAGTTGCCACATCTGTTACACAAGCAGAAACTGTGTTAGAACCACAATTACCTGCGCAAACATCGGAAGTAGACGCAGAACGAATTGCATCGGCACTTCAATCTGAGGTAAATATCGTGGAACAGCAAGTTGAACAAGAACGTCGGGATGCCATATTTTTTGATGGTCAGTGGTACCTTAATGCTTACCCGGATATTCGTGAGGCAGGTATAAATCCACTTGAACATTTTCTAGCTTTTGGGGCTAAAGAAGGCAGAAACCCTAACGCCTTGTTTGATAGTGCAGCTTACCTGCGTATTAACCCAGATGTGGCTGCGTTTGAGTATGGACCTTTCATTCATTATGTTAGCTATGGCTTTAAAGAAGGCCGCCCATTGCGCTAATATAACTTAAAATACTTACATAAGAAGATGTATTGTTTGTAAGACGAATAAGGGTTTTATCTGATTCGTCTTGTTTTATATGGTTAATTCAGGGAATGACAAAATAATATCGAATAGATAAAAAGTATACATTTTTGTTTTATTTCGATAAATTATGATATGTGTTATCAGCTTCTGTCTGGCTAAGGAGTATTGATATCTAATTATTAAACTCCGTATTTTTTCTCATATTATTGATGTTAAAGATGTTTTAGAAATATTTCTACATATATTGTTTATAATACGCGTAGATTTCGGTCTTTTAATAAGAATAGTGCTTTCGTGTATCAGGTTTTGATCTTCTGTAATTTACGGTTTCTTTTTTAAGTCAGGCTTCCAAATATCGGGATATTTTTGTATATTTTTATCAGTTGATTAGTTAAAAGCTAAATAAATGATAAGGAAATCATAAATTGGAAAATATGCCTAAAAAATACAAATATTCTATTATATGCTGCGCAAGGTGGGAGAGTAACTATATAGGGGAGTGGTTATCTTATTACAAAGAAATAGGTTTTGATCATATTTATGTTTACTGTAATGATGATGACCCAACAGAATTTTTTGATAGAATAAATGAAGCTGGACTTCCCAAAGGGTTTTTAACTGTAAAATACTTTCCTGAAAAAGGAAAGCAGCATGAAATGTATTTGGATGCATTAACTGTTGCACGGGAAGAATCAGAATGGATATCCTTTTTTGATATTGATGAATTTCTTGATTTAAAAAGTTTCGCCAATATATCTGATTACATGAATATTCAGAAGGGTGATGTTGATTGCGTCTATTTTAATTGGTTACAGTTTAAGACATCTGGATTTATTTCGCGTCCATATGGATCAGTTTTAAGAAATTATGTTTACAGAGACAAGTATCTTAATAATCATACAAAATATATTTGCAAAGCATCTTACCTTACTGAAGAAAGAATAAAAAAAAGCAATGCATCCCTGCATCATAGCTTCCATCATTTTCTATCAAAAAGTGGATGGCCAGATATTAAGATTGTAAATTCTCTTGGGGATGATTGGTCAGAATATGCTGAGAACTTCCCGCATACAGCAAACCATCTTTTAAATAATACAGATCAGGCTTTATTATTAGAAGCTCCGCATATCAAACATTATCATCTTAGATCTGCTGAGGATTTAATTATTCGTTATTTTAGGTCCATAGATGGAGATTTTTCAGGGCAAAAAATATACTTTCAAGAATTTATAGAAAAGAACAAAGACTATTCTTTAATAGATAAAGGAGAGGTATTTGATGATAGCCTGAAAAAGTTTGCAGAAAAAAGAAAACTGTTCTTTCATGTTCCTACACGTGATGAAGAAAAACGAATTGTCATAGCAGAAACTCCATTATGGAAGTCTGAAATAGTTCTAGACTTTTCAAATAATAGCGTAAGTCATTTAGAACATAATACGAAGGGAAAATTCTCTTTTCATGATCAACTCTTATTAGTGTATTGGGATGAATATCCTTTAGAAATATTTATTAAAAACGGAGATGTTTTTAAATCTTCTGCAATGCTTTCTGAGAAGTAAATTCTTGGTAATTTGCAAATAAATAAAAGGGATAGAAATATGATACCATCTTATCTGTTAGGGTTAGTAAACAATTCTCATACTCAAGGTAGATATGATGAAGTTAAGGTATGTATTGAAATAAATATTCGGAAATTTTCATTATTTTTAAAATATTAAGTATTTTACAACAAATGATGAGTTTTCGTGACGGCCCACTGGTCGTTGGTATAACAAAATCAGCACTTCACAATGCTTTAATATATGCTTATCTAAAAGGCGACATAGTGCAGGGATTAGCAAGTATAAAATTTTCTGAATAATTTTATATTGGCTGATCCTATCTGCACAGAAGATAAACTGTTTAGAAAAAGAAAAGCATTCTTATCTAAACAATACCTTCCAGCTATCGATCCAGCTGTCTCTAGTATGGATACAGGAATAATTATTTCTGTTCTTGAAGCAATAATTTTAAGCCCTTCTTTATTATACTTGAAGGGTTAAGAGGCATTGCACCATGCCTTGTAAACATAATGCATATCATGCCAACAAAATAAAATGGCTACCGTGACAACCTTAAAGGTTGTCACGGTAGCCATGACTTAGTTTACGCCGATGCTTTTTTTCTCCGTCTGGTCGGCTTAGCTGCAGGTTTCTGCGCAGACTTGGATGTGGTGGATGATTTAGAAGCAGTCTGTTCTGCCGATTTTTCCCATAGATGTGGAGTAACGTTCTGATCTTTGGGCAAAGGCGGATAGCGGTCCAAATTGACCTCTGGTGGCAGAAGATCAAAGAAGACCTGCCGGTCTAATGCAAAATGTGGGTTGTAGAACGGATCGCGCTGGAGGCGATCACCCCACCGTTCAAGCATATATTGTGTTTCATGGAAGAAACGACGTTCCGTGGTGGGGCGGTCATCACTTCCGCGGCTCAGGCTTTCATGATGCTCTGCACAGAAATCAGGTGTCCAGATAACCTTAAAGCCTGCATCCCGAATTTTAAGGCAAAGATCAATATCGTTAAAGGCCACGGTCAGGTTTTCTTCGTCAAAGCCCCCAACCATGTCAAAAGCAGGTTTCCTGACAAGCATGCCAGCAGCAGTTACAGCAGACATTTCCTGTGGGAAATAGGCGCGGCCTGCATAACCACCTTCATCACGCGGGATACCAACGTGAGCATGGCCAGCAACGTCTCCAATCCCCAACAAAACGCCAGCATGCTGCACAGTCTGGTTAGGATAAACAAACTTGCCACCAACAATAGCGGCTTCCTGATCTGCCAAAGCTTCATTGACCAGAATATTCAGCCAGTTTTCCTGTTCGACAAACACGTCATTATTCAGGAAAACCACAAAATCAGAATCAGAAAGAGCAGCAGCCTTATTGTTCAGGCGAGAATAGTTGAACTTTTCTTTTAAGGTCAGAATCTGAGCGTTGGGGATTTTTTCAACGTATTTGGCAAAAGCTTTCGCTTCTTTTGTAACCGACCAGTTGTCAATCAAGATGACATCGTAATGCTTGTAGGCCGTCAGCTTGATAATTGCATCAAGGCAACGCTTTGTTGTGGGAATTTCATCCTTGTAAGGCACAATAATCGTGACTGTAGGTTCTTCCTTGAACGTCCATTCAACGGAATATAGCGTGTTATTAAGTTGGGATGTGACTTTGGCTGGGAGCTTACGGCGTGCCAGATGGTCAGAAACAGCCTGTACACCAGCGTCTACTGCGTAGCTCTTGTTGCCAATATCCGCTGCCGTGGATTTGGCGGTAATGCGCCAGTGGTACAGAATTTCTGGAACGTGGTGAATTTTCCGCGCTGAAAGATTTTCTGAAACGCGCAGCAGAAAATCATGATCCTGCGCGCCATCGTACTTTTTGTTCAGGCCGCCAACTTTTTTGACGAGAGCAGTTTTGGCCATAACAAAATGGCAGACATAATTGACACCCAGAAGCAGACGATAGTTCCAGTCTGTCTTGAAAGCCGGGTTACTATAATATCCACTGCGATCAATCTTGTCTTCATCTGAATACAGCAGATCAGCCTGACTTCTTTTGGCTTCCCGCAGCATGTATTCAATAGCAACATCTACAAGCAGGTCATCGTGGTCAAAGAAGGCAATCCATTCACCATTGGCGTTTTCAATGCCCACATTTGTGGTGCCACTAATGCCGTCATTGGTTTCTTTGAAAATAGCCTGGATTCTTGGGTCTAGGTCTACAAATTCAAGAATAAGATCCCGAAGTTCTTCATCCTCGCTGCAATCGTCAACAATAATCAGTTCCCAGTTTTGCCATGTCTGGTTGATGACACTTTCAACAGCGGCACGGAAGTCACTCAGATCAGGACGCCAAACAGGGCAGATCACACTTACCAAAGGCTCTTCCGTATCTGCAACACGGGTACGGTCAACGTAACGGCGCAAAATGGGGAAGTAGTCTGTAGCCCATTTGTGATAATCGGCCAGTGTATAACCCGGCTGTGGCAGAATATCCCGCACTTGCCGACGCAACTGGGTGAGTTGTGTATGCAGGGCGTCAATCTGGTCAACCACATCCAGCACAACACCTTCGTATTTATCAGACACGAAGCTTGTAAAATATGGGCTGTTATCCAGTTCCTTCATTTCAGGAAGAACATAGAAATGAAATTCTTGCGGATAGGATTTCCGGAACAATGGTGGGGGAACGAACTGAAATCCGCAATACGGATCACAGGAGAGAACTTTTCCTACGTCTCCGCGATACCGGTCTGCCTGGATATGGCCAATTTTTTCGCCACCACACGTCACCAGTAGGTCACGTCCACCTTTCATTCCGGTGATACGGTTGCCTGAAACGACCCAGCCAGTCAGTGCCCCAGCCTTGTTTCCATCAACATAGGAGAAAATCTGCTCTGGGAGTGTTTCTGTAAAATCGATCGATGGTACTTCCTGATTATTATAAACCAGGACAACATCATCAAGGCGGCTTTTAAAAGTGAGTTTTCTTGTTTTGTTATCTAGGACTGAAGCAGGAGGTGCAAATTGAAATCCGACTTGGGAAGAAGGAACACCAGCTTCCAACACATCTTCACGGATGGCATCACACTGGATACGAAGTAACTCCTGTTCATCGAAAACCACATGAAGAGTTACGGGAACATCGGCCGCATTTGGATTAAAAGCCCATCCTCGGATAACATCAGGGGTTATCTCGTCGACATAACAGTAAATCACTTATTGTCTCCCAAATATTCTCTTAAGAATTTAGCGATTTCTCCGAATCTTGCTAGGGCCTGTTAGATCTTAAAATACTTCCTATATTGTATGGATTGAAGAAGGAGACGGAACAGGCACTTT
>NZ_PEBQ01000140.1 GCF_002738225.1 Acetobacter pomorum | reverse complement strand
GAAAGTGCCTGTTCCGTCTCCTTCTTCAATCCATACAATATAGGAAGTATTTTAAGATCTAACAGGCCCTAATTCTTGCTGTAATAAAAGAATTTATAAAAATATAGATATAAGTAAATTTTGAAAAATCTATAAATATCTCATTAAAAATCATAGTCGTCTAAATGTGATGGTCGCAGTCTCATTTTTAGATGCCGAAGAGGTCTATGCTGCTCAAACCAGAAAGCTGGCGGAACGTAACTTGCCAGCAGGGAGGTATGTATCATGAGCGATAATCCGCAAATTCGTTTTTGTCCCGTAGGCATTCAGGCCACAGGTGTTCGGCAGGAACGGGATTCAATGGGAACTATAGATGTTCCGGCAGATAAATACTGGGGGGCGCAAACCCAGCGTAGTCTGGTGCATTTTTCCATTGGCACAGAGCGTATGCCTTTGCCCCTTTACCATGCTTACGGCATTGTTAAAAAAGCCGCGGCCTTGGTAAACGCAGCGGAAGGGCGTATGCCGCAATGGAAAGCCGATCTGATAGCCACGGTTGCAGATGAAGTTACGGCAGGCAAGCTAGATGCACATTTTCCGCTGTTTGTCTGGCAGACAGGGTCTGGCACCCAAACAAATATGAATGTGAATGAGGTTATTGCAAATCGTGCCATCCAGCTTGTAGGTGGCAAAATTGGCTCCAAAACGCCTGTTCACCCCAATGATGATGTGAATATGGGCCAATCCAGCAACGATTCATTTCCAACGGCCATGCATGTTGTTACGTTGCTGGAAATTGAAAATCGACTTTTGCCCAGCGTAGAAAAGCTTATAGAAGCCTTGCGCCAGAAAGCTGAGCAATGGATGGACGTTGTTAAAATTGGCCGTACCCATTTGCAGGATGCCGTGCCTTTAACAGTAGGGCAGGAATGGTCTGGCTGGGTGCAGATGCTTGAAGATGCACTTTGCGGCTTGCGTAAAGATCGTGAAGCTCTGTTTGAACTTGCCGCTGGAGGCACTGCTGTAGGCACGGGGCTGAATGCACCGGCAGGCTTCAGCAAGGCGATAGCTGCACGTATAGCAGAGCTCACAAAACAGCCTTTTGTTACGGCACCTAATAAATTTGCTGCGTTAAGTGGGTTGGATGCCATGGCCAGAACCTCTGCTGGTTTGCGTGGTTTGGCTGTGCCATTGCTAAAAATTGCCAATGATATGCGTTGGTTGGCCTCTGGCCCGCGCTGTGGGTTGGGTGAACTGCACCTGCCGGAAAATGAACCCGGATCTTCCATCATGCCCGGCAAGGTGAATCCAACCCAATGTGAAGCAATGGTGATGATTGCCACGCAGGTGCTGGGTAATGATAACACGATTGCTTTTGCCGCCAGTCAGGGCCAGTTGGATCTGAATGTTATGCGGCCGGTCATATTGGCTAACTGCCTTGCCAGTATCCGTATTCTGGCAGATGGCTGTCATAACTTCCGCATTTTTTCTGTGCAAGGCACACAACTAAATGAAAAGCGGCTCAAGCAGAATGTGGGCGGGTCCGTTATGCTTGTTACGGCATTAGCTCCCGTAATTGGCTATGATAAAGCCGCAGAAATTGCGCACATTGCCATGGAGCATGATCTCTCCCTCAAAGATGCAGCCTTGAAATCTGGCTATGTGGATGCCGCTACTTTTGATAAAGTGGTGAACCCACTTGATATGGTGGGGGAAGGCGTTGCAGGCGCCTGAATGCTCAGGGTTTACAGTGTGGGGAGAGGTCTTCTCTCCCCTTACTTTACGGTAAAATCAAAAACCACCACATTGGCCAGAAATGGCGCGGCAAACTTTTTGAATGCATCATGTGCAGGGTCAAAACATCCGCTCGTATGCACAATAGGGCGGCCTACGTAGTAATTACGATCACCTTCTGAACGGAAGGTAACAAGATATCCGTAATCCAGCCCCAGATCAGCATTTTCACCACTATTTTGCGGCCCAGCTTCCAAGCTGGCAACAACGGGTGCGCCGTTCGGGCGGCGTGAGTGTGTTGCCAGTTCCAGAAAGCGCCGTGTTACTTCCTGTCTTTCTGCTGTAGTTGCCGTGTGGCGGAACTGAAACATTACCATATGGCGCACAGTGCCTGGACGAAAATCTGGGGCAGTAAAGCGCTGTTCACCTATCTGCTTTACCAGCGCATGCGTGGCCTGTGCGGCGGTATCCTGCGGGATATCTTCCTTTGCATAAGCATACGTAAAGTAAATGCTGGGTCCAACACAAAGTAAACCAGCCATCAAGCTCAAGCGGATGAGAGGAGAGGGTGTTATGGTCATTTGTATTTCATAACACAGATTGCTGCTGCTTCACGCAATGCTGCGGCTTGCTGCCCGACAAAATATGGAAGCTCGACCGGCTTTTTGACAAGCAGGGCGTGTGTTGCGTAACAGGACGGCCGTGAAGAAAGATTTTGTATCCGCCGTAGCCAGAAAGGGAGGCAGATAGCGTGACACAGCGTTTTACGCCACCAGAGGTTAAAGGGTGGTGTCCGGGCTTGTTTACCCCCATGCAGGCCAAAGATGGTTGGCTGGTGCGGGTAAGGCCAGCCTTTGGCCGGATAACTGCGGCGCAGGCCATTTTTCTGGCACAGATTGCAGAGCGTGAGGGCAATGGGCTGATCTGTCTTACCAACCGCGCCAGTCTGCAATTACGCGGGTTCTCTCACGCCAACGCTCTGCATTTTCCCGAACTGGCTGTTCTGGCTGGCTTGGGTATGGCCAACCCTGAATATGAAAAGCGTTTGGCATTATTGGTATCCCCTTTGGCGGGGTGTGATCCTTCCTGTGCTCCGGATACATTAGAATGCGCTACAGCTTTGCGTGCAGCTTTGTGTGATGCCAACAGTCTTTCTACATTGCCGGATAAGTTCGGTTTTGCCGTAGATGGCGGAGGGCTGTTTACTGTTGGGCTGTTGAAGGCAGACATTACGCTACAGACCAATGGGGCGGGGTTATGGTCTGTTGTATGTGGCAACCAGAAAAGTAAGCCCGCATCTGTTCAGGTTGCTGTTGAATTGGCTGTAAAGCTGGCGCAGGCCTTTGTAACTCTGCCAAAAGGCAAACGACCTGTGCGTTATCCGCAAACGGGTCAAATGCTTTTCCAAGCTATCAATCAGCTTGGTTGTCCGGCAGAAAATATGGATATAGCGGCGCCAGACCCGGCTATGCTGGCGGGTAAAATAGGCCCTGCTTTATACGCACTCAATGCGCCCTTGGGCATTTTAACATCTGCCATGCTGCGGAGTTGCGCTAATCACGCACGAAACGGAGATGGCATTCTCCGGCTTACGCCGTGGCACAGTATTATTCTGCATGGCATGCCGTGCACGCCACATGTGGCGGATATGGTGGATACAGGCACCAATCCTATTTTGCGTGTTTCTGCCTGTATGGGCAATGCAGGGTGTGCGCAGGCAGAAGGTGCAACACAAGCTCTGGCAAAAAAACTGGCGCATAGTTTGGGGGCAGGGAAAAGCCTGCATGTTTCCGGGTGCAGTAAAGGCTGTGCGCACCCAGCAAAAGCAAGCTGGACAGTGGTTGCTGCCCAAAATGGCTACGGGCTTATCTGCAATGGCACGGCATCGGGGCCTGTCATGCGATTTTTTCCAGATGACAGAGCAGTCGAAGACTATTTTATAGGCACCAAGCCACAGGAAAGGATAATGAATGGCCGCGTATGAGTATATCAAGGATGGAGCTGCTATTTATGAACGCTCCTTCGCGACCATTCGGGCAGAAGCGGATCTTTCTGCCTTTACGCCAGAAGAAGCGCAGGTTGTTGTGCGCATTATTCATGCCTGCGGCATGGTGGAGATGGCGCAATCTGTCAGCATGACGGCAGATTTTGTGGCGGCTGCCCGTACAGCCCTGAAAAAAGGCTGCAATATTTTGTGTGATTCCGAAATGGTGGCTCACGGGGTTACGCGGGCACGCTTGCCTGCTGATAATGCGGTTGTTTGTACATTGCGCGACAGCCGCACGCCCGAACTGGCCCGCCAGATTGGCAACACCCGTTCAGCCGCCGCGCTGGATCTGTGGGGAGAAAAACTGGCAGGTGCAGTGGTTGCTATTGGCAATGCACCTACCGCGTTATTCCACCTGCTGGAAATGCTGGATGCAGGGGCACCGTATCCGGCAGCTATTATCGGGTTGCCTGTAGGTTTTGTGGGTGCCATGGAATCTAAGGAAGCTCTTTCCCTTCGTAAGGATGTGCCGTGGCTTGTCGTGCGTGGCAGACCGGGAGGGAGTGCTATGGCTGCTGCTGCGGTGAATGCTCTGGCCTGTGAGCGTGAATAAATGACACGTGGCAGATTACAGGTTGTTGGTGTGGGGCCGGGTGATCCGGAACTCATGACCGTTCGGGCTGTCCGTCTGGTACAGGCAGCAAAGGTGGTAGCGTATTTCTGCCGTCATGACAGGCCGGGCCATGCGCGCACCATTGCACGTGCGCATATTGCCCCGGATGCTGAAGAATTGCGGCTGGAATATCCATTCACTACGGAAATTTCTGTTGCCAACCCTGCATATCATGGTGGCATGGGCCAGTTTTATGATGAATGCGCACACAAACTGGCCCAACGGTTAGATAAAGGGCAGGACGTTGTTCTGTTATGTGAGGGCGATCCCTTCCTTTACGGTTCGGCCATGTACCTTTTTGATCGGCTGAAAGCCGGTTTTGAAACCGAAGTTGTGCCCGGTATTATGGCCATGAACGGATGCTGGACACAGGCGCACCTGCCCATAACGCATGGTGATGATGTGTTGTGCGTTCTTCCCGCCACGTTGCCAGAAGAAAAGCTGACCAACTGGCTGGAACAGGCAGATGCCGCAGTTATCATGAAAACGGGCCGTAACATGCCGCAGGTTAGGCGGGCGCTGGAAAAAGCCGGCCGTCTGGAAGATGCCGTATATGTTGAACGTGGCACGCAGGAAAATACCCGTATGTGTGCCTTGCAGGAGCAGGAAGATAGCGTGCCTTATTTCTCGCTGGTTCTGCTGCCGGGTCGGAAAGGTGTAAGATGAAGGGTAGCGTTACCATTGTAGGGTTGGGGCCAGGTAACAGCCTTCAGCGCACCCCGCAGGCAGATCAGGCATTGGCTAAAGCAACGGATCTGGTCGGATATGGGCCGTATGTAAACCGGGTAGAGGCCCCTACGCATGTTGTTCGCCATGCCTCAGACAACAGGGTGGAGCTGGACCGCGCACGTCATGCTCTGGAAATGGCAGAGCAGGGGCGGCATGTAGCTGTTGTTTCTGGCGGAGATGCCGGTGTGTTTGGCATGGCCAGCGCTGTATTTGAGGCATTGGAGCAAGGGCCAGACACATGGCGCGCGCTAGATATCAGTGTTGTTCCCGGCCTGAGTGCGGTTCTGGCTGCGGCTGCGCGGTTGGGGGCCCCCTTGGGTGGGGATTTCTGTGTGATGTCCCTTTCGGATAATCTCAAACCTTGGGATGTGGTGCTTGAACGTTTGCGCTTGGCAGCACAGGCGGGCTTTGTCATTGCGCTGTATAATCCACGGTCTCACGCTCGTCCGTGGCAGTTGGGTGAGGCATTGGAGCATTTGCGGAGTGTTTTGCCCCCCACCATTCCCGTTGCCTTTGCGCGCGCCATAGGGCGGCCGGATGAGGCAGTGCGGCTTTCTACTCTACAGGAAGCCAATGCCGAATGGGCCGATATGAGCACGTTGGTGCTGATAGGTTGCAAAGCCAGCCGTTTGGTGGAGCGGCCCGATGGTGAACCGTGGTTTTATACTTTACGGCGGGTTGATGCTGTCTGATGTGCCTGTAACCATGCCATGGCTTGCTGGGCCGTTTCTGTTGTGGGGATGTTAGGGCAAGCCGCTGGGCGATCAATCATCAGGACGGGGATACGCAGTAGGCGTGCAGCCTCCAGCTTGGGATATGTTGCGCTGCCGCCAGAGTTTTTTGAAACCAGCAGGCTGATGTCGTAATCTTGCATCAGCCTGGCTTCACTCTGCACGTCAAAAGGACCGCGATCCAGCAGGATGGTTGCATGTGGAGGTAAGGAAACAGGATCTGGCGCATCAATGGAGCGGATGAGGTAATGATGCTGTGGCGCAGTTTTAAACGGCGCCAACTCCTTACGGCCTGTTGTTAAAAAAATACGCTGCGGGGTTGTTCCCCACTTTGGTGAGTTGGCTAATAGAGTGGCAGCGTCAGTTAGAGTGGGCGCATGAAACCATGTATCGCCCGGCATTTCCTGCCAGCCCGATCGTTCCAGACGCAACAAAGACGTTTGTGTAGCAGCACAGGCAGTGGCGGCGTGTTGGCTCATAGTGGCCGCAAAAGGGTGAGTGGCATCTATTACGGCGTTGATTTCATGTGTTTTCAGCCATGTGCTCAGTCCATCAGAGCCGCCAAACCCGCCAATTCGCACGGATAGCGTAGGTAAATGCGGTTGTTTGGTTACTCCGGCAAGGGAAAGCGTGGCACTGATAGACGGTTCCTTTTCCAGATCACGGCATAAGGCAGAGGCTTCAGTGGTGCCCCCAAGAACAAGAACGCGAAAATTATTGGAAGACGAAGACATGAGCGCAAGCTTTACAGCATGAAAAACAAAGTGTTGTAAAAGCCAAGGCCGTTGCCGTGCAAGTGTGTGCCAAAAAAGGAATGGATGAATGACCAATCAACCCCAGCATGTGCCACAAACGCCGTGGTTAACTCTGATTGGGATTGGGGAAGATGGTGTGGAAGGTCTTTCTGCTGTTGCATGTGCCATTCTTGCGCAGGCAGATTTCGTTGTGGGCGGTGCGCGCCATCTGGAGTTGGCAGCCCCATTAGTGCAGGGCAAAACACTTGCATGGCCAATACCCTTTGAACGCGGAATAGACGCCATTCTTGCCCGAAAGGGCTTGCCGACGGTGGTTCTAGCATCTGGCAATCCATTCTTTTTTGGCGTGGGGAGCACACTGGCGCGTTCTGTCCCTCCGCAGGAAATGCTGTGCTTGCCGGCGCCATCTTCTGTGGCCTTGGCATGTAGTCGGCTTGGATGGGCAGAGCAGGAATGCCGGGTAGTATCCTTCTGTGGCCGACCCATAGAGCAGCTTTACCCAGCATTGCAGCCATCTGGCCGGATTATTGTGCTGTCTGCCGATGAAAATACACCGCATGTTTTGGCTAACTGGCTTGTGAGTAAAGGATTGGGGGCGACGCGTTGCCATGTGCTGGAACGGCTGGGCGGTCCACATGAAGCCATGCACAGTTTTTATGCCCATGAAGGTGCGCCAGATAAGCTTCAGCGGCTTAATCTGATCGGGCTGGAGATAGATGCCCAAAGTGCGTCCCATACCTTGCCACTAACCAACGGGCTGCCAGATACGTGCTTCGAACATGATGGCCAGCTTACAAAGCGGGAAATTCGTGCGGTTACGCTGTCATCCCTCGCACCTCGAGCAGGCGAATTATTGTGGGATATTGGCGGAGGAGCTGGTTCCATCAGTATTGAATGGATGTTGGCATCTCCTGCCTGCCGCGCAGTGTGTATTGAAGCGCAGCCAGAACGGGTTGCGCGTATTGCACGTAATGCGGCGGCTCTTGGTGTGCCGGGGCTAAATGTAAGGCAGGCCCGAGCACCAGAAGGCATGGAAGATTTGCCAAAGCCCGATGCTATTTTTATTGGCGGAGGGGCAAGTCGCGCTGGTGTGTTGGAAACCGCATGGCAGGCTCTTAAACCCGGAGGGCGCATCGTGGTGAATGCCGTGGTGGCGGAAACAGAAGCACGCTTGCTGCGTGCCATGCAGGAATGGGGCGGAACGCTTACGCGTATCTCTGTATCCCGGTTAGAAAAAATAGGATCTCTCCACGGTTTTCGTCCTGCCATGCCGGTAACACAGTGGGTCGCCCAAAAACCCGATGCCTCATGATATTCCTCGGCTTGGGCTGGAACAGTAGGGCGAGCTTAGCGCAGGCTCAGGCATGTATTGCACAGGCCTTGGCGCAACAGTCTGGCAAAAAACTGTCAGCTCTTGCCGTTCCGGCCTTTCGGCATACGGAAAACCTGCCATTACAGGTGGCAAAATGGATGGGTGCCGGAATTATCTGGGTAGAGCTTGCCGCCATGCGGCAGGTTAGTGCGCAATGCCAGACGGTATCAGCCCGTAGCATGCAACATACCGGAGTAGCTTCTGTATCTGAGGCTTGTGCATTGGTTGCGGCTGGCCCACAGGGCAAACTTATTGTACCGCGTTGCAGCATGAATGGTGTGACATGCGCCGTGGCAGAAGGAGACATTTGAATGACCGTGCATTTTATTGGGGCAGGCCCCGGAGCGGCTGATCTACTCACCATACGTGGGAGAGACATTTTGGCATCCTGCCCGGTCTGTTTATATGCGGGGTCTATTGTGCCGCCGGAAATGCTGCAGTTTTGCCCGCCAGATGCGCGCAAGGTTGATACAGCCCCCATGACATTAGACGAGATTGAAGCCGAATACGTAAAGGCTCATCAGCAGGGGCAGGATGTGGCGCGCCTGCATTCGGGTGATCTTTCTGTGTACAGCGCTGTGGCTGAGCAAATCCGCCGCTTGGAAAAACACGGTATTCCGTGGAGCATGACACCGGGGGTGCCTGCATTTGCGGCAGCGGCTTCCATACTGGGGCAGGAACTTACCATTCCGGGTGTTGCGCAAAGCGTGGTGCTTACGCGCGTAAATGGGCGTGCTTCTGCCATGCCGGAAAAAGAAACACTGGCAGCTTTTGGTGCTACAGGGGCTACTCTTGCTATTCATCTGGCAGTGCATGCGCTGGATAGAATTGTAGAGGAACTGACCCCATTTTATGGGGCTGATTGCCCGGTAGCTATTGTGGCACGGGCAACATGGCCAGATCAGCTTGTACTGCGTGGAACGCTTGCCAATATTGCGGATAAGCTGAAAGAAAACCCCATTGAGCGGACAGCTCTTGTGATTGTTGGTCGTGTATTGGGAGATAAGGATTTTAGGGAAAGCGCTTTGTATAATCCTGATTATCGGCGGCGTTTTCGCGGGCAGGACTAAGCTTTCAGGCTTGCCCAACCAGATTGCCTGCACGGTCAAACACCAGCACATCAGCTTGTATAGGGGCTGGCTGTAGAACCTCCTTAACGGTTTGTAAGGCGGAGCGGGCAATCAGATCCCCTAACGGAAAACCCTGTTGGCTTGCGTGCAAAAAGGCTTCCGCCACTGTGGGGCTACGCGTAATTGTGTCGGCTAGATCGGGTTTTCCATTATGTGCCAGAACAAGCTCTGCTAGCTGGCGCATATCTGCCGGGCCCCGTTTGGAATGCAGGTCCATAAAACCTTGGCCAAGTTTGGTCATTTTGGCGATGCCGCCAGATATTGTAAGGCGAGGAACGGGATGCTTGCGAAGGTATTTTAACAGGCCACCAGCAAAGTCCCCCATTTCAATAAGCGCGCTGTCTGGCAGGTTATAAAATTTCTGCACGCCCTTTTCGGAAACATTACCGGTGCTTCCTGCCAAGTGGGTAAGGCCTTCTGCACGCGCAACATCTACGCCCCGATGGATGCTCTCAATCCATGCGGAGCATGAAAAAGGCACTACAATTCCGGTTGTGCCCAGAATGGACAGACCGCCCAGAATGCCGAGCCGACTGTTTAATGTGCGTTCAGCCAGTTTTTCTCCATTTTCAACGCTGATACTTACCTCTGCATCTGGGCAGATCCCTGCGTTTGCTTCGGTTAAAGCCGCACGTATCATGGCGCGTGGGGTAGGGTTTATGGCGGGCTCCCCCACGGCTATGGGTAAGCCGGGGCGGGTGACTGTGCCTACGCCGGGACCAGCCTGAAACACAATTCCGCAACCAGTAGGCAAGGTTTTTACCGTTGCCCGAATAAGAGCCCCGTGCGTGATGTCCGGGTCATCCCCCGCATCTTTAATAACTTCCGCAAAAGGTGCATCTGGCGTGCCACCGGTACGGGCAATGGTAAAACCAACCTGTTGGCCAGCGGGAAGGGTAATGTTTACGCATGCTGGAACTGAATGGCCGTTTAGCATCAGCCATGCAGCCTTTGCTGCGGCTGTTGCGCAGCTACCTGTTGTCCAGCCTCGCCGGAGGGGGGGAGTGTTGGGTGCCATGCGGCATGATGTAATTCATCTGCGTGTTGCAGAACATAAAAAAAGCCCCATCCACTTCTGGATGGGGCCTTTGCCAGCTTTGCATATAAAGCAGAGCGTCTTCAGGATTGTTTGCTGACGGAAAGTTCTTCAGCAATATCACCACGGGCAGCAGCTGCACGCTTCTGTTTTTCCCGTTCAGAGATCTTTTTCAGATAGCGGCGTGCTTCGGGTGAAATGGTCAGGCACATGGTCATCAGGGCAGAGGCGACATACAGACCAGAGAAGATCCAGATAATACCTTCAACACCACGCCAGGATTCAAACCACGTTACAATGGCCGGGCCAACCCATGTGCTGGCACCAGCGCCCAAACCAAGAGCGGAAAGAGCGGCGGCTTTTTCCTTCGGGCAAATCTGGGGCACCAAACCGGACAGCGGCACAAAAGCCGCCAGAGATGCGCCATACAAAGCACCCACAATAGCGGCAATCATAAAGTTGCCGGGGAACATCTGCGGCACATAATAGAAGGCAGGCACCATAATGGCTGCGCCAATGCCGCCACCAAAAGCCACAACTTCACGATGACCGAATTTGTCTGCGGAAATGCCGGAAAACAGATTTACCAGAATGTTGGACAGGAACACGATGGACAGCAGCTGCAGCCACTGAGAAAGCGTGAAGCCAATAACCTTGGTAAAGAAGGTTGGCATGATCACCAAGAACGCATACTCGGATGATGTGTTGATGGTGCGTACCACCATGGCCACAAACGTTTTGGGTTCGCGCCACAGAATACTGATGGAACTGAAGAAGATTTCCTTGGCCGGAGTGCCAGGTGCAGCCAGACGCTGAGATCCTGTGGGTTCACGAGTAAGCAGCAGGGCCAGCAGGCCGCCAAAGACAACCATACCCAGAGAAGACCAGAAAGTGGCCATTTCCCCAATAACAGGAATGGCAAAGCTGGCGAACAGAGAGCCCAGGGTAGGCAGACCACCAGAAAAGGCAAACCAGAACCAACCCGCAGCAGAACCAAGCTGGCGAGGTGGTGTGGCAGCGGCAATCCAGACCAGGAAGCCGTAAGTGAACAGCGGATACCCTAAGCCACGCAGGGAATATGCCAGCAGCATGATGGGGTAGCTGTTAACGGCAACACCGCAGGCCAGAAAGATAACTTCAAAAACGGCCCAGATAGCCAAGCCGATCCACATGACGCGCTTTGGGCCCCATAGATCAGACAGGGGGCCAGAAAGCCAGGCGGAGATGGAAACTGTAACGCCGTAAATGGTAAACAAAAGTGCGGTGTTGCCGGCAGATGTACCATGCCCTTCCAGATAGGGGGCAAGGTAGCCGGCTTCTACACCATCACCAATCATGAAGAACAGAAGCCCCACAAAACCCCAGAACAGAGGTGCGGGAATTCCAAGACGATCTGCAAACGATGCAGGCGGAGGCGACAGAGGGTCTGTCTGTTTCAAGGGGAGATACTCCTCTTTACACAGGCAACCGTC
>NZ_PEBQ01000139.1 GCF_002738225.1 Acetobacter pomorum | reverse complement strand
TTTGTGCAAAACAGACTTTTTCATAATCTAACCCGATGTACAACCCTTCTGTGAGATTTCCGCGTCGAAAAAGAGGGCCTGTTAATATAGTGGAAATGACGGCCAGAACCATCAGAGATGCAAAGGCAAAATCAGATAGCATACCTTGTTCGTGCAAAATGGTGGCGGCAACAATTTCCATAAGACCTTTGCACTGTAGCAAGGCACCAATGCCCAAAGCCTGCCTGGGTTTAAGGCCCGGGGCTGGCGGAAACACGTAGACTGCACCAATCTTGGTGAGGATTGAAACAGCAACCAAAGCAAAAGAAGCAATAATGGAAGGCCATGTTAAGGCGTCTCCATTTATTCGTAGGCCGCTGTGCCCAAAGAACAAAGGGGCAAGCCAGATTAAAGCGAATGTTCCCACCTGTTCTATGGGAAGGCGTTTGACCCAACTGGGCGGCATGATAGCGCCCGCAAAGTACGCGCCAATAAGCTCATGTAATCCAAGCTGCATGCTGGCCCATGATCCCGCTACCAGATAAATGGGAACAGTTACCCAGATAATCCACATGGGGGGATGACGAAAATGACGAGAGGCCCAGTTACCAGCGGCGGCCAATCCGGCCAATAATGCAATGGCCAGAAACTCCAATCCCGTCCAACCATGCAGGGCGGCAGAGCCTTTTTCGGCAAATTGCAATACGGCCAAGCCAATCCAGAGTGCGGCATCATCCACAACGGCAAGTTTAAGTGCCAATTGCCCTAATGGACGTTGCGTGGCGTCAAGCTCTCTTACAACACCGATCAAAACAGGAAGTGCGCTTACAGAAATGCATAGCCCGATAGAAGCTGCCGCAATAAGTGGGGAGGCTTGAGGTGCCTGCCATCCATGCAAGGGCAAAAAACAGGTATATGCCAAGATAGAACCAAGCAAGAAAGGAATACCTAAGGCCACACCAGCACCAGCTAACAGGCGGCCTAACGAAGGGGAGGCAATAGCATGGGCAGATGTATCTCCTTCTGGATGCTGCCACATTTCCAAGCCTGCGGTAAAAGCCAGCACCAATACGGCAATCCACCCAATAGTATCACCATAAAAAGAGGGAATACCCAGTTCCTTAACGGGTGCATGCCAGACAGCTAGAAGAATGCCAATAAGGATAGGCAATACAACAATAGGCAGTGCTTTGTGCAAAAGACGCCATAGCACCCAAGGAAGGAAAACAAAAAGTGTGGCATCCGTGAAAAGCGATGTCATTGCTGTGTTGTTCCGCCCTTTAGATTGTTGAAAAGAGTTATCTCTTGTAATCGAAAAACAGGATGGCATGCAAATTTCGCATATCAGTATGCAATTCTATACCGTGCACGCACGTATTTATGATTTATTACAACAATATATGTATAATAAATATATAAGTAATTTCTGCAAATATAAGCATGTAATTTATACGTAAAAATATCCAATATTTTAGGGACATTTTAAAAACGAAAAAACTTATGTAAAAATATACAAAATTTAGAAATACCTCATGATCTGTTGTGGCCGTAAAAGCTTACGCAAAACGTAACAAGGCCAAAAAAGTTTCCAGGACATTATGCAGAAAAGATCTGGCCAAAGGGTAGAAACGGCAAAAATGGCGCTTTAACAGCAGGAATAGCGCTGAAAACGATATTTATTTTTGTGTTTGAAGGATTGCCTTTTTGCGCACGCTATATTATTCCCAATTCGAAACGGACGTTTTGGCCGTGTAAATGCAGCAAAAATATAATGCTGTTAAATCTGTTGTGTGTTTGTAAAAATTCAAGTGCATGACAATAAATTTTGTATTCGTCACTGTTTCTGGTGCGCAAGAGAAGTGATACATGTTAAAAAAAATAAATAATATGAGTGTTTCCAAATTTGTATTGCTTTCATGTTGCGTTGCATTTGTGTGTAAGGCTGGTGTGGTAACAGCGCGGGCGGAAACATCTGGAGCAGCACAGGTGCAGGTGGGGGATTTGGCCCAAACGGTGCAGTCTAAAAAAGCAGAAAAAGCGGCTGGCACGCCAACAGATGGAGAGGAACCTCCAGCAACCTCTCTTTCTGAAGAAGATGAAGCCATGAAGCCCCGTGCGGGCAATCTGTTCCATGTCCAACCAGGGCATACGCCAACATATTGGGAAGGGCTGGAAGGGCACGTAACAATAGAGGCTGGAATTTCCGGAAACCCCTGGACGCGTTCTGGCCGCAACTTTGCGCAGTATTATTCAGATCGCGCCAATACGGTTACATTAAACCAGATTATTGGCTCACTTTCCCATCCCGTTACGTCGGTCGGGAGCGGGTATGGGATCGGCTTTGTGCTGGAAGCCATGTATGGTTCCGATGCGCGGTTTGACCCCACAATCGGGATGGGGGCTGGTTCTTTACACGGTTTGTATCAGTGGGCACCTACGCAGGCACATCTGGATGTGCATCTTCCGTGGATATTCAAACGCGGCATTGATGTGCAGATTGGCCAGATGTACGGCATTATGGGAGCCGAGGGCACGCCCGCACTTGCGCGGCCTTTTTATACATATAACTATGCATCAGACTATATAGTGCCGTTCCAGACAGTGGGTATTCTGGCCACCATGCATCTCACGCGCCATATGGACTGGATATTGGGTATAGATGCGGGGAACTCTACAACCTTCGGGGCATCGGGCAATAATAACAAACCTAAAGGTTATTTTGGTTTGGCATGGAACAAGCTGATGGACGGTAAGCTGGACGTGCATGCCATTGGCCATTTTGGACCGCAGGGAAATAACGGCCGCACAATTGTTTCACCGACCGGGTGGGTAAGCGCAGGTATTGGCAAACAGGCCAATAGTCTTATGCAGTATAATGCGGATGTTATGGCTACGTATCATATTAATGATAAGATGACTGTCTCTGTAGATGGCACTTATTTACATGATGATGCCCTGCGGGATGATGCCTATGGGGTAACAACCTATTTTTCCTACGATATTCACCCTTGGCTGACATTGAATGCACGCGGAGAGGTGTTCCGCGATAATACAGGTGGGGTGATTACAGAATACTCCAGCTTCAACTCCCTTACGCAAGCGTTAAGTAACAAGCCTTTTCCTTATTATAATGCCCTGCCAACCACGTATGGAGAACTCACGCTAGGCGTGGCCTACAGGCCTGAGTTTGTGAACAAAAGGCTTGCTTTGGGTGGCTTTACTATTCGGCCAGAAATCCGGCTGGATAAATCTCTTAACGGTACAAGGCCTTTTAACCAGGCGGGCACTGTGCAAAACCCAACCGTGAATAACGGCACAAACAACATGCTTTGGTTCAGTTGTGATGCAACATGGGCATTCTGACTTTATCGAAGCGATAGAAATACTGGGGTTATAACAGCTTATCTAGCCAACTGTTTCATCCGTGAGACAGTTGGCGATCTTCTCTACAATCTCGTGTGAAAAACAGAACAAAAGTATATTGATTTTGCGTTTTTTCATGTTGTGCAGGACCATCGGTCGCTAGGGCATACGGGCTTTACAAAAGTGCAGCCCATAGCGGCTCGTGAAACTGTAGAAAGAACACGAGTATGCGAGAGAGTCAGACGAGGTTATTCTCGCTTATAACCTCTATTCTGCTAGCCATTGTGGGGCTTTTCCTCTTTTTTGGCGGCGCGGAACTTCTGTTTCTTGGTGGTTCCTGGTTTTATATTATTGCGGGTGGCGTCATGCTGGGGGCCGCTATCAGCGGGTTTCGCAAGCCTGTTTTGGCTATGCGGCTCTATGCAGTTTTGCTGCTTGTAGCCACCATTTGGTCTGTATGTGAAGTTGGGCTGAATATCTGGGGGCTGGAAGTTCGTCTGTTCACACTTATCGGGCTAGGTGCATGGTTGTTGCTGCCGGGTGTTTGGCGCTCTGGCCAGAGCTGGCTTGCTGATAAGCGTGACGTTTTGGGGGCTTTGGCGGTTTCTGGCCTTGTGGTGCTAGCAAGCTGCTTTAGTTCTTATTCCATTGATGGCACCGTGCCAGCAGAGCGTATGATGGCAAGTGGCCAGTCTGATGAGGCATCCACAGGGGTGCCTGATGGAGATTGGGCCGCCTATGGCCGGACTGTTGGGGGAGACCGCTATACCCCATTGGGGCAGATTACGGCTTCCAACATCTCGCATCTGAAGCGCGCATGGGTAACACGTACAGGAGACGTGCAGCAGCAAGGGGAAGGCACAGTGGCTGGGCCTGACCAAGGGCATGAGTTCAATCTTGAACTTACACCTATTAAAGTGGGTGATACACTTTACATGTGCACCCCCCATAGCTGGGTGATGGCGTTGGATGCTGCGACAGGGAAGGTAAAGTGGAAGTTTGACCCACATCCGGCCACTGCAGACTTGGATAAAAACGTTTATCTGGCTTGTCGCGGTGTTTCTTATTATCATATCCCGGATGAAATTCAGACAAACTGCCGTAACCGCATTTACTCACCGGTAGCTGATGTGCGCATGGTCGCAGTCAATGCAGAAACCGGGCAACCCTGTGAAGATTTTGGTGATCACGGCTTTATTTCCCTGCGTCAGTATCTGGGGCATGTGCCGCATGGGTTTCATTTTGTAACCTCTCCTCCAATGGTAGCCAAAAATCGTGTCATCACTGGTGGATGGGTTTTTGATAATCAGGCCAACTTTGAGCCTTCAGGCGCTATTCGTGCGTTTGATGCCACAACAGGTGAAATTGCCTGGGCGTGGGATGCAGGCCATACACCAGAAACATGGAAGCCTGGCCCGAATGATGAGCTAACGCGTGATACGCCCAATGCTTGGGGTGTTTACACGGCAGACCTTAATCTGGGGCTTGTTTACATTCCCACAGGGAATGCTCCGCCAGATAACTGGGGCGGAAGCCGCCGCCCGTTTGACGATGCCACATCTTCCGCCACAATTGCCTTGGATATTGTAACGGGTGAACGTCGTTGGACATACCAGACTGTGCATCATGATCTTTGGGACATGGATATTCCATCCGGACCATCCATGGTGGAACTTCCGGGCGCAAATGGGGAACAGATTCCTGCACTGGTGCAAAGCACCAAGCGTGGCGAATTTTTTGTTCTTGATCGCCGTACCGGAACACCGGTTCCAGGCTATCCGGTTGAAGAAAAGCCGGTACCCACTGCTGGCCATGCGCCGGATGATCGCGTATCGCCTACACAACCTTACCCTGTTGCCATGCCTTCTCTCACACCGGCAGATCTGAAAGAGTCTGATATGTGGGGGGCAACGTTGCTGGACCAGATGATTTGCCGTATCCAGTACCGTCAGTCTGCTTACGAAGGGCAGTTCACACCACCGCATGTAGGCAAAACAACCATTGTTTATCCAGCATTTTACGGTGTTATAGATTGGCAGGGCATTACTATTGACCCCCAGCGCAAGATCATGCTGGCCAATGCAAGCTATCTGCCTTTCCGCATCAAACTGGAAAGACGTACAGGGCTAGAGCAAGCAGGAACACTGCCCAAATGGAATGGAAGCGGGGAGGAACCAGCGCCTAAAGGTGATGCGCTTTCTGTTTCTCCAGATTACGGTACACCATACATTGCGCTGACTAACCCTTGGCTGAACCCGCTGCAGATTCCCTGTAAAGGGCCAGTTTGGGGCACGCTGACAGCCATTGACCTGGTAACCAAGAAGATTGTCTGGCAGCACCCTGTTGGCACAACACGTGATACTGGGCCTTTTCGTACCCATAACAACCTGCCTTTACCTACCGGTATGTATAATATTGGCGGCAACATTGTTACCAAAGGTGGCGTGGTGTTTATGGGAGCAACAGCGGATGATTATCTGCGCGCCTTTGATTTGGCGACGGGTAAGGTTATCTGGCGTGACCGTTTGCCCGCAGGAGGGCAAGCAACCCCGATGAGCTATGAATCTGGTGGCAAGCAATATGTGCTGATTGCCGCAGGTGGCCACGGTGGTCTTGGCACCAGAAGTGGTGATTATATTATCGCTTATACACTGGATGGTGAGAAAGCTTCCACACCTCAGTAACGTGTCACAACGTGGGGCTCCAGTGTTTCTGGGCCCCACACTACGCGTTTATTTGCCAGTTATTGTTACTTATCAGAATATTCAGATGTATTTGATAGAAGGTGGCTGATGCTTGCCTTTATGCGTTTTGCCATTGTGATTTGTAAACGCAACAGGCACGCGTGATAACACCTGCTAATCGTATTCTTTTGAAGGGAAAAGTACTTCGAAAATGAATGTATGTTACATAAAATTCGTTTATTGATGTCAGTAAATACTCTCAATTTATAACAAAAAATTTATTCCTCAGAAAGTATAGAAAATAGAGCCCACACATACCTATGAGAGTTATATTTTTTATGTATAAGAGGAAACAACATTTGAAACGTCTTTAAAATGTCCGTGTCGGATATGGTAGAGTCCTCTGTAATGAATACACAGTATATTTCTCAACCCACTGATTCTAAAAAAGAAAAAATAGAGGAAATAGTACAGAAGTCCTGGATACGCTGTGAGACATCTTATCAGTTGGATCCTTCCCAGAAATGGAAGGCTGAAGTGCTATGTGGTGCAGAATTTCGGCATGTAAGTAGTCGGTCCGCTTTGCTTTTGCGCCAGGCTGCAGAAGAAATGCAGCACCTTTTTACATTGGTTCAGGGCTTGGGGTTGATGGTGTTGTTGGCAGATGCAGATGCCATGATTCTTGCGCGCTGTGTGGATGCAACACACCTTTCTGTTTGCCGCCGTCTGAACCTGCGAGAAGGTGCGATTTGGAACGAAGCCATAGCCGGCACTAATGGTATTGGCACATGTGTAGAGGATAAGTGCCCAATTTTTTTAGGGCATGGTGCACACTGGCGTTTCTGTTTTACTTTGTTAATCAGTTATGCTGTCCCTTTATTTGATGCACAAGGCCGCGTGGCAGGAGCCCTCAATCTTGCCTCCATGAATGGCAAAAGAGAACAACCCGTTGATAAGCTATTAATGGAAACACTCGCGCAATCTGGCCGACGTATTGAAGAACAGCTTTTCCGTAACAGTTATGCGGGGCAGAAAATACTCACTCTGGGGTCTGTCCGAGGGTGCTCAGCACCTTTGGTGTCTGTTAACAATCAGGGGGAAATTATAGGTGCTACGCACGCCGCACGGGAATGGATGGGCTGGACAGATCAAACCATTGCCGAACACCCTAACTTGCTGACAGAATTGGAAGAAGGTTCGGAAATAAGTTTTCAGAAAGCGGAAGAAAACGTTATTCGCTCCGCTCTAGCTGTTTCTCAAGGTAATGTCACACAGGCAGCTCGTGGTTTGGGCATTAGCCGTGCCACCCTTTACCGTAAAATGAAAGGTTTTGGCATGAGCTGAAACTGTGTATTTACTGGAACGGAAAATACCGAAAGGTAACATAAACCGTATTGCCTGATGTTGCTGGGTCTACACTATGGCCCAACCCATCATTTCCCTTAAAGGCAAATTTACGTACAAAAGTATATTGTAAACCCGCCATCATGCTGCCGTAGCGGCCCTGCAGAAAATGCCACCATCCGCCAGCGGTAAAGGAGGCGAGGGTGTGTGTTTGCGCACTACAGACACCAAACTCCACATCGCATCCGGCCAGATCCAAATCGTTTACGCCATAGCCATATTGTTTGCCGTCTGCACCAATATAGCGTTTGCGGCCAGAAGCCTCTACGCCACCATAAGTATAGAGCAGCACGGAAGAATTGGGGTGCCCGACCAAACCAAGAGATCCCATAATTTCGGGAACAGGTGTCAGTTGCCCTCGGCCATTGAATGTTGTGTCTGGTATCTGGGTTGGGCCATAACGGCCAATGCCATCTCCGGCCAGTATATCACCTGTAAGATGCAGACGGTTGGTGCCTAGGGGAGCTGTCATGCCTGCGCCCACACCGCCGCCAAAATGGGTATGTTTTTTGGTGGTGGTTGTGCCTGGTTCAACAGCCAAAGAGCGGAACCAGCGGGCCAGCCCAAAAACTTCGTAATGGCCGAAAGATGTATCTGCTGCAGCTTTTAGGATCATATCAGGAACAGGGTTGTAGGAGTAATTTGTTGCAGCATTCAGCAACATGCCCCCGGTGTTGGCATAGTAAACGCGTGCGCCATCAGCCTGCCCGCGTGCGGCAGGAATGGTGCTGCCAGAACTGATGGAAGAGGAAAAGCCAACGGTTGCCTGCGGATCTTCAATAGAAAGGCCAAGCCAGTACTTTTGGTTCCAGTCCTTACCAATTCGGATTTGAGGCACGCGTGTAAAGACAATACCAGGAAGCTGGTTGTTATCCGTAACTGCCGGCAATTCTTCTTGGCGGGGAATAATGCCTTTGGCGTAGTTGGTTGCCAAGCTCCATGCTTGCCCCATAAGAATATGCAGGCCCCAATCTTTTTGGGTGAAGGTAAAGTAACCCTGCCGCAAGCGCGGCGTGTAACCGTTAATCTGCACGCTGTTGGTGGTGCTGCCAGAACCTGCAAAATCACTTTCAACATAAGCCTGCAAACGAGAAGATTTGCTGGGATTGGCTTCCATTAAAATAGACAGACGGCTGAGCTGGGCGGAAAGACGTTCTTCAGAAAGCCCATGGTTAGGGCTGTTGGCATAAGGGAAGTTGCCCCAACCCGTTGCAGGGCCGCTGGTCATGTTTGAACTGCGCCAGATGTTGGACATATCTATAAAGCCCCCCAGCTTTACAGATATGCCACCAATGCTGAAAATGGGCGGAAGCCTGTCAACTTCCGTCTGTGTAATGGCAGTTGGGCTGGCAGAGGAAAGATCGATGGACGAATGGGTCTTTTCTTCCGTATCATCGCTAGAAGCTGCAGGAAGCCATTTAAAGCCCAGACCACCCTTGGCTGTACCTCCATGTGTATCAGATGCTGTTTTAACAGGCCCTTCATCTGGTGAAAAACGGATAGAAGGATCTTCCCGGTCTGGTTGATTTGTATAGGCAGTTGCCAGTTTATTTCCGGGTTTAATGCTTGAAGATGCTGTTGCGCCATGTGCAACACTGTGTACAGACCCACTGGAGCCGGGGTGCCGTTTGGCCTGACGGGATTCAATGGCCTGCACTTGGGCAGCTAACCGGCGCATTTCCGCTTTAATTGCTGCCAGTTCCTGTGCGTCATCAGCCAGTGCGGGCGCAGATAGCAATATGGTGCCAGCTAGCAGGCTTCCTGTCAGTAACAGTTTTCTCATATTTTTCACGGTATGTGCACTTTGAATGCTGTACCATTTCACGACAAAATTATTTGCATGATAATTTTCTATGGAATCATGCATCGAGCCATATCCGTATAAGGCGTCAAACATAACGACCTTTTGAATGATATGAACAAAGCGTGTAGAATAAACGTTTAGTTATAGCAAGTATGTAAAATGCCCAAATTCATAACAGAAATGCATGTTTTATATGGATTTTTGTATTGTATATGATTTTGTAAGTGTGTGTTGCAAACTAAATGTGTATTTAAATTCAGATACATAAATAACGCATATTTGTTTCTTGGCGTTTCAGAGTAAATAAAATGAGAGAAACAAAATAATCCGCATATATAAATTTCATAATTTCGATAAATATTTTACCATAATGACAATCGTCTAAATGTGATTGTTGTGACCTCATTTTTAGACGCGGAAGAGGTCTATGCTGCCCAAACCAGAAAGCCAGCTCGACATAATGATCTGGCAGGGAGGCAATGTATCATGAGCAATAATCCGCAAATTCGTTTTTGTCCTGTAGGTATTCAGGCCACAGGTGTTCGGCAGGAACGGGATTCAATGGGAGCCATAGATGTTCCGGCCGATAAATACTGGGGAGCGCAAACGCAGCGCAGTCTGGTGCATTTTTCCATTGGCACAGAACACATGCCGCTTCCGCTGTATCATGCCTATGGCATTGTTAAAAAAGCGGCCGCGTTGGTAAATGCAGCGGAAGGACGGATGCCGCAATGGAAAGCTGATTTGATTGCCACAGTTGCTGATGAGGTAACAGCGGGCAAACTGGATGCGCATTTTCCACTCTTTGTCTGGCAGACAGGGTCTGGCACCCAGACAAATATGAATGTGAATGAGGTGATTGCAAACCGCGCCATTCAGCTTGTAGGCGGAAAAATTGGCTCCAAAACGCCCATTCACCCCAATGATGATGTGAATATGGGCCAATCCAGCAACGATTCATTCCCCACGGCCATGCATGTCGTAACATTGCTGGAAATTGAGAAGCGGCTTTTGCCCAGCGTAGAAAAGCTTATTGAAGCTTTGCGCCAGAAGGCAGAGCAATGGATGGATGTTGTTAAAATCGGGCGCACCCATTTGCAGGATGCCGTGCCTTTAACAGTGGGGCAGGAATGGTCCGGCTGGGTGCAAATGCTGGAAGATGCACTTGAGGCTTTGCGAAAAGATCGTGAAGCACTGTTTGAACTTGCTGCAGGGGGCACTGCTGTAGGTACGGGATTAAATGCTCCCAAAGGCTTCAGCAAAGCGATAGCAGCGCGCATAGCTGAGTTGACAGGCCAGCCCTTTGTGACAGCACCCAACAAATTTGCAGCATTAAGCGGATTGGATGCCATGGCCAGAACATCAGCCGGGTTGCGTGGTCTGGCTGTGCCATTGCTTAAAATTGCCAATGATATGCGTTGGCTGGCTTCTGGTCCTCGGTGTGGATTGGGAGAATTGCATCTGCCTGAAAATGAGCCGGGATCTTCCATTATGCCTGGCAAAGTAAACCCCACCCAATGTGAAGCAATGGTGATGATTGCAACACAAGTTATGGGTAATGATAATACAATTGCTTTTGCAGCCAGCCAGGGTCAGTTGGATTTAAATGTTATGCGGCCAGTTATATTGGCCAATTGCCTTGCCAGTATCCGTATTCTGGCTGATGGCTGCCATAATTTCCGCGTCTATTCGGTAGAAGGCACGCAACTGAATGAAAAGCGGCTTAAACAGAATGTCGGTGGGTCCGTTATGCTTGTGACAGCATTAGCGCCTGTAATAGGATACGATAAAGCTGCAGAAATTGCCCATATTGCCATGGAGCATGATCTTTCCCTTAAAGATGCAGCTTTGAAATCCGGCTATGTAGATGCGGCAACGTTTGATAAAGTCGTGAACCCGCTGGAGATGGTGGGAGAAGGCGTTTCTGGCGCTTGATCTGCTTTCCAAACCAATAATCGGTGCGAAAACCTGAGATTTGTTGAGTGTCTGGTTTTTGTAGAGCACAAAAAAGCCTCATCCAGAATTGGATGAGGCTTTTGTTAGCGTTGCAATCTAAAGAAAATGATGTTCAGGACTGTTTGCTAAGGGATAGTTCTTCAGCAATATCACCGCGTGCAGCAGCACGGTTCTGCTTTTCCCGATCAGAGATTTTTTTCAGATAGCGGCGTGCTTCTGGTGAAATGGTCAGGCACATGGTCATCAGGGCCGAGGCCACATACAGGCCAGAGAAAATCCAGATAATACCTTCAACGCCGTGCCAGGATTCAAACCACGTTACAATGGCCGGGCCAACCCATGTGCTGGCGCCAGCACCCAACCCCAGAGCAGAAAGAGCTGCAGCTTTTTCCTTCGGGCAGATCTGGGGCACTAAACCGGACAGCGGCACAAAAGCAGCCAGTGTTGCGCCGTACAGGGCCCCCACAATGGCAGCTACCATAAAGTTGCCGGGAAACATTTGCGGCACGTAGTAAAAGGCTGGCACCATAATGGCAGCACCAATGCCACCACCAAAAGCCACAACTTCACGGTGTCCCAGTCTGTCTGCTGAAATGCCGGAAAACAGATTTACCAGAATATTGGACAGAAAAACGATGGACAGAAGCTGCAGCCACTGCGAAAGCGTAAAGCCCACAACTTTGGTAAAGAAAGTCGGCATAATCACCAGAAAAGCATATTCTGATGAGGTGTTAATTGTACGCACCAGCATGGCCACAAACGTTTTGGGTTCGCGCCAGAGAATGCTGATGGAGCTAAAAAATATTTCCTTGGCTGGGGTGTTGGGGGCTGCCAGACGCTGGGAGCCAGTAGGTTCACGCGTAAGCAACAGCGCCAGCAGGCCGCCAAACACAACCATACCCAGAGAAGACCAGAAAGTAGCCATTTCTCCAATAACAGGAATGGCAAAGCTGGCGAACAGAGAGCCAAGCGTAGGCAGGCCGCCTGAAAAAGCAAACCAGAACCAGCCAGCTGCAGAACCAAGCTGACGCGGAGGAGTGGCCGCAGCAATCCAGACCAGAAAGCCGTAAGTGAAAAGCGGATACCCCAAACCACGGAGGGAATAAGCTAGCAGCATAATGGGGTAGCTGTTAACTGCAACGCCACAGGCTAGAAAGATAACTTCAAAAATGGCCCATATGATCAAGCCAATCCACATAACCCGTTTGGGGCCCCAGAGATCAGACAATGGGCCAGATAACCAGGCGGAAATGGAAACGGTAACACCGTAAATAGTAAACAAAAGCGCGGTATTGCCGGAAGATGTACCGTGCGCTTCCAGATAAGGCGCAAGGTAACCGGCTTCTACGCCATCACCAATCATAAAGAACAGAAGCCCCACAAAGCCCCAGAACAGAGGCGCGGGAATTCCAAGACGATCTGCAAAGGATGCAGGCGGAGGCGACAGAGGGTCTGTCTGTTTCAAGGGGAGATACTCCTCTTTACACAGGCAACCGTC
>NZ_PEBQ01000138.1 GCF_002738225.1 Acetobacter pomorum | reverse complement strand
CGGGGATATGGAAAACCGCATCAAGGAATGCCAGATGGATCTGTTCTCAGACAGGACCTCGTCCCACACCATCCGGGCCAACCAGCTCCGGCTGTGGTTCTCGGCCGCAGCCTATGTCCTGCTGACCGCTCTGCAAAGACTGGCCCTTGGCCAGACCAGCCTGGAGACGGCGACCTGTGGCACCATACGCGCACGACTGCTCAAAATCGCGACA
>NZ_PEBQ01000137.1 GCF_002738225.1 Acetobacter pomorum | reverse complement strand
CAGAAAATTGGTTGATGAACAACAAGAACATGGCTGAGACTGAAATGGATTGTCCGGGTCTGACTTAAAAACTGTCCTACTTCATAAGAAACTTCGGGCAATTCAAAGAGCTTATTCAGATCAGAGAAAGTCTTCTGCCTGAGAACAGGCAGAAGACCGGGAGTGTGTCAGCTTCGCGATGCCGCATCCAGCGCGTCACAGGCAGCGTCAAGATCTTTTACAAGACGCTCCGTCAGCAGGATGATCCCGTCCACATGGTGGTTTTTCCCATCGCGCACGCCCTGCAGCGCTGGCAGAAGCGCATCGCGGATCTGCAGCAGAGCTTCATGAGCAAGGAGATGCGGGTCCTGTTTCACGAGAAATTGATTTGACATGGAGAAAATACTCTTCGAAAAGAAGTTATCCTCACAAAAGACACGAAAACACGCCTCGCGCGCAGTGACACGGGAGCCCCGATGACACAAACGCGTTCAACGCTTTTCCTTTTATGGGGAGAGAGGCAATGCTCCTCGAAAGCTTCTTCAAGACATGAAGTAATATAGTACCTCACGGTACAAAACCCGATACTCCGGGTGTTCTTTGGTATTCACGCCTCCTGCATGTAAAGTCTCAAAAATAAAAGGGGACTGCATGTCTTTGCAGTCCCCTCACCGCTCAGACGTGATGCTCGCCTGAGCGTTTATTCGAAGTCCCGAAAGGCCCCGCCTTCCATCTGCTGCCACCCACGGATCTTGCCAAACGGTTCTGACGTCGGTGGAGGCGGCACCTTGGCCCCAGAGAGCGCCACCATCATGTTCAGCCGGCACATCGAAAGAAGTTTGCGCAGCACAACGCGCCCGAGTTCCACGCGTGTCAGAGCTTCATTCTCATACCACGGAACATGCACTTCAGGATCCGTATACTCGGCGATTTCAGCCAGCGTATAATCCCCCGTTTTGCCCAAATCGAACATGCGGGACATTTTATACAGACACAACAGATACGGCGGCTCATCCCATGGCGCCCCGAGCAGAGTGTGCAGGAACGCCATGTTATAGCCTGCAAGACACAGAGGCAGTGTCTGTCCGTGTGGGAACAGCGCATTGAACAGCCGGTCATCGATGACATGGCTGCATCCCCCCGTCTCTCCCGGCACCTCCTCGAGGTGACCGTGACAGACCTGACCATTGATTTCCACGCGGATATGTCCTTCACGAAAGAGGATGTCATACCATGCCAGAGAGACAGGCAGCCCCTGACGGAGACGAAAACGCCCACTCACGCCCGGTGCGATGTCGATGAGCCGGATGGTGCCCTGTTTCCAGATCGGAAGCTTCTGGGAAGCCTGTGTCATGTTGTTCATGATCGGGCTCCCTCAAGCGCAATTGTATCCACCAGATTGATGCACAGCTTCCGCAGCGTTCCGGGTTGGGCAAACTGATCCAGCCAGATACACACGGGCGCAATCGCATGTGCCCGGTAAAACGCCATGCGCTTATCAAACCGCTGGAGCCATTCCTGTTCCTTCTGGTTGCGCGTGATACGATCAGATCCGCAGCACCCGACAACCTCGATGAAGAGAGAGGCCTTGCCTTTTCTCAGTGTCATGTCGGCACGGTAATCACCAGCCTGCCGGAGGATGGGCTGATGCACATCCAGCTTCATATGACGGCGCAAAAGCCCCTGCAGCATGTCATAGACAATACGTTCAGGCAGGGAGTCCATGGTCTTCCCGTCTCTGGCGACAAGACCGGGATGAGGCAGACCGGGCCAGCGCTGCGCTGCAAGACGCTGCACGCGAGCCCATTCGCGCGTACCGCTATCTCCCAGAAAGACAAGATGCTGCCCTTCCGCCCCAAGAAAGCGGCAGATATGGGCATTGGGTGGGGCCCCCAGTTCTTCGGTCAGACGTTTATACACCTGAAGATCATGCTCCGTTGGGTAAAACGGGGAAAAAGTTGACCTGAGAGCACGGAATTTTGTCAAAAGCGTCGCCATGTCTATAATCCTGAATTGGAGTTCACGAAGGAAACTGGCCCCTGAGGGGCCTTCCTTTTCTGGGGAGGCAGGCAGAGCAGCCTCGTAAACTTCCAAATCCCGATGCACTTATGAAAACATGCGGCTTCAGACAGAACAGTTCCGTGGGAACGCTCTCTCCTAAGCAGGCGTCACAGGCTTCTGAGAGTCCACGTACCGTGCGTAATGAGCGATGCAACCAGCAAGCCACCAGAAAATCTGGATATCTGACACCATGATGCGCACGTTTACGCTGACATCTGCTCGCCGCAACACGGCAAAAACACAGTTGAGACAGACGCGTAAGTTTTCCCGCCCACAAGTATAGACGAAGTGCTTTGCAGTAATTCTCAAAGTGCGCTTTATCGGCTGTTTCCGGCCCCGAAAGGGATATTCAGACGATTGCAAACGTTTGGAAAAACCTGTCCTGCGATCTTTTTCTAAAAATCAAGTCATGAAAAACCAGATTTACCGGATATGTTGTACAGAATATACATGTTTCTCGGCGACACATTTGAACGCGTTGTTGCGTCATCTGGCATATTTCGAAAATGAAGCCTCTCTCAAATCCGTGGAAATGTTAATTTTATACGCACATTCCGCCTCTGCCATCGGCAAGACCCTCTATCACCGGACATGCAAAATTTTTCGTTTCGATTTCGACCATATTCCGATTTCGATAATTATTTTTTGAGAGTTTTTGCAACGCGTGCAGTGGAAGGGCATTTTTTATGACAGATCATTCTCGGTGTTTCGGCAGTTTTTTTGTTGGTTGGGACGAGTGCTTGCGCGACATATTTTGCGATAAAGTATTCATTTGTAATGCTTTTCGCGCTGCGAGCGGGGTGTCTCGCGATCCGATTGGGTGCCGTCAGGCGCGCAATCGGTAGAAGTGTTTTTCGGTGCTTGCACCAAAAACACGGTATCGTGCCACTTTTTTTAATCCTTGAAATTTTATTACATATCATCATTCTATTTTGTAATTTTATTTTTTTCTGCATTTTTTTCCACTTTTCATGATGATATGCGTCTCTTTTGCAAGGCTCTTGTACAGAAAATCATCAGGATTGCCTCCTGAATGGGTTTTGGCGTTTTTCTGGTGCCTATTAGCTTAAATGGCGCTTCCACGTCTCTACGGCGATCCTGATGGGTTTTATGGCATGTTTGTTTTGTGGTGCTTCTCTCTCTTTCTACCAGTGTCGTGTTGGAGGGGGTGTTCTGGAGGTCGATTTTGGGGTGTTTTGGGGGCAAAAATGGCCTCACTGACATACCCCCTTTGAACTCTTGCATTTTGGTCGTGTTTTCGGCGCTTTTCTGCATGTATGACGCTATCTACCCGATTTCCATGTCAAAAAGTGTCGAAATCGGAGTTTTTTGTGCAATAAGTGTCGAAATCGAGCATCGACACTTTTGGTCGTGTTTTCGGGACTTTGTCTCCATGT
>NZ_PEBQ01000136.1 GCF_002738225.1 Acetobacter pomorum | reverse complement strand
ATCAAGTTAGATTAGATTACTCTCACTCGTCCATAACAGCATCATGGAACGACGACCACCGTCCGTGACGGCCGCCTCGTTTAAGTATGGACAGAAATACAGAAAATGCTCAGGACGAAATGTAATGAATGCGAACGGATTCAAGAAATTCGAGCATGACAGTCCTTACGGCCGGTTCGGTGTCAGACAAAATCTGCCGGTATGCATCCAGCATCATGGCTCCGGCATCCCCTCCGGCACGCCGTAGCC